>DATASE010000001.1:0-10452 GCA_036269375.1 Solirubrobacteraceae bacterium
TGACCGATACGAACGCCGGATCCAAGGGCTGCAGCTCGGCCAATGCGGCGTACAGGTTTTGCTCACCCTGCTCGGTCTTGGGCGGGAAGAACTCGAAGGAGAACACCGGCTCCCCGCCCGCCAACAGCTCATCGATGCGCATCGCCAAAGGCTAACACGACTGTGTCAAGGTTGGTCGGCGCTCCAGCGCTCGGGCTCGCCGCCGTCGCGGCTGGCCCGGCCACTCGCCGCCAGATGCGTGAGCATCGCCAGCGTTTCGCTGAGCAGCCAAGGGCCGGCGTGGGTGGCCAGCTCCTCGTCGTAGATGCGCGGGACGACCTCGAACGCCGTCAGCGGCTCTGGCTCGATCGCCGCCAAGACCCGCGACAGGCGCTCGTCGACGAGGGTGCGATTGCCTTCGATGTGGGCGAGCACATCGGTGAAGGTGCGGCCGTGGCCGGGCAGACACAGGCGCGCGCCCAGCCGCTGCACCGCGTCCAGCGAGTGGAGGAATTCGCCGACGGGGTCCGGCGAGTAGCCGAAGTCGAAGAACAGCGAGATGCGCCCGAGCAGGTGGTCGCCGGAGATCATCAGCCGCCGCTCGGGCTGGAACAGGCAGACGTGCGAGGGAGCGTGGCCTGGGGTCTCGTGGACGGTCCAGGCGCCCAGGTCGGTCAGGACCTCCACGCCGGGCACGAGTGCGCGATCGGGCGCGATCACCGCGGCGATGCCCGATTGGTGGTCCTTGCGCTCCTCGGCGAAGCGGCGCAGAGGCTCCTCGGGGACGCCGCTCTGGCGCGCCACCTCGATGCGCCGTTCCAGGGTCGCCTGCGGATCGCTCTCGCCGATCGACATGTGCTCGTATTTGGGGTGCATCCACAGCTCGCAGCCGGCCCGCTCGCAGATCGTGGCCGCCTGGCCATAGTGGTCGGAGTGGGCGTGCGTGCAGACGACCAGACGCACGTCCTCGATCGCCAGAGCGCACATGGCCAGCGCCCGTTCGAGCTGGGCGATCGAGCCGGATTCGCCCGGACGCGCCGGCTCGTAGTAACCGGTGTCGAACAGGACGATCCCATCGCCGCTGCGTACCGCCCAGGCGTTGCCGTGCGGCACCCCCGGCCACGGGAGCGGCAGGCGCAGGCGCCACACGCCCGGCAGGACCCGCTCGCCGCGGCCCAGCTCGCGCTTTCGCGTCTGCTCGCTCATTCCAGCCAACCCTATCCCCCGACGGTCGCGCTCGGCCGCCGCTGGCGCCTACACTCTCGACTCGGGGGCGGTGACACGGCGTCCAAAGGAGGCAGCGGCATGACAGACGGCGACAGGACATCGACACAGGCGCAATCCGAGGGCTCGCGCGCGGCCTCCTCGCAGACACCGGCGAGCATGGCCGCCAACAAGGTGCAGGAGGCCGCGGCCAACATCCACCGCTCGGCCGCCAACAAGCGCGGCGTCGCCGGCGCGGACGTCGAGACCGTCGCGCGACGCTACTTCGCGGCGATCGACTCCCACGACGTCGAGCGGGCGGTGGCGATGTGGGCACCCGGCGGTCGCGAGAACGTGCGCGGGCAGGTCGACGTCAACGCGCCCGAGGGGGTGCGCGAGTTCATCGGCTCGATGGTCGCCGCGATGCCCGACGTGAAAATGGACGTGATCGAGACGACCACCGAGGGCGAGCGCTGCGCCGTGCAGTGGCGGATGAGCGGCACCTTCGCCGGCTCGGCGCCCTTCAACGGGGTCGCTCCGACCGGCAGCCCGGTCAGCCTGGAAGGCGTCGACGTGCTCACCGTCCGCGACGGGCTGGTGCAGGGCAACGAAGCCTTCCCGGACGGGCTGTCCTTCGCCCGCGAGATCGGGATGATGCCGCCCCAGGGCTCCGGCGCCGAGCAGCGACTGATGGGCGCCTTCAACTTCAAGACGAAGGTCGCGAGCCTGCCGGACCAGGACGCAAAGCTCGTCGCCGAGGGTGTCTGGGTCGTGCAGGGGCATCCGGGGCGCTGCAACGTGTACCTGATCGAGGATGCCGAGACCGGTGGGGTGACGGTGTACGACGCCGGGGCCCGGACGATGGTCAAAGCGGTCGCCTCGGCCGCGGCCAAGCTCGGGGGGGCCAAGCGGATCGTGCTCGGACACGGGCACACCGACCACCGTGGCGTCGCCCCGGCGCTGGGAGTGCCGGTGCTCTGTCACCCCGACGAGCGCGAGGACGCCGAAGGCAGCGGCGGCTTTCGCTACTGGCCCACCAACCTCGCCGGGCTGCCGACGCCGCAGCGTCAGATCCATCGCATGCTGCACCGCTACGCGTGGGACGCCGGACCGGTGAAGATCGCGGGCACGCTGTCCGAGGGCGACCAGGTGGCGGGCTTCACCGTCGTCCACCTGCCCGGGCACGCCCCGGGGCTGATCGGGTTGTGGCGCGAGTCCGACCGGCTGGCGCTCGTGAGCGACTGCTTCTACACGCTTGAAATGTGGGGGCGCAGCTGTCCGCCCCACGTGCCCGTGCGCACCTATAACTACGACACCGCCCAGGCGCAGGCCTCGATCCGCAAGCTCGCCGAGATGGAGCCCGCCGCTGCCTGGCCGGGGCACGCCAATCCGATCACCGGCGACGTGCGCTCGCAGCTGCTGGTGGCTGCCGACACCTTTTAGGCGGACCCGTGCAAGCCGCAATGTACTGGCGAGCGCCACGGCCGCCGAGCTCGTCGCTCGCCGGTGAGCGTTTGCGCGTGAAGGCCAGACGTGGGTAGGCGCAGCCGGGCACGCTCGGCACAGACGCTGAGCGCCCCGACCAGCGACTACAGCGATCCGGACTCGGGCACGCTGACGTTGCGCGGCTCGCTGACCCCCGGCGCGCGGGTCGAGTACTCGCGAACTCTCGCCGCGGAAAACGCCGGAGCGGCCGCAACGCGCGAGGACTCCGAGCAACGGGCGCTCGAGCTGCTGTTCGAGCGGCTGGCAGTGCGCTGGGAGATAGCACCCGGGGACGGGGCAACGGCGGGCGTCACGATCGAGCGCCCTAAGGAGCTGCTGGCGCAGTTGCGCTGCGCCTCACCGGCCCAGCGAGGATGGGTCCGCGCGACGCTGCGTGCGCACTGCGCGGAGTGGTTTCCCGACGTCGAGGTGCCGTGACACCGGTTGAACGCCTTGTCGCCCCTGTCGCCTTTGCTCAGTCGAGCAGCTCCAGACGCGGGCCGTGTACGTCCTCGACGGCAACGAAGCGCGCGGTTTTCGGGCTCAGCGCGAACTCGCACTCTGTGCCGTCCTCACTGCGCACGCGCAGGCGACGGCCCTCCTGCAACACCGCCACGACTATGACGCTCTCCGCACCGCCGCCGAAGTGCTTTATGCGTGCGCGCGCGCCAACCCTTGGGAGCCTTCGAGAGGGTACGGGCATCGGTCGATCGTAGAGCCGGGGACACCCCGCCGGTCAATGCAAGTGGACCGGCACAGAGGGTGCCGGACGTGGGCGCGCCACGGGCCGGTAACGGCGAGGACCCCCTCAGACGCTAAGTTCCACCGACGATGCGCCGCACCAAGATCGTCGCCACGATTGGCCCCGCCTCGCGCGAGCCGGAGACGCTGCTGGCGATGGTGCGCGCCGGCATGGACGTAGCGCGGCTGAACTACTCACACGGCACGTTGGCCGAGCACGAGGAGACCGTGCGCCGCGTGCGCGACGCTGCCGGGCGCGCCGGTCGGCCCGTCGCGATCCTGCAGGACCTGCCGGGGCCGAAGCTGCGGATCGGGCCGCTGCGCGGGGACGTCGTGGAGCTCAAGCCCGGCGATCTGGTCACCTTCACGTGCGGCGAGGAGCGTGAAGGCGACGCCCACCACATGTCGATCACCTGGCCAGGGCTGGCCGCTGCGTTGACCAAGGAAGAGGTGCTCTATCTGGCTGACGGATCCGTGCGCCTGCGCGTGGCAGAGGCCCGCCCGCAGTCAAACGAAGTCGACGCCGAGGTCGAGGTGGGCGGCGCGGTCGCCTCGCGCCAAGGGCTCAACATTCCCGGGCCGGCTCACGCACTTCCCTCCGTGCCCGAGGAGGATCTCGAGCTGCTCCGGCACGGCGAATCGATCGGCGTGGACATGGTGGCGCTGTCATTCGTGCGCAACCCCGCCGACGTGGAAACCGTGCGCGAGCACACGCGCCTGCCGCTGATCGCAAAGATGGAGAAGCCTCAAGCGGTCGAGCAGGCCGAGGCGATCCTGCGCGCCGCCGACTGCGTGATGGTCGCGCGGGGGGACCTCGGCATCGAGATGCCGATCGAGCAGGTCCCGGCGGTGCAGAAGAAGCTGCTCGAGCAGGCCGGCTATCTGGCGCGGCCTTCGATCACCGCGACGCAGATGCTCGACTCGATGGTCACCTCCTCGCGTCCGACCCGCGCGGAGGTCGCCGACGTGGCCAACGCGATCCTCGACGGCACCGACGCGGTGATGCTCTCCCAGGAGACGGCGATCGGCGCCTACCCGGTGGGAGCCGTCGAAATGATGGCTGCCGTCGCAGAGGAGACGGAGAAGATCGCTCCCTACGAGCGCTGGAACACGACTCGCGTGCGGCGCACAGAAGGCGACCCGGCGCACACGGTCGCCCACTCTCTCTGCCTGGCCGCCCGCGAACTCGGGCTCGACGCATTGATCGTGCCGACGCTGTCCGGTCGCTCGGCGCGGCTGGTCTCTGCGCACCGGCCGACGGTGCCGATCTTCGCCCTCTCCCCAGGGCGCGAGACCGTGCGCCGCTGCGGGCTGATGTGGGGGGTCCAGGCGTCCTCGATTCCCCGCCACGAGACCACCGAGGCGCTGATCGCCGACTCGGCCCGAAGGGTGGTCGAGCTGGGGTGGTGCAAGCGCGGGGCGCGGGTAGGCATCACCGCCGGACTGCCATCCGGGCGTCCGGGCACCACCAGCCTGATGCAGATCCAGGTGCTCTGAGCGCCTTTCCCGGGTGGAGCGTGCAGCTCGCGCCGCTGGGGCCCGGCTTGCCCCGTCGGGGCAGCTCGTCGCGTGGCGCGGTGTAGACGCGGCCTAGACCGCGCCCACACCCGCGCGGCCGTAGAACTCCTCCTCCTCGCGGCCGAGCTCGGTCACCGCCGCGTCGCCGTACATCCACTCGCGCGCGATTCGGTGCCAGTTGGCACGCGCGCGCAGCTGCGAGAGGACGGCGAGGGTCAGCATCTCCGTGCGCCGGCCGATCAGGTGCTCGGGCTGCATCTGCTGGTGGCGCATCTCGCGAAAGTGGCTGGAGCGGGGGTCAGAGCTCTCGATCATCACCTCGGTGGCGATCTCCGGGGTCAGCTGGACCTCTTCGTCGGCGGTCGTGTACCACCAGATCGCGTCTTCGACGAACGCCAGCAGGTGATCGGGGTCGACGCGCTCGGGCTCGGGCAGGAAGCCGGCTTCGTCGAGCAGGCGGTGAACGGCGGTGGCGTCGCCCTCGGTGACCGCGCGTTGACATGCAAGCTCCAATTCCACCGGCCGGGCGTCGATCCGCTTGTACAGGCCGAAATCGATGAACGCGACGCGGCCGTCTGCCAGCAGCATGAAGTTGCCGGGGTGCGGGTCGCCGGAGAACTCGCGGTGACGGTACAGGCAGCCGAGGTAGAAGCGGAAGACGATCTCGCCGAGGCGATCGCGCTCTGACTGCGGACGCTCCTTGAGCGTCTCGAAGCCGACGCCCTCCACCAGCTCGGTTACTAGCACCCGCTCGCGCGAGAGCGAGCCGATCACCTCGGGGATCGCAATGAACGGGTGACCGCTGAAGATCCGCCACAGCGAGCGCTGGTTCTGGGCCTCGAGCTCGTAGTCGAGCTCCTCGATGATTCGTTCGCGAATCTCGTTGGCGAGCGCCTTGACGTCGAGCGCGGGGGTCATGCGCTTCATCAGCCGCAGGATCATGTCCAGGTTCTGCATGTCGGCCCGCACGGCGCCTGCGACTCCCGGGTACTGGACCTTGACGGCGACGTCGCGGCCATCCTCGCGCAACGTCGCGCGATAGACCTGTCCGATCGACGCCGCAGCGATCGGCTCCTCGTCGAAGTCGCTGAACACCGAGCCGATCTTCTCTTCGAGGTCCTCCTCGATCACGCGGCGCATCTGCTTGAAGGAGACGGTGGGCGCCGCGTCGCGCAGCTTGGCCAGCTCGCGCTGGAACTCCTCGCGGTGCTCCTCGGGGACCAGGCCGACGTCCAGGAAGGACATCACCTGGCCGAGCTTCATCGCCGCGCCCTTCATCGTGCCGAGCACGGCCACGATCTGCTTGGCCGTTTCCAGCTGTCGGCGAGCGCTCGCCTCGCGTGCGGACTGCTCGTCGCGCGTCAGGTTGGCAGCGCGCGTGCCGAACTGCTTGACCGCCTCGCGGGCCGCCAGGCTGCCGACCGTCGCCGTGCGGCGCACCCTCGATGTTGGAATCCGCTCCTGCGCCACAAGGTTGATTCTAGGCGCGCGGAAAAGGCGGGTGGGCTGCCTGGCGCCCCCAGGCGTGGATCCGGGGCGGGGTCGGCGCTTGCGCTTGACGTTGGACGCGGTCGGGCGCCCACTCGTTCAACCGATCTCCACCTTGCTGCCGGGCACGACGTCGTCGCGGCCGTCGGGCCAGCGCACCCACGCCTTCTTGCCGCCGTCGTAGTCCCGGCCGAGCAGAATCAGCGTGGCCGGCTCGCCGAGTGCGGTGCACGGAGTGGCGCCCTCGGGGTCGAGGCCGCGCCACACGCGGATGAACGGGTTCTGCTGCCACTCCTGGGCGACGGTGGTGGCGTCGGTGTGGCCGGGATAGATCGTCGTGTCGGGCGGCAGCTCCATCAGCGTGCCCATGATCGAGTCGCGCAGATCGGCGTAGGTCGTGTGACCGGGAGCGCGCACCCCGCCGACAGAGCCCTTGAAGAGGGTGTCGCCGGTGAACACGATTGCCTCGCCGCCCTCGAAGCCGCCGGGCCCGCCGCCGCCGCCTCGTGGCCCGCCGCCGCCGCCTCGTGGCCCGCTGCGGTCCGATCGCGCGACCAGTAGCGAGAGCATTCCAGCTGTGTGCCCGGGGGTCTGCAGCGGCCGCACCTCGAGCTCGCCGATCCGCAGCGTCTGCCCCGCCAGCAGCGGCTGCACCTCGACCCGCTCGGGTAGAGCGTTCGTGCCGAGTAGCGGCGCGAGCTCGAGCGGGTGGATCATCACCGCCAGCTCCGGCCAGCGCTCGAGCAGCTCCCCGCTCTCGCAGACGTGGTCGTAGTGGTGGTGGGTGAGCAGCAGGTGCGTCGGCTCCACGCCGAGCCGCTGTGCCGCCTCGATCAGTGGCTGGACCGGGCCCCCTGCGTCCACGAAGAAGCCCGGGCCACCCTCGCCGTCGGCGACCAGGTAGGTGTTCGAGACGAACTGCGGGTGCAGCGAGCGCTCGAGGATCATCGGGGAGATATTCGCACGCCGGGCATCTCAGCGCTCATGGCGAACGATCGCGATGATCGCGCCCACGGCTGAGAGCACGAATGTTCCGATGAATACGTTCCCTGGGCGGGAGATGCCGGCGATCGCGATCATCGCCATCAGCACCAGGCACACCAGGCTCTCCACGACGAATCTACGCCAGGCCACCAGTCTCCGGGAGGGGCCACGACCTCTGCGTTGGCCACGTCTCATCTCCGCGAAAAGGTGTCGAGGCCACTCACGGGGCAGTCCGCTCGATCTCGCAAACCCGTCGGGCAGGATGTTTAGTATTCGCCACAGCACAAACGTAGCAAATTGTTGTGATCGCTCCTCCCACGGTCGCTCCTATCAGGCGAAATCACAACACGAGGACACGGCACGATGAACGAGATCGCGATATTTGCGCACAACGTGGCGACGACCCGGGCACGTCAGCAGCTGAGCCAAAGTCAAGTCAGCCGCCGCTCGGGTATCCACGTCACGGAGGTATCGCGAATCGAGCGCGGCCTGCGCGACCCGAGGGTGACCACGGTGGTTCGCCTCGCTCGCGCGCTGGAGGTAAATCCGGCGCGACTACTAGATGGGATCTCCTAGCCTCCCGGACTCGGCTTGCGTAGACTTGGCGTCCAATGGCCCTGATCCACACCTGCTACCGCATCACCGACGTCGACCGCTCGATCGCCTTCTACAAAGCGCTCGGCTTCGAGGAGGTCGGCCGCATCCCGATCGCAGACGAGGCGATCAACGTCTTTATGAATCAGCCCGGCGACGGCGACATGCCGCGGTTGGAGCTGACGTACAACTTCGGCGTGGACTCGTACGAGATCGGCACCGGCTACGGCCACATCGCGATCACCAGCGGCGACCTCGACGGCACCCTCGCCAAGCTAGCCGAGCAGGGCATCGAGCCGGAGAAGCCGCCCTACTCGGTCCGCGAGGGCGGCTCGCGGCTTTGCTTCCTCAAGGATCCCGACGGGTACCGGATCGAGATCCTGGAGATGGGCTGAACACCTGGAGATCTCGCAGGGCATTGTGTTCAAGCCGCCGTTGATCGCCGCCGTCTCGCCGCGAAGCCCGACGATCGGCTCCGCGGCCGAGGACCACAGCCGGCGCTAACGTGGCACGCTCGTGCAACTCGGCCTCGCCACCTTCGCCGACGTAGCCCCGGGCGCGTCGCCTCGCAGGGTCTCAGAGCGGCTGCATGAGCTGCTCGAGGAGGTCGAAGCTGCCGACCGGCTCGGGCTCGACGTGTTCGGGCTCGGCGAGCACCATCGGCGCGACTACGCGGTCTCGGCTCCGGTCGTCGCGCTCGCCGCGGCCGCAGCGCGCACGAAGCGCATCCGGCTCTCCACTGCGGTCACCGTGCTCAGCTCGGCCGATCCAGTCACCGTCTTCGAGGAGTTCGCAACGCTCGACCTGCTCTCCGGCGGGCGCGCGGAGATCATGGCCGGGCGGGGGTCGTTCACCGAGTCCTTTCCGTTGTTCGGGCTCGACCTCGCCGACTACGACGAGCTGTTCGCGGAGAAATTGGAGCTGTTGCTGGCGCTGCGCGACTCCGAGCAGGTGAGCTGGTCGGGGCAGCACCGCGCGCCGTTGCAAGCGGCCGAGGTCTTCCCCCGCCCCTTGCAGCAACCGCTGCCGGTCTGGATCGCGGTCGGCGGCTCGCCGGGGTCGATCGTCCGCGCCGGGGCGCTCGGGCTGCCGCTGATGATCGCGATCATCGGCGGGCAGCCGGCCCGCTTCGCGCCGCTGGTGGAGCTGTACCGCGAGGCGGTTCGCCGAGCGGGCCACGAGGCGAAGAGCGGCGGGGAGCCTGGGCAAGAGGCCCGGGTCGCCGTCGGCATCAACGCGCACATGTACATAGCCGACACCGCCCAGCGCGCACGCGACGAGTTCTTCGGCCCCTACTCGCAGATGATGAATCGGATCGGCCGCGAGCGCGGCTGGCCGCCGATGAGCCGCGCGCAGTTCGACGCCGGCTGCGAGCCCGACGGTCATCTGCTGGTCGGCACGCCCGAGCAGGTGGCCGCCAAGATCCTCGCCCAGCACGAGCTGTTCGGCCATGACCGCTTCCTCGGTCACGTCAGCGTCGGCGTGCTCGCACACGAGCGGGCGATGCGTGCGACCGAGCTGTTCGCCAACGAGGTCGCGCCACGCGTGCGCGAGGCGCTTGCGGGCAGCCCCGATCGGGTTACCCTTTCGGCTTGACGATGTCCGGCACCGCCAAGATCGCCAAGAACCTGGAGCGCTTTGCGCAGGCCGTCGCAGCGCACGACCGCGAGAATCCCACGCACACGGCATGGGGCATCGGGCTCTCGCATTTCGACATGGAGCGGCTGGGCCTCGAGCAGGGCGAGGAGATCCTGCCCGGGATCACGATCCACATGGACGGCGGCCAGTCGGCCAACTTCCGCGTGCTGTGCGACGGACAGCACGACGGCGAGCGCAGCGCGGCCGAGCAGGAGGTCGTCGAGGCGGTTTCCACGCAGACGGTTCCCGCGGGCGCGCCCGCCCAGCCGCCGCGCGAAATCTGATCTGGATGGACCACGCGCTTGCGCGCGTGGTCGGTTCGGCGAGCTAGGAGGACGCGCGCCCGGCGGTGGACGGGTCCGCCCGGGGCGGCTCCACCCCGGCACGGGCGGCGATCGCCGCGACCAAGCGCTCGATCGTCGGGCAGGCGATGCCGTGGCGCGCGCCGGCGCGCAGCACCGCGCCCGCGATCGCGTCGAGCTCGGGCTGGCGGCCGGCGGCGACGTCGCGCTGCATCGAGCTGCCGAGACCCGCGTGCGCGGCGCTCAGCTCGCCAAGCGGGTCGCCGGGGGGGACGTCGGCGCCCTCGGCACGCGCCACGGCGCAGCCCTCTTCGATCGCGCCGAGCAGCTCCGCGCGCAGCTCGGGCGTGGAGCGGATCGGGCCGAGCGGCAGGTCATACGCGCTGGTCGTGCAGGCCAGCGCGTTCAGCCGCACGAGCTTTGACCAGACCACCTGCGCCTCTGAGTCGAGCACCTGGGCCGGCACCTGCGCGCCATTCAGACGCACTGCGATCGCACCGACGCGCTCGCCGATTGCCGA
>DATASE010000002.1:0-4383 GCA_036269375.1 Solirubrobacteraceae bacterium
CGGGCAGGCCAATTACGCTGCGGCCAACTCGTTCCTGGACGCGCTTGCCGCATACCGGCGCGCCCTCGGCCTGCCGGCTGTCTCGATCGCGTGGGGCCCATGGGAGCAGAGCCGCGGGATGACCGGCAGGATCGCCCGGCAGGATCTTGCCCGCATGGCGCACGCCGGCCTGCTGACGCTCCCCGCCTCGCATGCGCTTGAGCTGTTCGACCGCGCCTTGGATTCAGAAGAGGCGCTGGAGGTGATCGCGCGCGTGGACACGCGTGCGCTGGTGGCCCGAGCGGTGGATCGGGACCTGCCGTCGCTGATGAGCGGGCTAGCGCGCCGCGCGCCTCGGAGTGGTCACGCAAGGACGCTCGAGCCGAGCTCGCTGGCGGCACGCGTTGCGGCGGCGCCCGAAGTCGAGCGCGCGCGGATCGTGCGCGAGCTCGTTCGCGCTCAGACCGCAGCCGTGTTGTCCCACGTCTCCGTCGATGCGATCGAGTCCACCAGGACCTTCAAGGATCTCGGCTTTGACTCGCTGGCCGCGATCGAGCTGCGCAACCGCTTGAGCGCCGCCACCGGCCTGCGCTTGTCGGCGACGTTGGCGTTCGACCATCCGACGCTCGCTGCAATGGTCCGCTTTCTGCTCGCGCAGCTGACGAGCGACGCCGCCGAGGACCGCGAGGGTCAGATCGATCCGGACGAGCTCGCGCGCGGTCTTTCGCTGCTTTCCGCCGAGCGCGCCCGCAGGAGCGGGATCGCCGCACGTCTGCAGGAGATCCTGGTGCGCTGGGAGAGCGAGCCCGACTCGCTCGAAGGTGAGCTCGGAGTCGACGGAGTCGCCGAGGACGACCTCATAGACGCTGCCGACGACGAGCTTTTCGAGCTGATCGACCGCGAGCTCGGTGTCTCCCAAAGCGATGGGGCCGAGTCGATGAGTGATCGGGCGGAGCAGGCGTGAGCACGGAGTCCGAACAGAAGCTGCGCGACTATCTCAAGCGCGTGACGGGGGATCTGCGTCGGACCCGGCGCGACCTCGACGAGCTGCGCCGACGCGGAAGCGAGCCGATCGCCGTGGTCGGCATCGGCTGTCGTTTCCCGGGTGGGGTGAAGTCGGCCGAGGAGCTGTGGCAGCTCGTAGAGCAGGGACGCGACGCGATCGGTGGCTTTCCCAACGACCGCCGCTGGAGGCTCTCCGAGCGCGACGAGCTCGCCTACGAGCAGGCGGGCTACGCTCGCCAGGGCGGCTTCCTCCACGACGCGCCGCTGTTCGACGCCGAGCTGTTCGGGATCAGCCCGCGCGAGGCGCTGGCGATGGACCCGCAGCAGCGACTGTTGTTGGAGGTCAGCTGGGAGGCGTGCGAGCACGGCCGTATCGATCCCCGTTCGCTGGCCGGTAGCGACACGGGCGTGTTCGCGGGTATCTGCAACAACGGCTACACGAGCCTGGTCGACGGCCTGCCGGACCCCACCGCTCACAGGCTGACGGGCACCTCCGACAGCGTGGCGAGCGGCCGTGTCGCCTATTCGCTCGGCCTGCAGGGACCGGCGCTCTCGATCGACACCGCCTGCTCCTCCTCGCTGGTTGCGCTGCACCTCGCCTGTCAGGCGCTGCGCAGCGGCGAATGCTCGTTGGCGCTTGCCGGCGGAGTGACGGTGATGGCGCTGCCACACATGTTCGTGGACTTCGCCCGCCAGCGGGGGCTTGCGCCCGACGGTCGCTCCAAGTCCTTTGCAAACGGTGCCGACGGAACCTCCTGGAGCGAGGGTATCGGCGTGTTGCTGCTCGAGCGGCTGCAGGATGCGCAACGCCGTGGACATCCGGTCCTTGCACTGCTGCGAGGCAGCGCGGTCAACCAGGACGGCGCCAGCAACGGTTTGACGGCGCCGAACGGGTCCTCGCAACAGCGGGTGATCGCCGACGCGCTCAGCTCCGCGGGCCTGACGGCAGAGGAGATCGACGCGGTCGAGGCGCACGGCACCGGAACGCGTCTGGGCGACCCGATCGAGGCACAGGCTCTGCTCGCGGTGCACGCCGGGCGCTCGGCCTCGCGCCCGCTGCGGCTCGGCTCGATCAAGTCGAACGTGGGGCATGCGCAGGCGGCCGCGGGCGTGGCGGGGGTGATCAAGATGATCATGGCGCTGCGTCACGAGCAACTTCCGAGGACTCTGCACGCCGAGGAGCCGACTCGCGAGGTCGACTGGTCGGGCGGGGAGATCTCGCTGCTCACCGAGGCGGCTCCATGGCAACGCACGCAGACGCCGCGGCGTGCCGGGGTGTCCGCGTTTGGCATCGGCGGCACCAACGCCCACGTGATCCTCGAGGAGGCGCCCGCAGCGCCAGCAAGCCCCGAGCCGAGCGTTGCTGGAGAGTCGCCGCTCGGACTGCACGCGTGGGTCGTCTCGGGTCAGGGGGAGTCGGCGCTAAGGGCGCAGGCGCGGCGGCTCGCCGAGCGCGTCGAGAGCGAGCCCGAGCTCGATCTGAGGGCGGTGGGGCTCTCGCTCGCCGCCACGCGTGCGGCGCTCACCCATCGGGCGGTCGCGATCGGATCGGACCGGGAGTCGCTGCTGGCAGGCCTTGAGAGCGTCGCGTCGAGGGGCATGTCCGAGCCGGCGCGGACCTCGCCGCGCGCGCGCTCCACAGTCGTGAGCGACGTCGCGATCGGTCAGCGCGGTCGTTGCGTGGCGTTTCTGTTCACCGGTCAGGGCGCTCAGCGGGCCGGCATGGGGAGCGAGCTGTATCGACTCTCCGCGATCTTCCGCGAGGGGCTCGAGCAGGTGTGCGCCGAGCTGACGCCGCTGGTTGACTGCTCGCTGCTCGAGATGATCGTCGGCGGGAGCGGCGCTGAGGCCGCTGGCGCAAGCACCGCCGGCCTCGGGCAATCGAGCGGGCAGGAGCGCCGGACGGGTGCCGCGGATCCGCTTCGCGATACGGCCTTCGCCCAGACCTCGCTGTTCGCGCTGGAGGTCGCACTGGCCAGGTTGCTTGAGCAGCTCGGCGTGCTGCCCGACTTCGTGATCGGGCATTCGGTCGGCGAGTTGGCTGCCGCACACGTCGCGGGGGCGCTTTCCTTGAGCGACGCGTGCGCGCTGGTCGCGGCGCGCGGACGGCTGATGGGCAAGCTGCCTCGGCGCGGGGCGATGGTGGCCGTGCGGGTGGGCGAGCACGAGGCGCGCGAACGGGTGGCCGAGCTGGAGGGAGTGTCGCTGGCGGCGGTCAACTCACCCAGCTCCGTGGTGATCTCGGGCGAGCGCCGAGTCGTGCTGGAGCTTGCCAAGGCGTGGCGCGAGCAGGGGATCAAGACCAGCCGTCTGAACGTCTCGCACGCATTTCACTCGCCGTTCGTCGAGGACGCGCTCGCGGAGTTGCGCGAGGTTGCCGCCGGGATCTCGTTCGCACGGCCGCGGCTGCCGATCGTCTCGAACCTGACCGGTGAGCCGGTTGGCGTGGAGGATCTGTCCGACCCCGATTACTGGGCGCGTCACGCGCGCGAGACGGTTCGCTTCGGCGACGGGGTTCGTTGGCTGCACGAGCAGGGGGTGGGCACCTACGTCGAGCTCGGTCCCGACGCCGTGCTCAGCACGATGGTCGAAGAGTGCCTGGAGGACCTCGACGGGGAGGCGAGGGCCGGTGTTTCGAGCTCGGCATCCCCGGAGGGTGGCGAGCGGGCCGGGTCGCCGGGCGCACGAACCGTTGCGATTCCCCTGATGCGCCGTCGCAGAGAGCAGGCGCCGACGCTGCTGGGTGCGCTCGCTCGGTTGTGGGCAAGGGGGGTCGACGTGCGCTGGGATGCGGTGGGCGAAGACTCGATCGAGAGCGTGGCATTGCCCACGTACGCCTTCCAGCACGAGCGCTACTGGCCCGCGGTCCCGCTGGCCGCAGGCGACCCAGACTCGCTTGGGCTGGTCTCCGCAAGGCACCCACTGCTCGGCGCTGGGATCGCCTTGGCCGGACGCGACGCGGCGATGTTCACGGGCGTCCTGTCGCTTGACGATCAACCCTGGCTTGCCGAGCACGCGGTCATGGGTGTGACTGTCGTTCCGGGCACGTTGCTGCTCGAGCTGGCGTTGCACGCCGGACGGCTCGTCGGTTGCGAGACGGTGCGCGAGCTGACGCTCGAGCAGCCGCTGACGCTTGGCGAGGTGGATCGCGTCGCTCTGCAGGTATCGGTCGGCGCAGCCGACCAGCACGGGGGTCGGTCGGTGGAGATACATGCGCTTGTGGCTTCCTCGCATCCGGACGGTCTGGACCTGGAGCGCGATTGGACGCGGCATGCCAGTGGTGTGCTCGCGCGGGCGGAGCCCGGCGCTGAGGAGCGGCGCGAGGCGATCCTGTCTCGGATTCCAGCTGACGGCGAGTGGCCTCCTGCGGACGCCGACCCGTTGCCGGTCGAGGAGCTG
>DATASE010000003.1:0-66182 GCA_036269375.1 Solirubrobacteraceae bacterium
GACCGTGTGCGGATGCACTGGTATCGCTTCGTCATCGCTCCTGCAAACGTAGAGTACATTCGTCGTTACGGATCGACCGTGCGCCGCGGACCTTTCGAGGGCATGCGGTATCTCGATGGCATGGAGCGCACGTCGGTGGACTTGGTTGGCAAGGTGTCCGGCACCTACGAGCGTGAGCTGCATCCTTCGGTCACGCGCTGGCTGAGCCAATCGCCCTCGCTGATACTGAATGTCGGGTGCGCCGAGGGCTACTACGCAGTTGGGCTGGCACGCTCACTGCCACAAAGCCGCGTTGTCGCCTACGACATCAGCGCGGAAGCGCGCGCTCAATGTGCAGAGATGGCGAGGATCAACGATGTCCGCAACGTCGAGATCGAGTCAGAATGCACTCCTACTACCCTCGCCGCCATAGACACCGCCGATGTCGCACTTCTGTGCGACTGCGAGGGCTACGAGAAGACCCTACTCGATCCTCGACTGGTTCCTGCGCTGCGCTTGTGGCGCATCATCGTTGAGCTGCACGACGCGATCGACCCGTCGATCGGCAAGACGATCACCGAGCGGTTCGAGCCCAGCCATGAGATCAAGTCCATCCCGTCAGCGCCGACGGACAGCACGGGCTTGGCGGAGTTCGACTTCATGAGCCCACGACAGCGCAGGGCGGCGTTGACGGAGCGTCCCACTGCCATGAGTTGGCTGGACATGCGTCCCCGTGCCGCCACGCCAGTCGACTTCTGAGATCAAAGCTCGCGAACGGCTCCATCTGGCATCCCGTTGCTGTCCAGCCGCAGCTCCCACAGCTTCAGCTCTGCCATCAACCAGTAGCACAGCGACATCAACGCAACAGCCAATCCATAGCGCCGGCCACGGTAGCCACGCCTGACGACGTACAGCTCGGCAAAACGAGCCAGCGGAACGCCGAGCAGGCGGAGCAAACCGCCGCGCTGACCTTCCTCGGCCAGGCGACGGGCCTCGAGCTCGGTGTAGCGGTTCATCCCCGCAACCCAAGCTGAGATCGACGGGAAGCTGTGGTGCACGATCGCGTTGGCGGGCTTTGCCGGTGCGCGCTCGACGTGCCCGTCCACCTGTGCGCCCACGTGCGTCCGGTGTGCTGGCCACGTGGTGCTATTTGCACGAAACAGGCGCAGCTGCCAGTCGGGCCAGATACCGGATCCCTCCAACCACCAGCCGAACTGGAAGTTCTGACGGGGTAGCAATACTCCGTCGAGATCGTCGCGTGCCACCCAGGAAGCAGCCAGCGTGGCGAGCTCGGGGCCGGCACGCTCATCGGCATCGAGCACCAAGACCCAGGGCTGGCTGGCGGCTCGCAACCCTGCTTCGCGACCCGGCTCGGCCCAACCGGCCGCTGGCACCTCGACCACCTTGGCGCCCGCAGCCCGGGCGATCTCACGGGTGCGATCGTCGCTGTCCATGTCCACGATCACGATCTCGCTGACCCAGTCGCGAGCACTGTCGATGCATTGCGTCAAATGCCGCTCGGCGTTGCGCGTGCTGACGCACAGGGTGATCGGTAGTGCTTCCATGCTCACACAATAATCTTCCCGGCGATGCGCCCGGTCGACTCGACAACTGATGCTCTGCTGAGATGGACGCCATTGCGCCACCGCGCTACCCGCAAGCGCCTCGTGCGCGCGCGCAGACAGCTGTTCGAGGCGTTCGGCTCGGATCGTCATTCCCGTCCCGGGCATGACGATCTAGACGAGAAGCTGCAGCGATACCTCCCGGCGCACGGCACATATCTGGAGGCCGGCGCAAACGACGGCTACACATGGAGCAACACGTACTACCTCGAACGTTTCAAGGGATGGAGCGGCATCTTGGTAGAGGGGATCCCAGAGCTCAGCGAAGAATGTCGGCGTACGCGACCGCGCTCACAAGTCCACAACTGTGCGCTCGTGCCGCCCGACTTTCCCGATACGCACGTGACGATGACCTACGGCGATCTGCGCTCGCTGATCAAGGGCTCCCAGTCTGAGCTCGAACGCCGTGCTGCGGATGCAGGAGAGAGTGGCTACGAGGTGGAGGCTGTCGCGCGGACACTCGATCAGGTCATCGGAGATACCGCCGTGAGGACGATCGATTTCATGTCGCTGGACCTCGAGGGCTTCGAGGCGCACGCGCTGCGCGGACTCGACTTCGATCGGTGGGGGCCGACCTGGCTGCTCGTGGAGGTCGAGGGAGAGGAGCGCAGAGGAGCGGTCGAGGCGGTTCTCGCGGACCGCTATGAGGCAGCGGAGGCGCTGACTGCCGGCGACGTGCTCTATCGCCGGCGCGATTGACGCCTGGGGGTAAGGAGAGCACCTGAGGCGTTTGCGTCAGCTCGCAGCAGCGCTCGAGCTCGTGCCTCGGTGGTCGCCGCGAGCATCAGCGCGGTTCGTGTGCGAAGCGAGTAGCCGGGGAAATGACGTATGCGGGGATTGGCACTGCGCGCGTCAACGATCCAGTTCCAGCCCGGGGATATGAACTTCGTGTTCGCCAGGAGAGGCGTACTGCGCACCGACCGCGGCGGGTCGAGGTCGTAGCCGAGCAAGTCGCACACCGCGGCGTTCTCCCACCAGCGGTGCTGCTCGTAGCGATCCAGCGACCAGGTGGCATCGAGAAAATCGGCAGCAGCGCGCCCTCCGCGCAGCATCATCACGCCCGTGTTGGGCATCCGCCACCCGTCGTGGCGATGCTCGACGAGATAGAGAAGCTTGTCACGCTCCAGCTCGCTCGCGATGTCCTCGCGCGGGTCGACGATCACCAAGTCGGCGTCCAACCACACGACCAGCTCGTAACGCTCTACCAGCTCGCGCATGATCTGGATCTTCGCCCACGGAGCCGGTCGCTCTGAGACGGGGGGCTCGGTGCGCAGCTGCAGGTCGTATCCGTGACGTTGCGCGTAGGGCTCGATCGTGCGACGGGCTATCGCCAGCAGTCGTCGCTGAGGACCGGCGCCGAGCGAGACGATCACGCGCTCTCTCATCGACATGCGCTGCTCACACCCTGCCCGCCCACTTGCGCCTGAACGCGCGAACGTTGCGGCGGTGAATGCGCCACAGCGTCTCCCGTCGGCCGTTGTGCTCGAGCCGTCGCCAGGGGGGAGCCGTGGAGATGTGAAACTCGTGATCGTGCTCTACGCCGCCGACCACAAAGCAGTCAAGTCCGAGGTCGAGCCGGACCGCCGCGCAGAAGTCGATCTCCTCGCAAGAGCATGGGGCAAAGCGCTCGTCAAAGCCGCCGGCGCGCTCGTACACCTCACGCCGAACCGCCATCAGGAACCCAGAAACAGCGTCGCAGCGCTCTAGCTCGCCGGCCGAGAGCGCTGCGCCATCCACCCAGTGGCGATGGGCGGGGGCGGCCAGGTCCCAGAGCGCTCCAAGCGGACCGACAACGCCAGCGTCTGGTCTGCCGTCAAGCGCGTCGACCAGACGTGCCAGCGAGCCGGGACCGAGCACGACATCATCGTTAGCGAACACCAGAACGCCTCCGCTCGCCGCGCGTGCCGCAGCGTTCCAGCCCGGAGCCACGCCGCGATTGACCGCCAGCTCGACCGTCCTGGCTGCGGCTGGCACGCCCGCTACATCGGCGGAGATGCCGTTGAGAGCCACGACGAGCTCGCCATCCAACCCGGCAAGCGCAGCCGGCAGCCCGGCCGCGAGCGTTGCGATGTTCGGCGGCACGCTCGCGCGATACACCGGCACGCACACCGACACTCGCACGGAATCAGATGGCCTTTTGCGCCAGCACGAACCACTGCCCGGCAAAGAACTCGGTACTGCGTTTGTGCGTGAGGCGGTCGAGCGTACGCGATGTGCGCCACAGCTTGGAAGGATCGGTGCGCAGAACGCACCAACCAGACTCTTCGAGCATCGCACTGATGTCCTTGCGCGTGAACCAACGCAGGTGCGTCGCGTCTCGGTGTCCGAACGGCTTATAGCCGAAGGTGCCGCGCACGATCAGGTCGCGCAACAGCGAGACATGGCTGGCGTTGGGAACTGAGACGTGCAGTCGAGCGCCGGGAGCAGCCACCTCCACCAGTGCTCGCACGAGAGCAGCCGGGTCGTACAAGTGCTCCAACACGTCGTAGCAGAGGATCGAGTCGAACGGACCGCGCACGTACGCCAGCTGTTCGATCGCATCGCCGCAGCGAACCTCGTCGTAGACCTGCTCTGCGCGTGCTGCCGGCTCCGGCAGGATCTCGATCCCGGCGACGTAGCTGGCGCCGGCCGCCCGCAGAGGTCCAGCCGCTCCACCTTCACCGCAGCCGACGTCGAGCACCCGCCCAACCGGCCTCGGCAGATAGGCGATCACTTCCTCGCGGCCGAGGGCGTAGTAGCCATCAGACTTCGGAGCGTCGAGCGGGATCGTGGCCGGCATAGTGGTCGATCTTATGAGAACGTCGAGATGCACTCGGCGGTCACAGCAAATGTTGCCCGCAACCGCTACGGCGCGTGTTGGTCGACAGCCTCGCCAGCCTGCGTTGCGCCACGTCGGAAGACGGCTTGAATCAGCTCCTCGGGCAACACTCCCAGCGTGGCAAGGAGCCCCGCGAACACCGCGACAGCCACGAGCGCGGCGACAACCGAAGGCACCGGTGCGAGCTGCGACGCCGCAAGCGCCACCGCCAGGGCCAGCGCGATCCGCGGAATCCGTTGCAAGCTCGGACGCAGATCACGCTCATGGCGGACCAGCGCGATTGCGTAGCCGGCGGCCAGCAGCATCTCCAACGTGGCCGTTACGAGGGCCGCACCCTGCGAGGCGTATGGCGGTATCAAGGCAACGCACAGCGCGATCGCGGTGAGCACCATCACCGCATTGACCACGATCAGCTCGCGATAGCGCTTCAGCGACAGCAGCGCGAAAGACCATGTTGCGACCAGGTAGGTGGCGGGCACGCCGACTGCGAGGATTCGCAGCACAGTCACCGACGGTGCGAAGCCCGGGCCGCCGACGATTTCGACGGCGAAAGGCGCACCGACGAATAGCCCAAGAGCGACGGCACCGCCAACGATCAGGCCCGCCTCAAACATGCGTTGCAATGCGTAGCTGAGCCGGTGCGCGTCGTCTCGTGCCGCCCGCGCGAGGATCGGAAAGGCCGAGCCCGCAAGCAACCAGGGAACCGCATTGACGATGTCGACAACGCGAAAACCCAAACCGAAGTAGCCTGTCTGCTTGGCACTCGTCAACAGGCCTCCCGCGATCACGACGACGCGGAAGTAGACGATGCCCAGCGCGGTTGCGGCGGCGTAGACGATCGACTCGGACAACAACGTACGCCAACGCGCCATGTCGAAGCCGGGCCGCAAAGAGGTGCGCTTTCGCACAAGCACAACCGTGAAAACGAGCATCACGGCCGCTGTTAGGTCCGCGACCAGGAAAAATGGCAGCAGAGAGGCCCCCAACGCCACAAGCGCGAGCATGCTAGCCGCGGTGATCGCCTGCGCAAGGAAGTCGCCGATAGCAAGCCAACCGAGCCGCATTTCGGCCGTTAGCGGCAGTGCCCAGGTCAGCTGTAGGTTGCTGAGCAGCAGGCCGACCGCCGCGATCGCAGTTCCCTGCACAAGCAGCGAGGAATACCCGGTCACGAAAGCAAAGCTGACCGCCAGCGCGATCCCCACGAGCGACAGCACGATCCGCAGCCCGATCAGCGAGGACATATAAAGTCGCCGCTCCCACTCGTCTGCCGTGCTCAGCTCCCGCACGCCGAGGTTTGCGAGGCCACCCTCGGTGAGCGCCGCGACGACGAACACCAGCGATGTGACCGTGACGAACCGCCCCCAGCCGGCCGCCCCGAGGTGCCTTGTGACAAATGGGGTCGCAACGACGCCCACCAGGAGACCACCACCGTAGGCGACCATCCGCATCGTCGCGCCGCGGATGTAACGACCTCCAGCCTCGCGGGAATCGAGCAGGTCGGGCCCATCGGCCCCAGCCTGGATCGGCTGTGAGGTGTTTGCGAGCGGCGTCGGCCCGCCCTTCTGCTCGGCCCTCATCGACTCGCGGCGAGGCCGCATGCTTCCAGGAACTGCTCGGCGCGGAGACGGGTGCTGTTGGCCCGCACCCACGCCAGCGCACCAGCCTGTAGCCTCGCGTAGGCGTCGTCGTTGATGTCATCCAGTCGCCGCAACAACTCGCCGGCCTCGCGGTAGATGACGCAGTTGCTCTCGTCGAGCCCGTGCGGGGCACAGCGAGTCGGCTTGCGGTCCAGTTCGCGAAAGCAGGGGACACAGCCATTGGCCGCCTGCTCGTAATGGCGCAGGCAATCCCAGCCGGCGCGCTTGGTCGTGATTCCGAACTTCGAACGCTGCAGGTCGGCGTAGTAGTCGCGCTCGTCGGCGAAGGCATAGGCGGTGGGTGCGCCAACGCGCTCGGCAACTTCTGGATCGACCACGTGGCTGGCAAGCAGACGATCCTTGCCACGCGCGGCAGCGAGAATCTTCTCTTCGGGAAACGAGAAGGCGATCTCTCGCATGCGTCTGATCGAAGGCAGCCGCGAAGCCAGCTGCGGTGGCAACGTCAGATATGCCCGGAACGTGCCCGTCCACGGGGTGATCTCTCTCTTGAAGTACAGAGCGCGCGTGTGTGCGCGCGGCAGAGTCCACCACACCCGCCGCCGCCACCACAGGCCTGCGTATGGATACGGCTCGATGCGATCAGCGCCGTCGAGCACGGCGAGCCGCGTACGGCCCCCCAATTCTGGCGCCAGCTGGGCAAACGTCCCGAAGCCACCCCAGATATCGGCGAAGACGACAAGGTCGAACTCACCTGCCAGGGCCCGGTGCAACACCCGAACGCGGTCCACCGGGATGTCGGGGAGCAGCGCGTACATCGAAAAGCCGCGGCCGTACAGCTGCGCGCGGCGCTCTGCCGGGTAGCTGTCGTAGGCGAACTCGCGCTTGGGGTAGTCGACGACATCCGGGCCGAGCAGCGTGCGCAGTCCGTGGAAGAGGCCATCGGCGAGGTAGTCCTCGTGGTTGGGATTTATGAACAGGATTCTCGGCACGGGCGCGGTCTAGCATGCACGGGCGGGGTGCCCGGCGTTGCGGCGATCGTTAGCCTGTCCGGCGTGGAGCGAGGACAGATGCTACGCATCCTACGCCGTGCGCTCGAGCGCACGCGAACGGAGATCGGCAACGCGGGGGCTACCGACCCCGTCACCGGAGACATGTTCGGCTCTCTCACCACCGCGGAGGCAATCGCGGCTGGGCGAGCCAGCGTCGGGCGGCATACGTACGGTTCCTTCAAGGTCAACGCCGGACGCAGCGACCGCGCTCGCCTTAAGATCGGGGCATTCTGCTCGATCGCCTACGGAGTTGAATTCTCGCTTGGCGGAAACCACCGAGCAGACTGGATCTCGACCTATCCATTTCGTGTTATGTGGGGGCTGCCGGGCGCGTTCACTGACGGGCATCCGCGATCGGAGCGCGACACCGAGGTCGGCAACGATGTCTGGATCGGTGCGCAGGCACTCATTTTACCGGGCGCAAAGATCGGCGACGGCGCCGTCGTTGCGGCCCGTGCCGTGGTGACCGGCGAGGTGCGCCCGTATGCGATCGTCGGCGGGGTCCCGGCGCGGGAGTTGCGTCGCCGCTTCGACGACAGGCAGATCGAGCTGTTGCTAGAGCTGCGTTGGTGGGAGTGGCCGGACGAGCTGATCCGGGATAATGTGGATCTACTGTGCTCGCCGGATGTAGATGGATTGCTGGCGCCGGTCCGCAGATGAGAAAAGCGACCTAAGCCGGTCCTGCCTCGCTTGCTTACCCTTACCTGTCTACTATTCACGTAGGCAGTAGCGTTTAGGTCCCACTGCAGCACGAAATCAATCCCGTCGCTCGTACAGAACATCGTAATCTGAAAGCGATTCTCTAAACGAGAAATGAGACTTCAGCACTGGATCGAACTGGGCCCGAGCATCGCATTGGTCACCCACGAACTCGAGCATCAGGAACCGCGGCGCGTGACGTTCCATATCAAGACCAGAAAGAGCCTCTATCTCGTGACCCTCTAGATCGAGAACCATCACATCGACGCCGTTCAGATCAGCCTCATCAAGTACCTCTGATAGGGTGCGTGCCGGAACCGCGACGGAGTACGCACTCCGCCCAGCATTTGCTAGCCCTCCTTCGGCATACACTGGGTCGTCTATGCTCGACATAAGATCACCAAAGTGCATAGTCATCGTCGCCGTGTGACCCGGCCCCGTCAGAGCACATCCGAATACCTGCGAACGCGGCCGACGTCGCTCGCACTTTCGCCGCAGCTCGGGAATCGGCTCGACCAAGACGCCATGCCAACCACAAAAGCGTTCGAGATAGTACGTGTTCGACAGCGTATAGCCGTCGTGGGCGCCAGCTTCAAGGAATGTACCCCCACTTGGCGCAAGCGCGGCAAGGCGTTGGTCCATGCCGAATAGGGCCGGATTCGAGAACCGTCGGGATCCCAGCGCCTCAACGATCCCGCGCCGATACCATGGGCCGTCCAAATTGTAAAAAATACGGCGCGCACGCCGAAACAGGTCATCCATTTCAGCGCAATATATCGCAGACGTAAAGCGGAGGCCGCCACCTCGCTTAGGCACGAAATGGACCGTTATCTAACACATAACCCCCATCACGTATAACGGGCGGCCCACCACCTCTCTATTAGAGATGCCCCACGCGCTCATTTTACATGTATTATATTATTGACAAACTCAAACATCAGGAGTCCGCTAGTTTGTTAGACAGGTTCTTAAGTGGGGCAACTTCTGGCGGCTGCAGCGAGCTAGCGACTCGCCGTTGTTTCGAGATGCCGCAGGCTCTCCGTAACAAACCGCTCCCACGAAAACTCCGCCGCTCGAATAGGCCCGCGGCGCGAAAGATCGGTGCGATACTTCTCGTCGCACAGCAGCGCACGCAACTCACGCGTAATCTCACCTGCATCGCGCGGGTCAGCGTACGCCGCGGCGTCCCCTCCTACCTCCGGCAGTGATGAGACGTTCGAGGTGAGCACAGGAGCCCCGGCGGACATTGCCTCAAGCACGGGCAAGCCAAAGCCCTCGCCTAGCGAGGGGTAGCAGAAGACCGCACAGCGACGGTAGAGCTCCGCAAGCGCAGCATCGGAGACGTGGCCAAGCATCTTGCAACGTTCACCAAGCGACTGCAGCGCTCGCAGCGTCTCGCCTGTTTCCCACCCGAGAGCACCAACGACGACGAGCGGGTGCTTGCGCTGCAATGGCTCGGGCAGCGTGCGATAGGCATCGATTAGGCGCGGCAGGTTCTTGCGCGGCTCAAGCGTGCCCACCGCCAACACGAACCCGGCTGGCGGCAACACGGCGGCCTCGCTCGCGTTCAGCGTGGATGCGAGGGCCGGTGTCACGCCCAACGGAGCAACGACAGTACGCGACGCGGCGCGCGGGAAGCGCAACGCCAGGGCGTCTGCGGTGGCCTGGGAGATCGCGATCAACGCATCACAGCGGCGCACGGCGGCGCCGAGGGTAAGCCTCTCTACTACAACTGAGCGGCGATTGGGGCGCATGGCCGGATCGAAGGCGATCATGTCGTAGACGATCGAGATGGTCGGCTTGCGCATGAAGAGCGGCGTCAGGTAGGAGTTGGTCGAGAGAAAGACGTCGCACTCCTGATCGGCCAGGCGCGCGGTGCGCAGATGCCACCATGGGTCCCGGGCCGCGATCAGACGCCAACGCAGCCGCTCGCTGTCTTCCAGACCGGTCCATACCTCGCGTGCGTAGAGCAGGTAGCGGTTGGAATCCTCACGTTGAGCCAGCACACGCAGCAGCTCACGCACGAGCCGCCCGCGCCCCGCCTTGACCTCGACGGCGGCGCGTGCGTCGATGCCGACGGTGAGTTTCGCAGGCGGACTCAAGCGCACCACAGCTTTACACAAGGCATCCTCGGGCCGCGACAGCCGATCGGCATTAACGAACGTCCGCATAGGATCCTCAGGTCTGACGGACCCTACGCTTGCCGGGCCGCACTGGACGATATGAGCTAGAACCTTCTGATGGCGAAGATGTCGAATCGATCGGCGCCAACAGCGTCATGGAGGAGCTGCGCGGACCTGTTGCGCATACCGGCTTTACTCGGCTGACGTGAGACGAAGCGTCGTCCGTCACCTTGAGGCGTCCATCGCGAGCTGCTCGCCCGACCGACTGCCGCCATCGACCATAGCCCGCGGGAAGCCCCACGCCTCGAGGCTTTCTCCTGGCCGCTCTGCGCACGGCCGCTTGCGTACCTGCGCCCCGACCGCCGTTGTTTGTAGGCTGCAATGCCGCTCGTGGCCCAACGCAAAGCGCTGATAACCGGGATCACCGGCCAGGACGGCTCCTACCTAGCCGAGTTGCTACTCGACCGTGGATACGAAGTCCATGGGATGGTCAGACGCGCCTCGACCGAGAAGTTCGACCGCATCGAGCACATCCGTAACCGGATCACCCTGCACCAGGGGGATCTGCTCGACCAGCGTTCGCTGGTCGACGCGATGCGCGAGTCCAAGCCCGAGGAGATCTACAACCTCGCCGCGATGTCATTCGTCGCTGTGTCCTGGATCCAGCCGACGCTGACCGCCGAGTTCACCGGGACCGGCGTGACGCGGATGCTCGAGGCGATGCGCGAAGTGTGTCCCGAGGCCCGCTTCTACCAGGCATCCTCGAGCGAGATGTTCGGCAAGGTGCTCGAAGTCCCACAGACCGAGAAGACGCCGTTTTACCCGCGCTCGCCCTACGGCGTCGCCAAGGCTTACGGGCACTTCATCACCGTCAACTACCGCGAGAGCTATGACCTGCACGCCACCTCGGGGATACTTTTCAACCACGAGTCCGAGCGCCGAGGGCTCGAGTTCGTCACCCGCAAGATCACCTGGCACGCTGCCGCGATCAAGCTCGGCCTGACCGACGAGCTGCGCCTTGGCAACCTCGACGCCGAACGCGACTGGGGGTACGCCAAGGACTACGTGGAGGCGATGTGGCTGATGCTCCAGCGCGACCAGCCCGAGGACTACGTGATCGCCACCGGCCAGGCCCACTCCGTGCGCGAGTGCTGCCAGGTCGCCTTCGACGAGGCTGGCCTGGGCGACTTCGAGCAGCACGTGACGATCGACCCGGCGTTCGTCAGACCGGCCGAGGTCGACCACCTGATCGGCTCGCCGGCGAAGGCCGAGCGCGACCTCGGCTGGAAGCCGGCGACGACCTTCGAGGAGCTGATCCGACTGATGACGCGCGCCGACCTCGAGCTGCTGCGCAACGGATCGCGCGAGCTGCCGGGCGTCGCTGGACCGCGCTCGCTCTGATCTTGCACCGCTCTTCAGGTACGACGTTGGACCCCATGGGCGGTACGACCCAGAGAGGGCACATCGCCCTCAACCTGATCTTCCTCGTACCGGGTGAGACGGGGGGAATGGAGGTCGCGGCGCGCGAGCTGATCCCGGCGCTGGTGGCAGCGGCCCCAGAGGTGCGCTTTACCGCTTTTGTCAACCGCGAGACCGCAGCCGCCAACGATGGCCCATGGGGAGAGTTGCTGCCGGCGGTGACGGTGCCGGTGAACGCCCGCAACCGCGTGCAGTGGGTGCGCGGCGAGCAGACCCTGCTGCCGCGACTGGCGGCAGCACGCCGGGTCGATCTGCTGCACAGCCTGGCCAGCACCGCTCCGACCTGGGGGCGTTTTCGACGTGTCGTGACTGTCCATG
Source organism: Solirubrobacteraceae bacterium (assembly GCA_036269375.1). Taxonomy (GTDB): domain Bacteria; phylum Actinomycetota; class Thermoleophilia; order Solirubrobacterales; family Solirubrobacteraceae; genus Palsa-744. The sequence continues at coordinate 11,686 of DATASE010000003.1, forward strand.
ACCTGATCTACGCCCGCTTCCCCGAGGCCCACGCGGGCGTCCGCGACCTGGGAATGCGAGTGCTCGTGCCGCTTGCCGTGCGACGCTCGCACCGAGTGATTGCGATCTCGCAGAGCACCCAACGCGACCTGACCGAGCTGCTGCACACCCCCGCCGAGAAGATTGATGTCGTGCCGCAGGGCCTTCATGCCCCCGACCCTGAGACGACCCCCTCTGCGGGTGAGACGCGAGCGCACTTTGATCTCGGTGAGCGCCGAGTGCTGCTCACCCTCTCGGCCAAGCGGCCACACAAGAACCTAATGGCCCTGATCGACGCCCTGGCGCTGATCCCCGTAGAGCGCCGCCCGCTGCTTGTCCTGCCCGGCTACCCCACAGCGCACGAGCAAGAGCTGCGTGAGCGGGCGCTGGCCGCCGGGGTGGCCGACGACGTGCGCTTCCCGGGCTGGGTGCCGAGCGATCTGATCGAGGGGCTGTGGGAGGTGGCAGAGGCGTTCGTGTACCCGTCGCTGTACGAGGGCTTCGGGCTTCCGGTGCTCGAGGCGATGACTCGCGGCGTGCCGGTGGCGTGCTCGAACGCCTCCTCGCTGCCCGAGGTCGCGGGCGATGCCGCGCTCATGTTCGACCCGCACGACCCGCGCGCGATCGCCCAGGCGCTCGAGCTGTTGCTGTCCGACAGCGCCGAGGCGCAGCGGCTGCGCGAGCGCGGCCTGGCGCGGGCGAGGCTGTTCAGCTGGGAGCGCACCGCGCAAGCAACGCTTGCGAGCTATCGCCGCACGCTCGGCCCGGGCGCGAGCGTCGCGGCGAAGCCGATGCACGACGACGGGGGCGATCCCTAGCCTTACCCGCCATGGCGGTCCCGCTGTTTGACACCTCCACCCCGCTGGCGCCGCTGCGCGAGCAGATTCTCGAGCGCATCGCCGAGGTGGTGGACAGCTCGCGCTTCATCCTCGGGCCCAACGTGGCTGCCTTCGAGGAGGAGCTGGCCGACTACTGCGGAGCGGCTCACGCGGTCGGGGTCGCCAACGGCACCGAGGCGATCACGATCGCGCTGCGCGCTATGGGGGTCGGCGACGGCGACGAGGTGATCGTGCCGTCGTTTACCTTCTACGCCTCGGCCGAGGCGATCCCGCCAACCGGTGCCAGGCCCGTCTTCTGCGACGTGGAGCGCGAGACCTTCTGCCTGAGCGCCGAGAGCGTACGAGCGGTCCTGACGCCGCGCACCAAGGCCGTCCTAGCCGTGCACCTGTTCGGCAACCTCGCGCCCGTCGCCGAGATTCAAGCGCTCGGGGTGCCGGTGCTCGAGGACGCCGCACAGGCAGCAGGCTCACTCCTGGATGACGGCCGGCGCCCCGGTTCGCTCGGAACAGCGGCCACGTTCAGCTTTTTTCCATCGAAGAACCTCGGGTGCTTCGGGGACGGCGGCGCGATCGTCACTGCCGACGAGCAGGTCGCAGAGCGGGCCCGGATGCTGCGCTTCCACGGCTCGCGCGACAAGGTCACCTACGAACACGTCGGCTACAACTCGCGCCTTGACGAGCTGCAGGCGGCGATCCTGCGCGTGCAGCTGCCGCACCTGGACGCCTGGGCCGACGGACGCCGGGCCGCGGGCGAGCATTACGAGCGCGCCGGCCTCGGCAAGCTGGTCGCGCTGCCGAGCCCAGCGGCGGCGGCCAGGCCGGCATGGCACCTTTATGTGATCCGCAGCGAGCGGGTGGGCGCGATCGAAGCGGCGCTGTCGGCCGCCGGGCACGGCCACAAGGGCTACTACCGCACCCCCGTCCATCGTCAGCCCGCAATGGCGCGCTACGCCGCCGGCGTATCGCTGCCGGTCACCGACGAGCTCGCCCGTACCCACCTCGCGATTCCGATCAGCCCGGTGCTGGGCGCCGGGCAGGCGCGGACGGTGACCGCGGCTGTTGCCGCCGGGGTCGCCGCGGCAGCGTAGCTCGGCGTTCTCGAGCATCGTTTGCTAGGACAACAAAGCCGATCGCAGATCGAAAGGGAGGAGGTACCGTTCTGCGGTCGAAAGCCAAGCCCGAGCCATGGTACGACTTGACTATTTCACGGCTTGCGCACAAGTTGCTCCGATTGTGATGATCGGACTGCTGTTTCAAATGCGCGCCGAGTCCGAATATTGGGACACTCGCCCAAAGGGATCGTTGGCTCTCGTAGCACTGGGTGTCGGGGCACTCCTTGTGGCAGAGTTCTTTGCCTTGGGCGTTCTTGCAGACTCGGTCGAACGGCAACTACCCGAATCGAGGCTGCACACCTACATCTATGTCGTGTGGTGGAGCCTGCTGATTGGTGTTGGCATTGGCATGTACTACATACTGGCAAGCCGTCTGCACCGTTGGTTGGGAAGCGAATCGGCCCTCTATGCCGGTGGAGTCATCGGCCTATGGATAGTGGCTTGGGCCGTCGCCCGGCACTTCGTGTCGTTCTGATTTTCTGCATTTCTCGCTGAGAATCCCAGCCCACGCGTGCACGCAGTGGTCACGATGTGTGAAAGGCACGGATCAAACTGCTCCAGCTCGGCAAGCGGGAGCCACCGAGCCAACCCGATTATGCGCCTGTCTGAGCGGGCGACGCGTAGCTCCTACGCGAGGCATCCAGCTCGCGCTGCAACCCCTCGAGCACCCGCACGACCCGCAACCCACTCTCTCCGTCCGAGCGCGGGGTGTGGCCCTCACGTACACATTGGATGAAGTGTTCGCACTCCAGTCTCAGCGGCTCGTCGTTGGGGACGCGCGGCGAGCGGATCTCGCCGGCACGGGTGATGTACTCGCCGTAGCTGTCAGCCTTCTCGTCAAAACCCTTGTCGTAGATCGTGAGCTTGCGCTCGAGCTCCATGTCGTCGAAGGTCGCCATTCGCTTGGAGCCGACGATCGTAAAGCGCCGCTCCTTGTGGGGATCGAGCCAGCTCAGGTGCAGGTGCGCGGCAAGGCCCGAGGGGAAGCGCAGAAAGCCGAATACCACATCCTCGACGCCTGGGTGCATGTAGCACTCCCCACGCGCTGAGAGCTCGCACGGCTCTTCGCCGGCGAGCGCAAGCACGACTGAGACGTCGTGGGCACCGAGGCTCCACAGGGCGTTCTCGTCGGAGCGCAGCTGACCGAGGTTCAGGCGGTTGCCGTAGATATAGAGCGGGTCTCCCAGCTCGCCCGAGTCGAGCTCATGCTGGAGCAGCCGCACGCCAGGGTGGTACTCCAGCAGATGTCCGACCATCAGGACCCGATCGGCCTCGCGCGCCGCGGCGACCGCCGCTTCGGCATCCGCCGCCGACTGGGCCAGCGGCTTCTCCACGAAGCAGTGCTTGCCGGCGGCGAGCACGCGCTGAGCGAGCTCGGCATGCGTGGGAACCGGGGTGGCCAGAACCACGGCGTCGAGCGCCGGGTCGCCCAGCAGGTCCTCGAGCCGTGCGGTAAAGCGCGTCGAGCGGTAGGTCGTGGCCAGCCGCTCGCGCCGCTCGGCGCGCTCATCGCAACACCAGGCAATCTCCACGCCCGGAAGGGCACCAAGATTGCGCGCGAGGTTGGGGCCCCAGTAGCCGAGACCGACGACGCCGACAGCGATCGACTCGGCGCTCATCGCGAAGTCCGGGCGCTTGTGGGTTGGTGCTCGATCATCCCCGCCCAACCCTACTTCGTAGCCCCACAGGGCTTCGGCTTGGCGGAGCCTGCAGTCGCCTCACGGCTCGCCGCGCGTGTAGCCGGCCAGCACCAAGCGCAGCGAGGACTCGACCGACAGCCGCTCGGCGTTCTGCTCGAACCACCGCGCAGTGCTCTGGCGGATGGCAACGCCCGCCTCGTGTACGCGCACGATCGCGGCTGCGATCGCCTGGGGGTCGGCGCTCTGGGCGATCTCGCCGTTGACGCCCTCCTGCACCAACTCGACGGCGGCGTTGTCGGGCGCGGCCACCACCACCGCTGGGGTCGCGTGCGCGCACGCCTCGATCACGACCATGCCGTAGCCCTCGCGCTCAGAGGGAAGCAGCACGCACAGCGCGCGGTGCATGTCGGCGTCCAGGCGCTCGGCCTCGGCAAAGCCAGGGGCGGCAATGTAACCGCCGGCACCGTGCTCGACTATCGTCGCGTCCAGCAGCTCGCGCTCGGGGCCGTCGCCGTAGAAGACGGCCTGCAGACTGGGGATCTCCCTGGCGGCGAGCACGACCGCCGCCACGCCCGCGGTGACACGCTTCTCGGGGATCAGGCGAGCCGCGAAGACGACTAGCGGATCGGGCTCCCTTGGCCTGGAGGGGCTCGTCGCGCCGTTGTAAAGACCCGCGAGCATCGTCACCTCGCCACGTACCCCTTCCTCGCGCAAGCGCTCTGCGTGCAGGCGCGAGAAGCAGAAAGCGTGCTGGCGCGCACGCACGCACAGGCGCTGAACGAGCAAGCCGACGCGTCCGCCAATCCCCCCCAGATAGCCGAGCCAATACTCGCGACTCCAGACCTCGAACCAGTCGACGAGCAGCCGATAGCCGGCGGGGCGACGCGCCAGCGCCGCCGCCAGCAGCGAGAAGTACGGGAACGCACAGGTGTGCACGACCTCGTAGCGGCGGCCGTGGCGCAGCAGGTGCCAGAGCACGCCGGCGCCGAACACGAGCGGGGGCAGGATCCGTCTACGCCCGCCGGTGTACAGGTGCATGCGCGGACCGACGCAGACCACGCGAACGCGCGGGTCGAGATCCAGCCGCTCGCCCCGCTCCCACTGGCGCAGCGTCAGGTAGGTGACCTCGTGGCCCTCGCCCGCGAGGCGCTCGGCCAGGTTGCGGTACCAGCGCTCGGCGCCCCCGACGGTGTACGGGTAGAGGCAGTCGTAGATCAGGCAGATGCGCACCGCCCGGGAGACTGCCAGACGCAGGAGCCGTTGCGCGCGCGGGCGCCGCCGGGGCTCTCCGATAGGATGGCGCCGCAAGGAGCGCGTCTGGCGCGCGACCCGAACCGCCACTTTTGGGTCATTCGAGCGTTTACATCAACGCACACGGTCCCAGCTCCCAGACGATGCGGGACCAACCCGAGCGATGAGCACCGCACAGCAGACAAGGCCGATCGCCCCCGAGTCATCCGAGCGCCCGACCACGACGCTCGTCTCGGTTGTGATCCCGTGCCTGAACGAGGCCGAGAACATCGAGCTGTGCGTGTCGACGGCCCGCCGCGTGCTCGAGCAGCACCAGATCGACGGCGAGGTGCTGGTGGTCGACAACGCCTCCGAGGACGACTCGGCGGCCCTTGCGACGGCGGCCGGAGCGCGGGTGGTGAGCGAACCGCGCCGAGGCTACGGCAGCGCCTACCTGGCCGGCTTTGCCGCCGCACGCGGCAAGTACATCGTGATGGCCGACGCAGACCTCACCTACGACTTCAACGAGATCCCACGCTTCCTGGCAGAGCTCGAGGCCGGCGCCGAGCTGGTGATGGGCGACCGTATGGACAACATCCAGCCGGGAGCGATGCCATGGCTTCACCGCTACATCGGCAATCCCATCCTGACCGGGCTGCTCAACCTCTTCTTCCGCACTGGCGTCAAGGACGCCCACTGCGGGATGCGCGCCCTGCGCACCGACGTGCTCGAGCGCCTTGACCTGCGCACGACCGGGATGGAGTTCGCCTCCGAGATGGTGATCAGGGCCTCAAAGCAGCAACTGCGGATCGCCGAGTTTCCGATCGAATACCACCCCCGCGGGGGGGAGTCCAAGCTGTCGAGCTTCCGCGACGGCTGGCGACACCTGCGCTTCCTGCTCGTGCATTCGCCTACGCACCTGTTCATCGTGCCGGGCACTGCGCTCGCAGGCATCGGCACCTTGATCGTCTTCCTGGTCGGCAGTGGGCTCGACCTGTTGGGGCGCACCTGGGGGCTCCACGCGCTAATCGGCGGATCGTTGCTGATGGTCGTCGGCACGCAGGTGCTGGCACTCGGCCTCTGCGCGCACGCCTACGGCACTTACTTCATGGCCGAGCGCGACCCGTGGTTCGATCACATGCGGGCGCGATTCAAGCTCGAGCACGGCCTGCTTCTCGGCGGCGCCTTCTCTCTCGTCGGGGTGGCGCTCGGCGCAGTGATCGTCGCCAACTGGGCCTCGAGCGGATTCGGGTCGCTGGCCAACGAATACATGGCGGTGATCGCCGCGACCATGATCATCGTAGGGATCCAGATCTTCTTCTCTTCGTTTCTGCTGAGCATCCTCGGGCTGCGGCGTAAGTGAGCGGAGCGGTCGGCGGGCAGGATCTCGCTCGCACCCCGACTGAACAAGATCGCTCCCTACTCCAACGGCTGCTGCTCGTCTGGCGCGATCCACGCGTTGTGTGGGCGCCAGTCGTGCTGGTCTCGTTGGTGCTCGCCGGGCTGCTGGTCTGGCAGGCGCTGCTGCCTCGCCCCTACTACACCGGCAGCGACAGCGTGGGTGTTCGCAGCGTGGTCGCCAACCTCGAAACGGGGCAGACGCTGTGCGTCCCAGGCCTGCACCTGCCTGCAGACACTGGGCGCGTGCAACTCGCGGTGTTTGCCCACCGTCCGAGCTTTCTGGCCCGACTGCGTGTGAGCGCAGCCGGGCACAGCTACACCTCGAGGATGGCCGGGATACCGGGTCCCGGCTCGCTGGTGTACGCAAACGCGCCGATACCGCGGACGCCCAACGCGCCCGGCTCAGTCTCGGCCACCGTCTGCGTCACCCCGCTGGACGGACCGATCGCGCTAGGCGGCATGATCGGCCTACAGGCAAACCAGATCCCCGCTCGCCAGGACGGCATCGCGGTGCCCAATCGGGTGTCCGTCTGGTTCATGCCTCCAGCCGGGCAAAAGCGCTCGCTGCTCGCCTCAGCCGGGTCGATCTTCGACCGTGCCGCACTGTTCAGGCCCGGAGTAGTCGGTCCCTGGACCTACCCCGTGCTCATGTTCGTGCTGCTGCCTCTGACCTGGCTCCTTGCGATCTGCCTACTGCTCGGTTGCATGACCGAACGGGCTCGCCTTCCCCGCTGGTGCCGCTCGCACGCGCTGCTGATCGTCGCCTTCGTCGCCTTTGCCAACGCGGGAACGTGGGCGCTGATCACTCCCGCGTTCGACGCTCCCGACGAGCCGTCACACTTCGCCTACGCGCAATACCTGGCCGAAACGGGGCACGGGCCGGAACGCGCCGCCGGGCCCAAGTCGCCCTACTCGATCGACCAGGTCGACGCGCTCAACGCCGTCGACCTCTACTCCCAGGCCGAACTTCCAGATGCGCGACCGCCCTGGCTCTCGCTCGAACAGGGTGCCTTGGAAAGACTGCGAGCGACCAATCCGCACCCCGCAGACGACGGAGGGGGGTACACCGAAGCGGCCTCACCGCACCAGCCGGCCTACTACGGGCTGCTCGCACCAGCTTTCGCGGCGACACGGTCGAGCTCTACCTTCTCTCAGTTGACTGCCACGCGCCTGATATCGGCTCTGTTGGGCGCAATCGTCGCCGCCTGCGCCTTCGGCGTCGTGCGCGAGCTACTGCCACGGCATGCCCTCGCCGCGGCCGCGGCAGGGCTGCTGGTCGGCTTCCATCCGATGTTCACCTTCATTGCCGGCGCCGTCAACAACGACAACGGAGTCAATGCAATGGCCGCGCTCACCCTCTATCTGCTCATACGCGGCCTTCGTCGCGGCCTGACCATCCCGCTGGCGCTCGCGCTCGGCGCAGTCGTAGCGATCATGCCGACAATGAAGGAGACGGGCTACGAGATCTACCCGGCGGTCGTCGTCGGGGTGCTCGGGATCGTGTGGCAGTGGCACCGCAGACGCGACGCACCGGGACTGGCCGCGCTGGTGGCCGCCTATGCGGCAGTCCACTTCGGCTGGAAGGCGCTGCAGCCAGTGTTCTATCCAGCGGTGCACGGCCAATCCGGCCTGCACAACGGCATCGTCGCCACCGGCTTCGTCTCGCTTGCCGAGCACATGCCCGGACGTTTTCTCGTGTACCTGTGGGAGCTTTTCCTGCCGAAGCTGTCTTTTATGGGCGATCTCTTTCCCCCGGGATGGCCGTTCGAACAGATCTACGTCATCCGCGGCTGGGCGGCCTTCGGCTGGTACGTGTGGATCTTCCCTCCGTGGGTCTACCACACCATCATCTACGCGATGGGCGCCGCCGGCCTGCTGGCAATATCGGCGGCACTACGCCACTGGACCGCGGTACGGCGGCGGCTGGTGGAGGTGCTCGTCATACTCATGTACCCGGTCTGCGTTCTGGTGGCGGTCGAGGCAGCGTTCTTCGCACCCAACGGCGGTCGAGTCGTGGTCGCCGAACAGGGGCGCTACCTGTTCCCGGCGATCGCCGCGCTCGCCGTCATCGCAGTGGGCTCGACCTTCGGCGTCCCCCGGCGCTGGCAGGCTCCGCTGGCGGTGACGATGGTGCTTGCAATGATCGCATTGAGCTACGCCTCGCAGATGCTGACGCTCGGGAGCGCGTTCACCTAGAAGCGTCTATATGGCTACTAGCGGGCCGAGTGGGCCCGAACGATCAGGTGTGGCCGTATATCTGGGGGTGGTGGCCGGGACAGATGAACGTGTACTGCGAGAACGGCTTGATCAGCGGGTTGCCGAGCTCGGCATAGACACCGAAGCCTTCGATCGTCTGGCACGGCGGCGGATCGCCGGGCGCCGGCGCATGGGCGAGCAGGAACACGTCCTTGGGGCCGAGCGAGGCGAGCGCGGCCGTCGAGGTGCCCCGGTCGATCAGGCCCGACTCGTATGTGAGCGTCTGCAGCCCGACGATGCTGAAGTCAGCCGTGTTCACACAGCAAAATGCGGCCCCCTCGATGCCGGAGCGGCGCAGTCCCCGCATCAGCGCGAGCACGTTGCCGTCGCCGCTGTCCGGCGGACCGCGCAGCCACCCGCCCGTCGAGTAGAGCGTGATGTAGCGCTCGCCGAGCGCTGTCTTGTCATAAGCGCCGGGTAGCGCGATGCGGACATTGGTCCCTTCACCTCCCACCCCGAAGGCTACGCCGGCAAAGCTCGCCGCGACAAACACCAGCAGCGCGCCGATCAGCAAGGGGCGCAGGACCCGTCGCGCGGTCACGATCCAGGCGGTGCCGATCACCGCGATGTAGACGAGCGCGGACAGGTCGTAGCGCGGGTCCTTGTGCGTCAGCCAGGTCATCCCAAGCCAGGCAACGAAAGCCCCGCCCAGCAGCTCCGGATAAAGATTCTGCGGGGTGCGGTCGCGCACGCAGCGGACGACTGCGAGGACGAGCCCAACGAGGAACAGCGCAAGCAGTCCCGCTCGCAACTGGATGTTGGCGGCGCTCCAGAAGTACCAGCTGAAGTTCTTCAATGTGAGGAACGCCGGGTAAAGGCCGCCCATCGGATTTGGCTCGGCGCCGTTTGCCAGCGAGGTGTGGTCGAGGTACAGCTGGTGCAGTTCGCTGCGGTGGTAGACGTACCAGGGCCCCGCGACGACGGCGAGCGCGGCGGCATAGGCCAGCAGTCCGCGCCAGCGCCGCCATCCGCCGCGCGCAATCGCGACCAGCAACAGCCCGACAAGGAACACGGGCGTGGTCTCCTTGGTCATCATCGCCAGCCCGGTGGCGATGCCGGCGAGCGCCGCCACCCCGGTGCGCTCGAAACGCCGTGAGGCGAGCACTCCCCACACCGCGCACGCGACGAACGCCGCCTGCGTGGGGTCGAGGTAGGCCTCGTGTGCCTCTGAGACGACCATCGGTGTGCCGAGGGCGAACAGGGCAGCAAGCAGACCGGCACGCGGACCGGCGACGAGCTTGCCGGTGCCGTAGCACGCAGCCGCCAGCAACGGCACGAAGATCAGATTCAAAGCGAGGATCATCGAAGCCGTACTGTCGCCTCCGACCATCACGCCAAGCGCACCGATCAGCGGCGCGAGCGGCGGGTAGGTCGTGAAGGCCGTGAAGGGCGCGGTCCACTGGCCGCTTGCGATCTGATCGCGAACCGCAAGCGCTTCGAGCGTGTGGGTGGCGCTGTCGAAGTCGGGGATGCGAGTCTCCTGCGTCAGCCACCAGATCGTCACCGCGAGGAAGGCCAGCACGGCGAGCGCAGTGAGCTGCCCGTCCGTCGGTCGCACGAGGCTTCTGTCCGGGATCAAGCCACGTCGAGTCGACGTGGCTTGCGGGACTGGCCGGCTGGCGGTGGCTGCGGAACTGTTTGTGCTGTCGGACACGCCGCGTGGATCGTAGGAGATCGCCAGGCAGACCCGCTGACGCACCGTCAGATCGCGGCCACCACGGCTTCCCGCTCGGCCAGCGCGTGCCGCAGCCCGGCTTCCACCTCATCGGTGGCGTGATCCCAGGTGTGCGAGGCTACGAACTCGACCCCGTCCTCGGAGCGTCGATGCCACAGCTCGCGGTCTGCCAGCAAACGCTCGAGCGCGTCGGCGAGCGCGGCCGGAGTCAGCGCCGCCAACTCGAGCGGCCCGTCCGCGCCGAATATCGACTCGGCGCTGACGCCCGCGAGCTCCACGCACGGCAGGCCGCACGCCAGCATCTCCTTGGGCATCAGCGAGAAGTTCGTCAGCGACAGGCACAGCCCGACGGTCGCCTCCGAGTACAACCGGGCGAGCTGAGGCGGAGTGAGAATCCCGTGGTACTCGTAGGGGAAGGCGGCGTGCAACGGTTTGTCCGTACCGAACAGGGCGATCCGAACGTCCGGACGGCGCCGGTGCAGCTCGGCCAGCGCCATCAGACCGATCGGCACGGCGCGTCGCGGCGTCGAATGGCGGGCATAGTAGACGACTGTGTTCTCAAGCCGGCTCACCGGCAGCGGCCGGTAGACGTCGTGATCGACCCCGAGCTGAAAGGCGTCTGCACTAGCTCCGTAGCGCTCGATCAGCAGATCACGCAGCCACGGGCTCGCGGCAATGCAGTGAAGCCCATGCCGATAAGTGTCCTGGGCGAGGACGTGCTCTGTAGAGGCAGCGAAGAACTCCGGCTCGTGATCGTTGACGACGTACGCTCGCGCGCGAGTGCCGTCGAGACCGAGGACGGCGTGCACCGTTTGCCAGCCAGTGGCCATCACCACATCGGCGCCCTGCCAGCTGTCAAAGCCCTTGTATACGGGACCGGCGAACGAGGCAAAGAACTCGTTGATGTCGTTGCGCAACGCCGCCGGCCACAGGTCGCGGGCGTGGTGGTGGTAGTCGGCCAGCCAAATGCTGCAGGCATGACCGCGCCGCTCCAAACGCGAGAAGATCTGAAACAGGGTGTTGTGGCCCCCGCTGCCGCGTGAAAAGGGGGGGATCACGAGCGCAAGCCGCAGCCGCTCACGCTCTGACATGCCCGGCACCGGCTCAAGCAAAGGCGCCGGTCCCTCGCGCCAAATGCGGTCGACCACGTCGTAGTCGTCTCGCTTCAGCATCTGGTCGATGTGCCGACTCGGCGACAACTCTGGCGGCCGCGGTGGCGGCCCGGCACCATTGGGCTGCACGACCCGGTCCTCCCCAGCCCCCGCGTCGCCTCGCCGCTCGAGCGAGAGACCACGACGAAGCGGGGCCGGTATCCGCTCTGCGCGCGAGCCGATCGCCGAGAACACCCGTCGACCACCGTGGTGGGCTCCGGCGCGCAGCGTCCAGCGAGTACGCTCAAGGCCCGTGACGCCGTGCTCGGCCATCCAGCGTCGGTCCGCGCGAACCGCGCCGCCGACATAGCGCACCATCTCGGCGATGTCAAAACGCTCGAGATGACCGGTCGTCTCGCGCAGGCCCCGATACTCGTCGAAGTAACGGCGCATGAACTCGACCATTCCGTAGTCGTGGGCATGAAGGACGGCAGCCCCAGGGTGATAGACCTTTGTCCACCCGCGCTCCAGCATGTCTGCTCCGAACGCCTGGTCCTCGGAGTAAGCGACATCGCGAAAGCGGATCTCCTCCCAACAGGCTCTGGCGTAGCAGGCATTGACGTTGGAGAGGAAGCTGGTGTCGCCCGTACGCTGTACGGCCGGCTTGCCATCGGGCGAGAAGCCAGCGAAGAACTCGGTCAGCTCTCGCGCGATCATCGGGCTGGTCGCAGGCCGAGGGAGGTGCGGCCCGTACGAAGCGCCGACGCCGTCCTCGAGGGCAAACGCCGCACGGAAAGCGGCCAGCCATCCCTCGCAGGGCGTGGCGTCCTGGGTCAGAAAGCAGACCAACTCACCCGAGCTGCGCTCGGCGCCGAGATTGCGCGTGCGTCCGTGCCCAAACTCAGCGGGATCTATCTCAAGCACTTCGACGCCGGCCGCCCGCGCAATCTGCGGCGAGCGGTCACGCGAACCGGAGTCGATCACGATCGTCTCCTCCGGCCCCTCACGCGCAAGCGCGTCGAGCAGCTCCTCCAGATAGCGCTCCCCGTCCTTGACGGGGATTACCACGGAGACCGTGTTCACTGCCCCAGCAGGCGCCGCTTGAGCCGCTTGAGCCGCCACCACACGGCCCGCACCGCGCGCAGCGTCAGGCGCACCTCGTTGGCGCCCGGCCGTTCCATCAGCCGGTTGAGGTCGATGTGCGTGCGATCGAGCCAGTAGGCGCGCTCCTGCCAGTCGCCGATGGCCGCGTTGGTGCGCGCTTGGACGTCTACCAGCTCTGCCTCAAGTGCCGCGACGCGCTGGCGCAACCTCTCGTTCTCCGCCGCCAGGTCGGTGGCAGTCATGGTCTTAATCGAGCTCATCAAATGTTCTCCGCGATCCGCGGCGCCTCGCGGCGAAAGAACCACAGGCCGGCGACGAAGACCAGAGCGATGATACCCAGCGGGATCAACAACCTGACGGCGCCGCCGATGTAGTCAGCCGCGCTACCCAATCTCGGATCTATGAACGCATGCCCGATCTGTGTGAGGATCGCGGCGATCGGGTTGCACATCTCCAGTCGCACAACGTGCAGGTGCTTTTCAGCCAACAGGTAGGCCGTCCATATGACGGGCGATCCGTAGAACAGGATCTGGACGGTCACTTCCCAGATCGGCAGGATGTCTCGAAAGCGAACGTAAAGTACCGAGAGAAGCATCCCGGCGCTCACGGCAAGCACGGCCAGCAGCACCACCAGTCCAGGCAACTCGAGCCAGCTCAGTCGCGGCTCGATGCCAGAGGCAACAGCAAACGCGAACACCGCGATGAAGTTTGTGAGCAGGTTGAACAGTGCAACAAGCCCCACAGATAGGGGGATCACCAAACGTGGAAAGCGCATCTTGCGTAGAAGCCCCTCGCGCGCGAGCAGGCACTGAACCGAGTTCGACGTGGCTTCGACGAAGAACGTCCAAAGCATCACCGACGTGAGCAGATAGGCGGGATAGTGAGGAACCCCCTTGCCAAGTTTGAGAAGGGGCCCAAAGACGACATATAGAACGCCAAAAAACAGCACCGGCTTCATCAGCGACCAGAAGTAGCCGAGCACCGAGCCGAAGTAGCGCAGCTTGAATTCGGTCGTGGCGAGCGTCACCGTCAAACTGACGAAGCGACGCAGATCGCCGCCGAGCGCAGACGGACCGTGCTTCGAGTCAGCCGCGGCCCCGGCGGGAGAAGCCGCGACGTCAGCAACGCCAGTGACGTTCATCGGTGCCCGATCTCGAACCCGTGCGGGAAGTTGGCCACACCGCCGGTGAAGTGCCCGCCGTGCACAAGCAGCGTAGCGACGTCCTCCCGCAGGTCGATTGCATTGTCGCCGCGGCCGTTCTGTGCAACCGAGGGGGTCAGGCTGTATCTGCTCGGCGTCAACCAATTCTCAAAGCGCATCCGCACCACGGCATTCTCGTCTGCCCTGAACGTGCCCGTCGGGCCGTGGTCAAGTGCGGTCGTCGTCGCAAACACGGTATGCCCGACGTCGTTGCGCAGCGTGATGCCAAAGATCGGATCGGTCAGCATCTCATTGAAGTGCACCTCCAGGCACGCGCAGCACGGCTCGCCGTGCGCCACCGCGGCGATCCTGACGCCGTCTGGATCCTCAAACCAGCCGTCTACGATGTCGGCCTCGCGCCTGCTTGCCGCGTTCGCGCGCACAGGCTGCTCCACCTGGTGCACTGCGCGACCAAAGTTCAGCTCGTTGTAGCGCCGCGCGATCGTCGCCGGATCGCCGAGCTCGATCATCCTGCCCTTCTCGAGCAGCATCGCTCGGTTGCAGAAGCGCTGAACGCTGCTCATGTCGTGGGTGACGAAGATGATCGTGCGCCCGGCCTTCTTGAGACGATGGAACTCGTCGAAGCACTTCTGCTGGAAGGCCGCGTCACCGACCGCCAGCACCTCGTCGATCAGCAGTATCTCCGCGTCCACCTGGATCGCCACCGCGAACGCCAGGCGAACCTGCATCCCCGAGGAGTAGTTCTTGAGCTTGAGGTCAAGGAAGTCCTCCAGCTCGGCAAAAGCGATGATCTCGTCGAAGCGTTCGCGCGCCTGTCGTCGGGTCAGGCCGAGCATGATCGCGTTGATCATCACGTTGTCCCGCGCCGTCAGGTCGGTGTTGAAGCCGACACCCAGCTCGATGAAGGGCGACAGGCGGCCACGCACGCGCAGCTCGCCCGAATCGATGCCGTAGATGCCGGCCAGGCACTTGAGCAAGGTGCTCTTGCCGCTGCCGTTGCGCCCGACGATGCCGAAGAATTCGCCTTCGGGTATCTCGACGCTGACATCGTCGACCGCCTGCAGCACATCGAAGGTTCGGGAGTGAAAGGGGTGCAGGGCGCGCTCCTTGAGGGTGTGGTACTGCCGGTGGGGGAGCTGGAAGGCCTTACTCACTTTCAGCGCCGAGACGGCGGCCGGGCCGTGGCGAGCGGGGATGTCTCGGGCGGCGACGAGCGCAGGCGTGACGGCTGGCTCCGCTTGTTGGGCGCTGGTCGGCAAGGCGCTTGAACGCTAGCAACCGCCGCCCTCGCTCATCTGCGCTTGTGAAGCAGCGGTATGTTGCCAGCGTGACGCACGGATCGGCGAGCCGCACGAGCGCTCGAGCGGAGGGCCCGGATTCCACGCGCCTGATCGAGTGGACGGGCGAGCGCTGTGTGCCCTGGGTGCCGGACACGGCGATGCTCTACGAGCACTTCCATCGCTACCTCTGGGCGGCTCGGATCGTCAGCGGGCGCACGGTCCTCGACCTCGGCTGCGGCGAGGGCTTTGGCGCCGCCATCCTCGCCGATTCGGCGACGTCGGTGCTTGGCCTAGACGTCGATGCGACGACGATCTCCCATGCGGTCGCCAGCTACCCACGCTCGAACCTTGAGTTTTCTCAGGCGGATGCGACCGACCTGTCGCGATTTCCCGACGGCAGCTTCTCGGCGGTGATCGCATTCGAGATGATTGAGCACCTCGTCGACCAGGAGCGGACGATCGGCGAGATCGAGCGAGTCCTCACCGATGACGGGATCCTCCTGATCTCCACGCCGGACAAGGATCTGTATCGCGACGCAAGCGGCCAGAGCAACGCCTTCCACGAGCGGGAGCTCAGCTTGTCCGAGTTCAGGAGTTTGCTCAGTCGTTTCAGGCACGTGGCCGTCTGGGGCCAACGCACGATCACCGGCTCCTATCTGGGCGCGGTTGACGCGTGCCAGGGTAACCGGCCAGCTCTCGTTCGAGACGAACATGCTGGCGGAGACTTTCTGGTGCGGCGGTCCGCTGTGGGTCTGCAACAGGTGCGCCAGTCCAGTCCGATTTTCTGTGTCGCGATCGCCTCCAACGCAAGGTTGCCGGACATCGGGCGCAGCTCGACCCTGGTTGACGAGGGACTCGAGCTGGTGCACGAGAACACCCGGGCACACGCTGCTGCCGTCGCCGAGCGCGATCGCCTGCTCGCCGACGTGAACGAGAAGCTTGCACGCGCCAATCTTCTCTATGGCCATAAGCACGAAGAGGTTCTAGATCTCAGTCGCCGGCTGCCGGCAGTCGAAGCGCAGCTGCTCGAGACCGGCGAACAACTCAATCAGGTCACGGCAACTCTGGCAAAGATCGAGCAGTCGGTGAGCTGGCAGCTCCTTCAGCGCTCGCGGGCGATGTACCGCAGCACGATCGGCGGAAACTCCCGTTTGGGTCGGGCGGTCAGTCGGCTGCTACAACTCGTCGGACGGCAGCTGAGGCGAACTGGAGCCGACTAGACGCCAACGCGATCCGGCAGAAGGTCAGCGGACGAGCTCTGGTCGGCGGCCCTTCACCAAACGCTTGAACCGGCGCAACGGCTGGGTCAGGCGCCAGCTCGCGGACCGCTCGATTGCCGCGAGCCAACGCTCGGCCTGTCTGAGCGATTCGTCGGTATGCGAACGTCGCTCGCGTTCTGCTTGCAGCTGTTCTCGCAGAAGCCCGGCGCGGACTCTTTCCTCGTCGAGCCGCGACACGGCCGCGGCCGTCTGACCGCGGGCGCTCTGCAGTGTGGTCGCGAGATGGGTGCGACGCCGATGCTCGACCAGGCGGCGACTCTCGTGCTCGACCATCGATCTGGCGGCCCGACTTGCGACCCATTGCGTTGCCGGGCCTTCGAGCCGCTGCGATCCCGGCGGCAAAGAAGCGAGCAGCCGCCACAGCTCCGCCTGCGGCGCAGTCAGGTGTTCCCTCCGTTGGCTGCCCGAAACGCGGTTGTGGCGGAGCCGCTTCTCGAACGCTTCGCCGGCCCGGTCGAATCGCAGTTCGCCGACAAGCCGAGGGTCCAAGCGCTCGGCCGTAGCCCTGACCGCGCTGGCCGCCAGCGACGCGTCTTCGAGCAGTCGGGCATAAGGAGCGACTGTGACGTTGCGACCGCCCAGAGCCCTCAGCACGCTTTCCATGTGCAGCTCCCACGCCGCAAGCGCGAACGGCACCGGGGTGCCGTCGCGGCAGGCAAGCGAGAGCGCGATCTCAACGGGATCGCGAATCACCAGGACCGGATGGAGATACTCGCCGATGATCTCACTCCAGAGCGGCATCAGCACACCGATCCGCGGATCCTTGACCGCCAATGGACGCTCGGGGGACTGCGCGATCAGGCGTTTCAGCCGCTCGAGCAGCAGCGGCTCGGCCCAGTCGCGCAGATCGAGCTGCGCGAGCTCGGCCGGCGGAGCAAACCAGCTGCCCGACAGCTTGCCCAGAATCTCTTCGTTGGCGCCCCAGACGGTGAGGTTCTCCCAGTGCCCAGTCGGGTTGGACGCCGTGGCACCCATCAGTTCGGACGACGATCCGGCAAAGAAGCCAGCCTTGACGAACATGCGGGTCACCGAGCTGGTCCCGCTTCTCCCCATCCCGAGCACGACAACCCCCACCGAGCGCCGACTCCTCGGCTCCTCGAGGACGTGGGGCGCGCTGCTCTGCGTCATTTCGACCGATCTCGGCGCGGGCTTGCTTTGAGTCAGAGCGGGCGAGCGAGGGTCCATGGTCATCGACTTAAGATCGGCTTAAGTTTTGATCGGCGGCGAGACACTAGGAGGGTCCAGCGAAACGTGTAGCGAAACTGCTTGATCCCATCGCCAGCGAAGTCTAGCGTCGGCCGCATCCTAGAAATTGGCCCTGGCGACAGCGCGAACTGCCCCAGGGCCGTGACACCGAAAGGCTGGACCTTCCGATGCCCGACCATCGTATTCAGGACGCGCCGCAGTTCCAGGACACCGTTAGCGACGAGGACCGGGACGAATGCGTCCTTGGCCTCGTCATCGACTCTGGCTGGCCGTGGACGGTCGATGAGATCGCCTGCGAGCTTCGCAGCCCGCTCGGAGCTGCGGATGCTGTGAGCAGGCTCAGCGGAGCAGGACTTGTCCACCGGATCGGTGCGTTCGTGCTTCCTACGCGGGCCGCTCGACACTTCGACCAGATCGCGGCGTGAGCGCGCCATGACCCAGAGAAAGAGAAGCTGGTGGTGGCGCTGTCTGCGCCTGGCGTTCGCGATATGGCTCGCGTTCGCGATCATGCGCGTCCTGAAACAGCCCTTCGTGCTGATCCTCGGGCTGTGCTTGGCGCTGATCGCGGTCGGCGTCGCTGTAGAAACGCTACAGCCGTAGAACGAAGTTCGTGAGCGCCACGTCGCAGGGTTGGGCGTGGCGCTTCTCATGCTGCCGTTCCTTGCGGAAAGATCGCCATAAGCGCTCGGATTTCTTCTTCCCCACCCACAGCGGTGATGCCGCTGAACTTGCATCCCAAGAACCTGCATCCATAGAACGCAATGGTTCCTGGTGGGATGCTGATTCGGTTTGGCATGACGAGAAACTCGGCGCGCGCCCATGTTGTGTGCTCGATGTGGCATTCGCCGAATAGGACGTTGACTGCGCCGAATATCTCGCAGTTCTTGAAGGTATGGCGCAGGAGGGAGCGCCCCGGCGTGACCACCGTGAGATCAATCTGCTCATTCTTGATGTGCTTCGGGAGCGCACGGCCACCAAACACCGCCCCAAACCCACGCCACGGCCACCACTTCAAGAGAGGGGCAAGCATCCCGTAGAAACCGACCGCAGCAAGCACGAGTAGGCCACTGATAGCCCACGACGATACATGTGCCGAAGCTGGCTGAGCCAGCAAGGAAAGGGCCGTGGTAGCGCTTACGACCACCACGACGCCACCAATCGCGCTCCACGCTGCTCCCTGCTCGGGATCAGGACGCCAAACCATAGGCAAAGAAGCCTACGACGGTGTTTGGCTGCATGATCTTTCCGTCCGATCCGCCCTGTAGCTTTCGTCGTTCTACATCTACTAAAGATGACCCCCGCGCGATTGGCGTCGCCGGGGGTCTGGATCAAGGAGTTAGTGCCTCCATGACCACGGTCAACGTAGCACGGCGACCTGTCGCCGAAGACCTCTCGAACATCCTCGCTTCTGGCGAGGTTTCCCGCCTCATAGACGAGCTTCAACGGACCCGCTGGACAGGTCGTCCGGGCTATCCGCTCCGCTCGATGGTGGGTATGGCGCTGGCGAAGTCGCTCTATGCGCTTCCTACGTGGACGCGCACAGTCGCGCTCGTCAAAGAACACGCGGCTCTTGCGGCCGTGATCGCCCCCGATGGGCAGGTGCCCTCGGTGTATGCGTGCTATCGCTTCACGGCGAAGCTGCGCGATCACGCTCATCTGCTTGACGAGTGCATCGCGTCGGTGATCGAAGCATTGAAGAAGCAAAACCCTTTGCTTGGCTGGGACGTAGCTATCGACGCATCCGATATGCCCGCTTACGCCAACGGCCAGAGGTTCGTAAGCAAGGGAGGGCGGGAACGCTCCGATGATGAGTTCTCCGACCCGGATGCTTCCTGGGGACACCGTTCCGCCGTTTCCACGCGCAAGGGTGGAGGCTTCTACGGCTACCGACTGCATATGGCGGTCTGCGCCAAGACCGATCTTCCCTTGGCGTGGCAAGTCGAATCGGGCCGGGTGAGCGAATCCACGACGGTCGAGCCGTTGCTCGACAAGCTCAAGACACGCGGGATCGTTCCAGAGACGTGCGCAATGGACAAGGGATACGACCTCGGGCCGATCTACGACGTGTGCGAGGACCGCAACATCCGACCTGTCATCGCCATGCGCGAAACACCGAGAGTAAAGCGCGGTGAGCACAAGCCCCCGACTTGCGAGCATGGCGAGTGGAGGTTCGCCGGAGCGGACAAGAAGCGCGACGCAACAAAGTGGCGTTGCCCTACGGGCGAATGCCAACCCGCGTCCGTCTGGATCAAAGCCGACAGGCTGCATACCCTCATCCCACGCGAGACAAAGCGCTGGAAGGCCCTCTACCGTGGCCGCGCCTCTGTTGAGAGGGCGTTCGGCAGGCTCAAGCATGAATGGAGCCTGTCGCCGCTGAGAGTACGCAGGATTGAGCGCGTAAGGCTTCATGCCGACCTCACGATTCTTTCTCAGTTGGCTTCGGCTCTGAATCGTTCGCATCAGACGGTTGCCGCGTAGACTCCGCTGCGTGAACCAGACCACCCTTGATGGATGCAGAGCCAAGGTTGATCGAGCCGAGAAACAACTCCATGTCCTCACAGAGGAATGGCGAGATTTCTTGAAAACGAATCCCTATCGCTTCTGGATAGAAGCAGGGGCAGAGTCGAGTTGGTATTGCGTCTATTTCGACTACTCGACACCAACGCCGCCACGATTCGCCGTGATAGCCGGGGAGATTGCCCACAACCTCCGGTCGGCGCTCGACCATCTCGCGTGGCGGGAAGCGGTTGAATGGGTCGGGCGTGAGTGCGCCGAGTTCAACGCCTACAAAATCACCTTCCCCTTGACAAAGACTCCCGCCGACTTCAAGAAGGCTGCCACACTCCAATACATCCGGGAAGACACCTGCGCAGTAATGGAGCGGCACCAACCGTACAACGGACGGGACGACAAGGGGACGAAATCCCTTGGGCTGCTCAATTGGTTCAACCGCATGGATAAGCACCGCTCCTTGCAGATTGTGTCCACCTTCCTCGCGCCGCTTCTGCAACCTCGTGATCTGATCGGCTTCAGCGATACGGCTCGCTTGCTCGACGTATCCGTGAAGGTGAAGGTTGGGCAAATGCTCAAAGGCAAGACAGAGGTCGCGTGCTACCGCTTCGCTCCCGGCCCTGATCCGCAAATGCGCGTGGAGCGAACACCGCTTCTCGGCATAGGCTTCCCTGATGTTCCGCAGAAGTTTCGAGGCGTTCAGATTGCGGATGCGGTCGCGCAAGTCCGCATCGTCATCAACGACTTCGCCAACCTCCTGCCAGAGCGGTAGCCGAGTAATCACGACCCGACCTCATCGTCGGGTTCGTCCTTGCCTTCCGGTTCTTCGGGGTCCTCTGAGCCCGCGTCGCTGCTGCCGCCCCCACCCGTGGGGTAGCTGGAGCCAGATAGCGGGGTATGGCCCCCGACAGGGCCGATAGGATCGGCCCTATGACTGGCCTCCCGAGTTTCGCTCGCCCCTCCTAGCGCCTCGGCGGGACCGAACGCCAAAAGCGCCCCCGGATTTGGGCCCCCGACTCCAGGCGAGTCAGAAACGCTCCGGCCAGTCGCGGGACAAACTGTTTCCAACTATCTCGGGGGATTTCGAGCGCTCACACCGGCCCAAATAAAGCTGCAAACGTTGCTAACAGGACGTTCACAAGGCATCGCGGCCCGTAGCCAACCAAGCCGATCGCGTAATTTGCGGCGACGACTGCTCGGATGAGTCCCGACTTCTGGCATTTCGCCATCCCGTGTTGTAGCATTCCGTCAACCTGAATCGGTAGCGTAGACACCACGGGATGGTGCAATGGGCATCGAGACCAACTACATAGCGCTCTCCGGCACGCAAGCGCAGCGAGATGGCTGAGGCGCGCGTAAAGGCGTCCGAGAAGTCCAGCGCGCGCGAGTGGATGCGCGGCGGCTCGGCGTCGATGCGCGGGGTGCTGCTCGGTCTCGTGCTCGAGCGGCCCGGGCACGGCGGCGACCTGGCCAACCGGATGTTGATGCGCCTGGGCGAGACCTGGCGGGTTGACACCAACGACGCCTATCGCTTGCTCGAGCAGCTGGAGCGCGAGGGGCTTATCTGCTCGCGCGTGGAAGCGCGACGGCCCGGCGGTCGCCGGGCGATGGTCGTCTACCACCCCACCGCCACGACCTCCGAGGCGCTGACGATGTGGATGGAGACGCTGCTGCCCCGCGAGCCGGTGCGCTTGGGCCTGCACGCCAAGCTGGCGGTGGCCCGTCCCGCGGACGCGCCCAAGCTGATGGTGGCACTGCGCGACTACGAGCAGAAATGCCTGGCGCTGGCCAAGCTCGTGACGCCCAACGGCGGCGCACAGGCCTCCTGGTCGGCCCTGTTCATCGACTGTACGCGCGAGGCGGTGTACACGCAGCTGCGCGCCGAGATCGACTGGGCGGCCAACGCCCGCCAGCGGATAGCCGAGCACGCCAGGCGCCAGCCATTGCGATGAGCCGGCTGCTCGGCATCCGCGAGATCAGCAAGGCATACCCCGACGGAGGTGGCTACATCGGCATATTCGAGCGCGCCAGCATGGAGATCGCCGAGGGCGCCCACGTCGGTGTGTACGGAAAGCGTCACTCGGGCAAGTCGACCTTGTTGCGGATCGCAGCGGGCATCGAGCGGCCGGACTCCGGCAGCGTGCGCTTCGAAGATCTCGAGCTGACCGCCGCCACTCCCGGCCAGCTCGCGCGCCTGCTGCGCTCGCGACTGGCCTACGTCTCGGTCGCCGACTGGCACCCCAACGCCGGCGAAAGCGTCGCCCAACACCTGGCGCTCTCGCTCGGAGGCGACGGTCTCACCGTCCGCCAGGCGCAGCGGCGGGCGCTGCGCGAGCTCGAGGCCGTCGGCGTCGGTGCGGCCGAGGCGCACTCGAGCGCTCTCGGGCTTTCGTTGATCGACCGCTCACGCGTCATGATCGCACGCGCCTTCGCGCACGACCCACGCCTGATCGTGATCGACGACCCGGTCCTGACGCCGAGCGTGACCGAGCGTGACCGCCTGTACGCGATGCTGCGTGGGCTCGCGCGCGAGCGCGACACCGCGCTGCTGGTCGCCTCCGAGGACTTCGCAGCACTGCAGGGCTTTGACGTGTTCGTCTCGATCTCGGCAGGCGAACTGTGCTCTAGCGAGGGCAACGCGACCGTGGTCCCGTTCCCGACGTCCGCGCGGCTCGGCGCGGCCCGCGACGCCTCGTCCCGATGAGCGCGCTGCAGCTGCGCAACGTCGTTAAGCACTACGCCAGCGGCGGTGAGACGGTGCGGGCCGTCGATGGCGTGACGCTCTCGATCGAGCCCGGCGAGCTGGTTGCGCTGTACGGGCCAAGCGGCTCGGGCAAGACGACGCTGCTGCTGCTGGCGGCCGGCCTGATGGACCCTGACAGCGGCGAGGTGCTTTTCGACGGACGGGACCTCAAGGGCATGTCGAGCCGCCAGAGTGCGTCCTTCCGGCTGCGCGACGTCGGGTTTGTGTTCCAGTCATTTCACCTGATGCCCGGAGCCAGCGCTCTAGACAACGCCCTGATCAAGCTTCCCGTACGCGGCTACACACTGCGCGAGGCCCGCCGCAAGGCCGAGCCGTGGCTGCGTCGCGTCGGGCTTGGCGAGCGGCTCGAGCACCGACCGCAGGAGCTCTCGATGGGCGAGCGCCAGCGCGTGGCGATCGCCCGTGCGTTGGTCGGCGAACCGCGGCTGCTGCTGGCAGACGAGCCGACGGGCAACCTCGACTCCGTCCGCACGCACGAGATCCTCTCGTTGCTATCCGAGGTGTGTCACGAGAACAAGATCCCTGGGCTACTGGTGACCCATGACGCGGAAGCGGCGCCGTTTGTCGATCGCGCCATCACCCTCAGGGACGGCCGGCTGATCGATGGAGCATTCGTCGAACCGGTAGAGCTGACCGCGTGAGCCGTCAGTCGATCGGCAGGAGGCGATGAAGGCGGTACCTAAACCGAGACTGTTCGGCCTGAGCCCGTCGATGCTGCTGTTCCTCTATCGCCGACGGCTGCGCGCGCATCCGGCGCAGGAGCTGCTCGCCGGCGCCGGCATCGCCGTAGGGGTTGCGCTCGTGTTCGGCGTCCTGCTCGCAAACGCCGGGCTGACCAGCTCCACCGAACGACTCGTGCGCGCGCTCGCCGGCTCGGCTCGGCTGACGCTGGTGGCGCGCTCGCCGACGGGCTTTGACGAACGTCTCACGAGCCGGGTCAGAGCGCTGCCGGGGGTGAAGGTGGCCACCTCGGTGCTGCGCGAGAACATGACGATCGTCGGCCCGCAGGGACGGGAGTCGATCCAGCTGATGGGCGTCTCGCCCACCCTCGCCTCGCTGGGCGGAATCTCCCAGCAGGAGCTTGGCAACGGCGCCCTGCTGCTCTCGGGTGGGCTCGGTCTGCCTGATGGTGTGGCAAGCAACATCGGGACCGAGCGTGGCGGCCATGTGCGGGTGATCGGACACGGCCGTAAGAGCACCGAGTTGGTGGGAGCGGTGATTAGCGGTGGGGCTGTGAGCGCCTTGGCGGACAGTCCTGTGGCCGTCGCACTGCTGAGGGTGGCACAACGACTAACCGGGCGCCCGGGGGTGGTCACGCAGATGCTGATCGTCCCGCGACCGGGCAAGGACGCCACGGTCGCTCGCGAGCTGCAGGCACTCGCCGGCGATCGTCTGGATGTAGAGACGGCCGATCACGAACTGAGGCTGCTCGACGTGGCCACCGCTCCAAACCGCCAGTCGACGACCCTGTTCTCGGCGATCAGTGTGATGATCGGCTTCCTGCTTGCGCTCAACGCGATGCTGCTCACGGTGCCCGAGCGCCGTCGCTTCGTCGCCGAGCTGCGCATGCAGGGATACGACCCGCGCCAGATTCTCGCCCTACTTGCCTTCCAGGCGTTCGCGCTGGGGCTGCTCGGATCGTGCGCCGGGGTTCTCCTCGGCGACGCGCTGGCCGGTACGCTCTATCGACAGGTCCCAAGCTATCTTGCCGCCTCATTCCCGATCGCTCCCGAGCAGTCCTTCAGCCTTGCGATGGCCGCGGTGGCGATCGGCTGTGGTGTACTGGCGACCCTGTTGGCGTCGCTCTCGCCGGCGCTCGACCTCAGGGCCGGCCGGCCCGCCGACGCGGTCTTTCGTGAGGCCGATGGCGCCAGCCTGATAGATGCACGAGCGGCTCGGCGCGCCGGGGTCGCGGGGCTCGCGATGATCGCTCTGGTCGGTGTCGTGGTGGCCGTGACCCCCAGCGCCACGATTCTCGGTGGGATGGCGCTCGCCGGAGCAACGGTGCTGTTGACACCCGCCGTGCTGGCACTGGTGGCCAGCCTGCTGCCGCGACTCATGCTGGGGTTGCGCAGTGGCGCGACGATTCTTGCCAGTGCGGAGCTGCGCGCGACCTCCACGCGTACGGTCGCCCTAGCCGCGATCGTGGCCCTTGCCGTCTACGGCAGCGTGGCGATCGGCGGCGCTCGCAACGACGTGCTGCGAGGTGTCGAAACCGCCGTTGCCCAATATCACGACACGGCGGCTGTCTGGGTAAACAGCGGCGACAATGTCTTTAACACGGACGGGTTCCCACTCGGCGGACTCCCGGCGCAACTCGCGCGAACGCCTGGGGTACAGTCCGTCCGCGTCTACCGCGGCGGGCTAAGCGACGTCGGCAACCGCCGGATGTGGGTGCGCGCTCGCTCGCCAGGGGACCCGGCGATGTTCGAAGCAAACCAACTGCTCAGCGGCGAATTCGCTGGTGCACAGAGCCGGATCCGCGCCGGCGGCTGGGGCTCCGTTTCGAGCGGCTTTGCCGGCGAACGCCATCTGCGTGTCGGCGATGCGTTCGAATTCCCCACGCCGGCGGGACAGAAGCGATTGCGCGTGGCGGCGATCACTACGAACTCCGGCTGGCCCGCGGGCACCCTGACCATCTCGGCTCCCGAATACGCCCGACTGTGGGGAAGCAGCGAAGTCACAGCGCTGGAGGTGGATCTGCGCCCAGGCGTCAGCGAAGCGGTCGGCGCCGCCGCCGTTCGCCGGACGCTCGGCAGAGACTCGGCACTTTCGGTACAAACCACCGCGCACAGCGCAAGTGAAGCGGATGCCAGCGTGCGCCAGGGGCTGCGCACTCTGACCGACATCTCGACAATGCTGCTCGTGGCTGCCGCGCTGGCTGTGGCCGCAGCCCTGAGCACCACCGTGTGGCAGCGCCGAGCGAGGCTTGCCTCACTAAAGATTCAGGGCTACCACCCGGCCCAGCTGTGGCTCGGGCTGTTGTTGGAGAGCACCGCGATGCTCGCGGTCGGCTCGCTGGTGGGCGCCGCGGTCGGGATCTATGGGCACGCCCTGGCCAGCCATTGGTTGACGATCGCGGCCGGGTTTCCAGCTCCGTTCTCTGTCGGGGTCTCTCAGCTCGTGCTAACCCTGGCGCTTATCAGTGCAATCGCCATCTCTGTCATCTCGCTGCCCGGGTTGGCGGCGGCGCGGGTATCGCCCCGCATGAGCCTGCAAGAGTGAGCGCCGCTACACGCCGGCGCTCGGACAGTCAAATTCGATGATCAGGTCTGTCGACAGGAACTGGCTTCATTGGGCAGGGGAGTTTGCCTGCGCCGCCCGCGGCTACTGGCTGTCCGTGTTCCCGCGCGTGCGCAGGGAAATCGCGCACAGCCGTGGCATCGCGATGCGCATCCCCGACCCTGCCCTGCGCCGTCT
The DNA here is from genome assembly GCA_036269375.1 of Solirubrobacteraceae bacterium. Taxonomy (GTDB): domain Bacteria; phylum Actinomycetota; class Thermoleophilia; order Solirubrobacterales; family Solirubrobacteraceae; genus Palsa-744. Next base: position 37,675 of record DATASE010000003.1, read on the forward strand.
GGCGCTGCAGGGGCTCGAGCAAAAGGGGGCCAACCTCGAGGGCGCAGCCGCGTTTGCGATCCTGGCGCCGCGCGAGCGAAGGGCACACGTCGTCCGCGGGCTCGTGGCCTGCCAGGCCCTTTGCGACTACCTCGACATCCTCTGTGAGCAGCCCTCGGCGGATCCGATCGCCACGGGCTACGAGCTTCACGAGAACCTCCGCGACGCCCTGTCGCCGACCGGCTCGGGGCGCGGGGAGCGGCTGCGTGCGACGCGAGCGGACGGGAGCTACCTCGACTTGCTGGTACACACGATCAGCGATGCGCTCGCCTCCCTGCCGTCGCGCGTGACAGTCGCCGGCGCGCTCGCCCGGGCGGTGCGGCGAACGATTGCCTATCAGGCGTTCAGCCACGGCGACGCCGAGGGCTCGCGCCTGCCGTTTGAACGCTGGGCCACCCGCCGAAGCCTTGCGCTGGACGGTGCTCTGCGCTGGTGGGAGGCAGCAGCGGGAGCCGGTTCTACGATCGGATTGCACGTGCTGATTGGAGTCGCGGCAGAGCCGCGACTCTCTGCCGTCGAACTCGACGCGATCGAGGGCACCTACTATCCGTTGGTCGGCGCGCTTCACTCCCTGCTCGACAGCCTGATCGATCGCGGTGAGGATCAGGCGATGGGCGTCACCGGGCTGATTGACCGATACGAGTCGCCCGCTCAAGCGGGCGAGCGAATGGGAGAGATCGCGCGTGAGGCCATCTCTCGCACGGCCCAGCTGCCGCATGGGCGCCGCCACACCCTGATCCTCACAGCGATGACGTGCTTCTATTTGTGTGATCTACGCGGTGCCGGCGCAACCCACGCACCACTCGTCGGACCTCCGCTGCGTGCGGAGCTCGGAGCGCTGGCGCGACCTAATATGGCAATCCTGCGGTTGCGCCGCTCGCTGAGTATCCATACTGGCGCGGCGACCCCCCCGCCACTGCTACCAGCCTCCACCGGCTAAGCGATGGCTCCCCAGCCTAGCGAGCGACTGATCTTGAAAGTCAAGTATCTGACTTTCCTCTTTTATTCCTCGAGCGCCCTGACAAGATGAACGCTGCAGTACGAGCCGATGCCCATTCGGTCCAGTGCCCTCCGGGGGGTAGCCGGCCCGCCCGCGTACGCAGCGAGAGGTTTGCGTTCGCGGGCGGGCCCGCCGTTCGAAGCTCGCAGCGGCGCTCCCCGGGGGACGCGACTCTGGTGCGGCGCGTGGGGGGGCGCGCCGCAACCGAGCCAGACTCTGATGGTCTTGAAGAGAGATCGTGACGCGCTTTGGCGAGGGGCCGGCGCTGCGCGAGGCGGTCGCCATCGCAGGGGAAGAACTCGCAGGTCTCAAACGGTGAGAGATGCCGGCGTGGTGCACACGACCGCTGTAAGCTTGCACGCGACGGGCGCAGAGCCAAGCCAGCGATGCAGACGATCCCCACCACCACCAGCATCAACGGTCCCCGGTTGATCGAGCCCCGCGTCCTCGGCGACGAGCGCGGCTTCTTTGTCGAGACCTACCGCCGCCGCGCACACGCCGAGATGGGCATCCCGCCGAGCGACGAGTTCGTCCAGGACAATCATTCGCGCTCCGCGCGCGGGGTGGTGCGCGGACTGCACTTTCAGGTCGGCGCGGGCGTCGCAAAGCTCGTACGCTGTGCGCGCGGGCAGATCCTCGACGTCGTCGTCGACCTGCGGCGCGGATCGCCGAGCTTTGGCGAGTGGGAAGGCATTGAGCTTGACGATCGCACGCTGCGGATGCTCTACGTGCCGGTTGGTTTTGCGCACGGCTTCTGCGTGCTCAGCGATTTCGCCGACGTCGTCTACAAGCAGACCGGCTACTACGAGCCCTCGCTGGAACGGGCGATCGCCTGGGACGACCCGGACCTGGCGATCGACTGGCCACTGCCGGTCGATGAGCTGACCGTCTCGGCACGCGACGCTGCGGCGCCGCCGCTGCGCGAGATCGCCGCCGAGCTGCCGTTCGAGTACGACCCGACCGGCTGACCGCGCGAGGATGCGATCGACCGCTGCGCGATCAGAGGTCGGTCACCAGCAGTCGGTAGCCGAGATCGATCTGCTCGCGATCGAGCAGATCTGCGTAACGCTCGTCCCAGCGTCCGCTGTCGAGGTCCTCGGCCAGATCGTCCAGGCCGTCCAGGCGCCGCTCGGCCCCCTGTAGATAGAAGGTCGACATCCCGGCGCGCACTCGCTCGTCCAGATAGGCACGGGGCCGGCGCCAGTAGGCGGCGAAAAAGCCGTCCTCGCAATCGTGAGGCACCGGCACCGTTATGACCCGCACCTCCTCGTCGAGTGCGGCACGCTGCTCCTCGATCCCGGGAAAGCGAGCACTGTCGAGCCGACCGAGCTTTGGTAGGTAGTCGCGCAGCAACCAGAACCGCGAGGAGAAACTACGGTCGTAGGTAAAAATCACCACCCGCCTGCGCGCAACACGGCGCAGCTCTTGCACCCCGACCCGCCAGTCACACCAGTGGTGAAGGCTCATGCAGGCCATCGCTGCATCCACACAGTTGGAGGGAAGCGGCAGGCTCTCGGCGTGACCGCAAATCGCCGGCGCCAGCTCGGATGGGCGCTGAGCGATCATCGCGGTCGAAGGCTCTACCGGCAACACCTCCCGGTCGAGTGGCTCGTATGCGCCCGCACCCGCGCCCACGTTCACGACCGATTCGGCGTCGCCGAGCGCTCTGTGAATCTGCCTGGCTATGCGGGGGTCGGCGCGTCGCGTCGCCCTGTAATCGACGCCGATCTCGTCGTACGCGGGCTGGGGATGGTCGTCTGAAACACTCATAGCCGTCCTGACTCGGCGTTTCACAGGGTGCTACGCCGTCCGGTCTGAGCGCCGGCGCGCCGGTTGCTCAGAGTCGTAATCCGTGTTTTATGCGTGCCGCCCAGATATTCCGATGCGTCCACATGCGCTCACGGAGCGAGCCGGCCGCACGACTGGCTGCGGCGGCGCGGTTCCAAGCGCGCATTTTGCGTACCGGGAGTCTTTGCGACACGTCCTTTGTGAAGGATAAGTAGAAATCAGTAGAAATCGAGCGCATAGTCTCGAAAATCGACCCTTCTCTACGCACTAAGCGCAAAGAGCCCGGACCTCGCGCGCGCGCCGCGCACCTTGGGCGACCGAGCGGGGCGCCACGCCTCCCGGCGGACAGCCGCCAACGGAGCCAGGACGGCAGCGCTGCTGCAATGCTGTGCGGGTCGTGCCCAGGTCCAGATCGACAGCCTCGCGCCCAAACAGGCTCCTGCGCCGCGCGCGCGAGCTGACGCTCACGCCGCGCCAGTATGCCCTCGTGGCGTACTGCGCGCTGGCGGCCTTCACGGTGATCGTGCTCACCGGCGCCGCCGTGCGGTTGACCGACTCTGGGCTCGGCTGCCCGCGCTGGCCGCGCTGCTACGGGAAGGTCTACCCGCCGCTGAACAGTCACGCATTGATCGAGTTCTCAAATCGCGTCGTCACCGTCCCTGTGACGATCGCCGCCTTCGCGGCCTTCCTGCTCGCGTTTCGCCGGCGTCCCTACCGGCGCGACCTGAGCCGGCTCGCAGCGCTGCTGCCGCTCGGCGTGCTCGCTCAGGCCATCCTCGGCGGTCTGACGGTGCGCGGTGCGCTCGATTACGGCTGGGTGATGGCCCACTTCTCGCTGTCGATGCTCGTGCTCGCGGCGTCCGTCGCCCTTGCCTGGCGCGCCGCCCACGAGCCAGGAGAACGCCCGCGCAGCGCCGAGCGAGTGCTGACGATCGCGGCGCGAGTGACCGTCGGCCTCGGCGCGGTCGCGATCTTCGCCGGCACCGCCGCTACTGCCGCCGGACCGCACGCCGGCGGCTCGCCGGGACAACGCATCCATCGACTGAGCTTCAACGGCCGCGCGACGATGGATTTCGTCATCCACCGCCACGGCGAGATCGCGTTCGTTTTCGCCCTGGCCGTGCTGGCGGTGTGGTGGCTGGCTCGCCGAGCGGCTGCCGACAGGACACTGCGCCGCTCGAGCACGGTGGCGTGCGCGCTGGTCGGATTGCAGGGCCTCGTCGGGATCGACCAGTACGAGACCCACCTGCCCACAGAGCTCGTGTGGGTGCACGTGAGCCTCGCGGCGCTCACCTGGGTGGCTGTCCTGTGGACGGCCTGCGCAGCCGGTCGTCTGCAGCCGCAGGCGGCCTCCGATGGGGGCGAGATTCGAAAGGATCCGCAGCAACGGCGCAAATACGTCCTTTCCACCCGTTAGCCTGGGCTCAGCAACGACACTCGAGAAGGGAGTGCCATGACCAAGAATGAGCTGGCTGAAGGGGTCGCGCAACGCACGGGGCTGCCAGGAACGCAGGCCCGCCAGGCGCTGGAGGCGACGATTGAGCTGATCTCCGACGAGCTTGCCGGTGGAGGCGAGATATCGCTTGCCGGCTTTGGCAAGTTCAGCGTCAGCAATCGGGCTGCGCGCCAGGGCCGCAACCCGGCGACGGGGGAGACCATCAACATCGCCGCAAGCAGGTCGGCGAAATTCTCCGCCGCCTCGGCGCTGAAGAAGCGCCTCAATTAGCCCTTCGGGAGGGATGGACCCCGAACAGCGGCGAGCCCGTCGTGAAACGCGCAAGCGCCAGCTTGCGCGTCGCAGGGCACGAGGGCTCGCCGCGCTGATCGCAGTGATCGCCGCCGCGATCGTGACGGTGGTGGTTGCCAACGCAGGCACCGACGGCTCCTCGAGCGCACCCAGCGGCGGCTCAGCAAAGAACAGCGCACAACACGCGAGCACCGGCGGCTCTGGCGCAGCTCGCGCTGCGGCGCGCGGCGCGGGCGCGCGCCGCAGCGCGAGCGGTCGGGGCGCCGATGCACTTGTGACGCCGGCCCAGGCCGCGCGCCGTTCGGGCGGCGCACAGGCGGTCCCGATCCTCATGTATCACGTGATCAACCCGCCGCCGGCCGGGGCCAAATTCCCGGGCCTGTACGTGCCACCCGAAGAGCTCGCCGAACAGATGCAGGCGCTGGCTGCCGCCGGCTACCGAGCGGTGACGATGGATCAGATGCTCGCGAACTGGACGCATGGCGTCGCGCTACCCGGCAAGCCTGTCGTGCTCAGCTTCGACAACGGCTACCAGTCCCAGCTGACCAACGCCGAGCCGATCCTGCGCGATCACGGCTGGGTCGGCGTCGAGAACATCCAGCTGACGGGCCTACCGCCGTCACAGGGCGGCCTCAGCCGCGCCCAAGTGCAGCAGCTGATAGCCGACGGCTGGGAGCTCGATACGCAGGGCATCAGCCACGCCGATCTGATCGCGATTTCCCCGACGGCGCTGCACGAACAGGTTTTCGTCGCACGCTCGGAGCTGCAGCGCCGCTACCACGTTCCGGTCAACTGGTTCTGCTACCCCTCCGGCCACTACGACGCGAGCGTGGTCGAAGCGATCAAGGCCGCCGGCTTTGTCGGCTCGACCACGGTCGTGCCGGGTTGGGCCTCGCCCGCCGGGGACCCCTACCGGTTGCCGCGCCTGCGCGTGCTTGGCGGTACGACTGGCCCCCAGCTCGTCAGCGAGCTCGCCGCGATCCGCTCGAACCCGTTGCCGCCGGCCTCCTACAGCGGCGCCTGAGACGCCCGCCGACGCGCCCAGCGGGCCTCCCAGAGCAGGTTGGCGGGCGAGCGCGCGCCCGCGGGCGGGATCGATAGGATGCCGCCGATGGATCATGCACCCGGCTGGGGCTCCTGGAGCTTTGACCCGATAGCGATCGTCGCGCTGCTCGCGGCGGCGTACGTGTACGCGCGCATGTACCGCCGGGCCAGCGCCGCCACCCGTTCGCGTTCGCTCGGCGCCGGACACTGGTTCCCTTACGCGGCCGGGCTCGTTGCGATCGCGGTGGCGTTGCTCTCGCCGCTGGACGCGATCGGCGACGGCTGGCTGCTCTCCGCGCACATGGCCCAGCACGTGCTGCTCTCCGACGTGGCGCCGGCGCTGATCGTGCTCGGCCTGCGCGCGCCGATCCTCCCGCTCGGGCTGGCTCCAGCGGCCCTGCGCTCGATCGCTCCGCGCGGTCGCTTCGGTCGCGCACTCGCGGTCCTCACCTCGCCTTGGGTGGCAATCCCGCTGTGGGCGACCGCCACGTGGGTGTGGGCGATCCCGGCGATGTTCGACTTCGCCGCCCAGCACCAGCTGGTGCACGCCTTCGAGCACGCAACCCTCTTCTACACGGGCCTTGCCCTGTGGTGGCTGATCGTCGACCCGCTGCCGCGCGGCCATCTGCGCCCCAACGGCGAGCGCTTGGCACTGCTCGGCTTCACCCGCCTGGCCTCCGCCGTCGTTTGCGTGCCGCTGACGTGGATGACCGCTGTGCAGTACCCGCTATACGCGTCGGCCCCGCGCTCCTACGGCCTCTCGGCGCTAGCCGACCAGCAGCTTGCCGGGGCGGGCATGTGCTTCATCGAGTTCCTGGTCTTCGGCATCGCCTTCGCGGCCGTCTTCATCAGCATGCTCGGCCGCGAGGACTCGCGCGTGGCCGTGGCCGAGCGCGCCGCCGCTCGCTAAAGAGCGCAGCGGTCTTGGCGCGAGCCCCGGCGCCGCGCCATGAGTGTCATGGCAATCAGTGCGCTGCGACGTGCCCACCGGCGACCCCGAGCGACGTTTGTCGTCCGTATCGCCGCCGAGGCAAGCATCGAGCTCAGTCCATTAGTCCCGATCATCCGATATTGTCGGATTCAGGACCCTTTCAAAGCATTCCAAGGAGGACCGAGCAAGTCGCGGGGGCTTACCGGACTGGTGGTAATCGCCAAGTCCAAGGCGTATGGGCTCTGGCCCGCTCTACAAGCACGTCTTCCGAGCGAGATCGCAAGCGAGGAGCGACATGACATTCCCGCCGTCCCGTCCAACCTCCACCGACGCGTGGGAGCTGAGCGAGAGCAATCTCATTTGGGCGATCATGGTTCTGGTAGTGCTCGGCGTCGCTCTCGCGACGGTCGCGCTTCTGCTGCTGGCCGGCAAACCGACTTCCCTGGACCGCGTCCTCGCGGGACTGATTGGAGCGCTCGCAGGAGCCGTAGTCGGATCGAGCCTCACGATCCTGATCGACAAGCGCCTTCAACGCGGTCCGGTCTCACAGATGCTCGAGGTGCTCGAGAAAACATTGGGTAGCACAATGACCTCGGTCGAGAGCGACTTGGCCGGTCTGCGTACGGTCTGGCATCACTACCACCTCACGGTGGTCAAAGGCACGCCAACGTGGCGCTATGAGATTTTTAATTTCGACAGGGACCTATCGATCGGCTCTCTCACCGCCAGCGTGGCTAGCCGCGATTCCGATGGCGAACCGCACGACTATCGAATAGACGCGGCCGTCCGCGGCTCCCGTTTGATCCTTACGCAGACGGCGCTGCAAGGTCAGGAGGCGCCGATGGTGGAGATCTTTCCCTACATACTGCACGACTTTAGAACGACCCACGCGGGCGTCGGTATCGTTCAGACGTGGGACGGCATTGAAATCCTCTCGTCGGCGCTACTGAGCCGACGACCGCTGTTCGAGGGCTCAGAGGCTGACGTCATCAGCGACGAGCAGTCGCGTCACCTGACAGCGCTCTGGGAGGAGATCTTCGGTGATTTTGGCAAGTTCCTTCGCACGACCGAGGCGGCCCGCCGGTGGCAGGGCGGCGGAACGCCCTGACTCAGCCGCAGCCGGTGTTGTTGCCGCAGCTCGAGCACGTGTAGCAGCTGCCCGTCCGCTGCATCATCCCGCCGCACTGCGAGCAGGCAGGCCCGAGATCGAGCCCCTGCAGGCGGGCCGGAACGACCGGTGGCGAGTCGGTCAGCGCAGCTGCCGCTGGCACGCTCTGTGCTACGCCGCCGCCGGCGCTTGCCTCGGGCCCGGACGTGTCGCTCGCGGTGACCGCCTGCGCGGCCTCCTGTGCGGCCTTGCGGGCGCGCACGGCCGGCGTGAGGATGCCGAGCTCCTCTTGGGCGTCGGTGTCCAGAAAGCGCGAGGCCAGCCAGCGCATGATGTAGTCGGGCATCGACTTGGCGAACGGAATCTCCGGGTTTGAGGTGATCCCCTCCGGCTCGAAGCGCATGTAGCTGAACTTCTGCACCAGCGTTTCGAGCGGCACCCCGTACTGCAGCGAGATCGAGATCGCGGTGGCGAACGAGTTCATCATCCCGCGCAACGTCGATCCCTCCTTGCCGATGTCGGTCAGAAAGATCTCGCCGACCGTGCCGTCCTCGTACATCCCGGCGGTGATGTAGCCCTCGTGCCCGCCGATCGAGAACTTGTGCGTGATCGACTGACGCTCGCGCGGCATCCGCCGCCGCTTCGGCCCGGCGTCTGCAAGCGCCTTGGCGACCGCCTGCTCGACGGCCGCGTCGACGTCGGCCGGCGCGGGCGCGTCCTTCTGCGCGTCGGTGCGCAGCGCCTGGGCGGTCTTTGAGCCGTCGCGGTAGATGGCAAGCGCCTTGACCCCCAACCGCCAAGCCTGCGTGTAGGCGTCGGCGATGTCCTCGGCGGTGGCGCTCTCGGGCAGGTTCACGGTCTTTGAGATCGCACCGGAGATGAACGGCTGCACCGCCCCCATCATCTTGATGTGCCCCATGTGCGAGATCGCCCGCTCGCCGACTGCGACGTCGAACACGGGCAGGTGCTCGGCGGCGAGGCCGGGAGCGCCGACGATCGTGCCGTGCTCGTTGACGTGCGCCTCGATCTGCTCGATCTGCTGGTCTGAGTAGCCCAGTGTGGCGAGCGCCAGCGGCACGGTGCGGTTGACGATCGTCATCTGCCCGCCGCCGACCAGCTCCTTGAACTTGACCAGCGAGAAGTCGGGCTCGACGCCGGTCGTGTCGCAGTCCATCAGGAAGGAGATCGTCCCGGTCGGCGCGAGCACGGTCGCCTGCGCATTGCGGTAGCCGACCTGCTCGCCGAGCTGCACGGCCTCATCCCAGGCCCCGCGGGCAGCGGCCAGCAGCTCGCCGTCGGAGCAGGCGGAGTCCGGGATCGAGTAAGCGGCGTCGCGGTGCATGCGCATCACGCCGTTGTGGGCCTCGCGGTTCTCCTCGTAGCGCTCGTACGGCCCAAGCGCCGCTGCGACGCGCCCGGACTCGCGATACGCGCGCCCGGTCATAAGCGCAGTGATCGCAGCGGCCGTGCCGCGCCCGGCATCGGAGTCGTAGGGCATCCCGTTTGACATCAGGTAGGCGCCGAGATTCGCGTAGCCGAGCCCGAGCTGGCGAAAAGCGCGGGCGTTGGCGCCGATCTCCTCGGTCGGGTAGCTGGAGGGCCCGACTACGATCTCCTGCGCCAGCAGCACGACGTCGACCGTGTGCTCGAAGGCGCCCACGTCGAGCGTGCCGTCGGCGCGGCGGAACTTCATCAGATTGATCGAGGCCAGGTTGCAGGCCGAGTCGTCGACGTGCATGTACTCGCTGCACGGGTTCGAAGCATTGATGCGCCCGCTGTTCGGGCACGTGTGCCACCGGTTGATCGTGGTGTCGTACTGCACCCCCGGGTCGGCGCAGCGCCAGGCCGCCTGGGCGATCTCGCGCATCAGCTCGCGGGCCGGGATCGGCTCCCCCACGGGCTCGCCGGTGGTGCGGGCAAGCAGATGCCAATCCTCGTCGTTCTCGACCGCGCGCATGAACTCGTCGGTGACTCGCACCGAGTTGTTGGCGTTCTGATACTGGATCGAGAAGAACCCCTCGCCGTCGATCGACATGTCAAAGCCGGCGTTGCGCAAAGCCAGCGCCTTGTCCTCCTCGCGCGCCTTGCAGGTGATGAAGTCGACGATGTCGGGATGGTCGACGTCGAGCACCACCATCTTGGCGGCACGACGCGTCTTGCCCCCAGACTTGATCGTGCCGGCCCAGGAGTCGGCGCCGCGCATGAACGAGACGGGCCCAGAGGCGGTGCCGCCCTTGGCCAGCGGCTCCATCGAGCCGCGGATTTTCGACAGGTTGATCCCGGACCCTGAGCCACCGCGGAAGATGTTGCCCTCCTTGGTGTTCCAGCCGAGGATCGACTCCATCGTGTCCTCCACCGAGAGGATGAAGCAGGCAGAGCACTGCGGCGAGTCCTCGAAGCCGACGTTAAACCAGACGGGTGAGTTGAAGGCCGCCATCTGGTGAAGCAGGATGTGCGTGAGCTCGGCCTCGAAGGCCTCGGCGTCCTCCTCGGTGGCAAAGTAGGCGCGCTCGCGGCCCCAGCCGGCGATCGTGCCGGCGACGCGCGCGATCATCTGCCTGACCGAGTGCTCGCGCTCGGGCGATCCGATCTGCCCGCGAAAGTACTTCTGGGCGACGATGTTGGTGGCGTTCTGAGACCAGCTGGAGGGAAACTCGACGCCGTTCTGCTCGAAGGCAACGCGATCGCCGTGACCGATTCGCGCGTCGCGCCGCTCCCACTGCACGGCCTCGAAGGGATGTGTCCCAGGTGTCGTGAACACGCGCTCGACGCTCAGCGCCTCACCGGGCGCGAGCTCCTGATGGATCGTGGGGTGCGGGGACAACTCCATCGGCCTTACCTCCTCTGCGCCGGCACTACGCGACGCCCACTCGACTCTGTTCACTGGGGTCGAGCATCGTTGCGCGCCGCTCGGACAGACCACCGTTAATCTCTATTTTAGAGGCCTTTTTGGCCTCGCCACCACGAGAGCCTGAGGGCTCGCTGGGCAAGCGGGCCAAGGACGCACCGACCGCCGTGTGCCCGGGCACACAACGGCGGCAGGACGCCGACCGATCAAAGATCGGCCAGCGCCGCCCAGCGAGCCCCTCAGTAGCCAATCCGGGCCCAGTCGGAGAACTCCGCCCAGGTCTCCGAGGCGTGGTAGCTGGCTTCACGCAACGAGTACGTCAGCGAGCCGGCCCAGCGCGGCTCGAGCGCCAGCTGTCGCGCGATCGCCCAAAGCAGGCAGGCAAGCAGCAGCAGCGCACCGAGCGCCGCCAGCGCGATCGCCGTGCCCGACAGTCGTTTGCTCGCGTGCGAGCGGCGCCCCGCAGCGCTCGATCCGAGCCGTCCGCTGCGCGGCAGCGTCTGACTCGGCGCGACGGTGGTGGGCAGCGTCGTCCCCGGCGTCGTGCTCGTCGGCGTGGTTCCCCCCGCCGGAACGCTCGTCGCCGGCACCGTGGCCGTCCTGGTCGGCACCGAGCCGCCCGGGACCGTCGCGCCCGGCGCGATCGTGCCGGGCTGCGCGCCGTTGGTCGTCGGGGTGGTCGTCGCGGTCGAGCCGGTGCCGTGCGTGGTCGCGCTCGCCGCCTTGGACAGCCCGAGCTTTGAGAGCGCCTGCGGCGAGATGCTCGCAGCGTGCACCGGCAAGGGTGCCGCGCCCAGCAGCGCAGCCGCAGCCAACGGCCCCGCGAGTGCGGGCACGAACCGGCCACGCGCGCGCAGCGCGTGGCTCATCCGAAAAAACGAACGCGCGTGCATGTCGAGTCCATCGTATTGGCCCGCGGCCACCCGACGGGCCGGCACGGCTCTAACGGCTCACGCAAAAGCGAGGTCCGACAGCGCGGCGAGCGCCAGCTCCAGCACGCGCCGCGGCGGCTCGCCGGCGTCGATCGAGCGGATCCGCTGTGGCTCGGCGGCGGCCAGCACGGCGTAGGCGCCAGCGACGCGCTCGAAGAACTCGCTCCCGGCCTGCTCCATGCGCTCGGCGGGAGCCCTTCGCACACGCGTGCGCTCGCGCGCGCACACGGGATCGATCTGCAGCAGCAAAGTCCGGTCGGCCTGCAGCCCCGACGTGGCCAGCCGGTTGATCGCACGGACCGCGTCCATCCCGAGCCCGCGGCCCTCGCCCTGGTAGGCAAGCGAGGAGTCCACGAAACGGTCCAGCAGAACGTTGGTCCCAGCCGCCAGCAGCGGCGCCACCCGTACCCGGACGAGCTCCGCACGCGCCGCCGCGTACAGCAGCGCCTCGGCCGCCGCCCCGACCTCGAGCGCCGGGTCGCCGAGCAGCGCCCGAATGCGCTCTGAGAGCTCGACCCCGCCCGGCTCGCGCAGCCCCTCGATCTCCACCCCACGCACGCGCAGGGCATCGAGCAGCAGGTCCGCGAGCGTGGACTTGCCCGCCCCATCGATCCCCTCGATCGTGATCAGCCTGCCGCGGCCCACCCCCCTAGGATGGCGTGGGTGCCCGACGCGAGCTCAGCAACGACCCCGACGCTCGAGGGGATCGAGCCGCATCCGCACGCGCGCGCGGTGCTGCTGCCCGCGCTCGCCGCCGGCACCCCTTCGCACGCCTATCTCTTTCACGGTCCGGGCGGCACCGGCAAGCGCACGGTCGCACGCGCGTTTGCCGCCGCGTTGCTCTGCGAGGGAGAACCGGACCCCGAGCAGGCTCGCGATCGCGTGCGGCGCGGTAGCCACCCCGACCTCACGTGGGTCACCCCGAGCGGCGCCAGCGAACTGCTCGTCGGCGACGTCGACGAGGCGGTGATCGGAGCGGTCGCGCACACCCCGTTTCAATCGAGCCGGCGCGTGTTCGTGATCGAGGCGGCGGGAACCATGAACGACCAGGCCGCCAACCGGCTGCTGAAGACGCTCGAGGAGCCACCGCCGTTTGCCCACCTGATCCTGCTCGCCGAGCACCGCGAGGACGTACTTCCGACCGTCGCCTCGCGCTGCCAGGCGGTGCGCTTTGACCCGCTCGCCGGCGAGACCGTGCGCGAGCGCCTGCTCGCGGCCGACCCCCAGCTCGACCCGCAGCGCGCGGACGCGTGCGCGCGCCTGTCCGGCGGCGACGCGCGTCTAGCCGCACGCTTGGCCGGCGAGGAGGGGGCGGTGCTGCGCGGGGCAGCGCAGACCTTCGCGCGAGCGGCGCTCGCCGGCAACCTCTCCGAGCGCCCGTGGAGCGCCTTGCTCGACAGCGCGAAGGCAGCCGGCGTCGAGGCCGGCGCCGCGACCGCGGCACGCGTGAGCGAGCAGGCCGAGCTGCTGCCGGCACGCGAGCGCCGCCGGCACGAGCGCGAAGGCTCTGAAGCGGTGCGGCGGGCCGAGCGCCGCGCGCGCACGACCACGCTTCAGGAGGCTCTGCGCCTGTGCGAGCTGTGGCTGCGCGACGCATGGTGCACGGCATCGGGAGCGCCGGAGCTGGTGCTCGCGGTCGACCGGCTCCCCGAGTTGGGAGAGGACGGCAAGACGCGCGCAGCGGAGGACCTGCGCACCGGCGTCGAGCAGGTGCGCGACACGCGCCTGCGTCTGGCGCTCAACGTCTCCGAGGAGCTGGCGCTCGAAGCGCTCGCCTACCGCCTGGCCGCGCAGGCGGCGATCTCGGCAGGGTAGGCAGGCTGACGGAGTGGAGCCGGGCCGCCTGGCGCGGCCGCACTCCGGAGCGCCAGGCGCTACCGGTCCGACGCCCAGATCGGTCCGAGGTTCGGCGTCAGCCCGTAGGTCTCAAACGCCGCAAAGCGCGAGAACAACCGGTTTTCCGGACCATGAAAATCGGCCGACCCGGTGCTCAGCAGCTCGAGCTCTTCGCAGCGGGAGGCCAGCAGCTCGGTCTGCTCGCGGGCATGGGTGACGTAGAAGGCCTCGACGCCGTCGATCCCCAGCGCGCGAAAGCGCTCGATCGTCGCCAGCACCTCGACCGGATCCTCGACGTCCCAGAAGGGATGCGCCCAAACCGCGACCCCGCCGGCCGCGTGAATCGCCTCGATCGCCTCGGCCACTGTCGGCGTCTGGCGCAGCGCAAACGCCGGCTTGCCCTCGATCAGGTAGCCGCGGATCAGCGATCCGACGTCGTCGATCTGCTCGGCGCGCAGCCGATCGGCGTTGGCGGGATGCGCGAGAACCGCTTCGGCCAGGTGCGGGCGGCCGATCGGCTCGCCGGCCGCGATGCGCGCGTCGATCGTGCTCGTCTGCAGCTGCCAACCGGCGCCGCGCAGGTTCTCGGCCATCCGCAGCGTGCGCTGCTCGCGGTCGGCCAGGAAGCGATCGAGGGTCTGGTTGAAAGCCGGGTCGGCGTGGTCGATCAGGTAACCGAGTATGTGCAGTTCGCGTGGCTGCGCGCCGTCGTCGTCGATCGAGGAGATCTCAACCGCCGGCACGATCGTGACGCCCTGCTCGCGCCCGGCCTCGAGCGCCTCGGCGACGCCGGCAAGGGTGTCGTGGTCGCTCAGCGCGAGCAGCTCCACGCCCGCCGCCGCAGCTGCCGCCACCACCGCGGCGGGCTCGAGCGCGCCATCCGAGCGCGTCGAGTGGGCCTGCAGATCAAAGCGCGGCGGCGCGGGCACGCGCAGCAGACTATGCGATGCGCGCGCACTCGGGCGCGTCGAACTCGGCCGCCTCGACGTATGCGGTGACCCGCTGGGCGACGATCCCCCGCAGCGCGCGCACGGCCGTGTGGTAGCGCACGGCGTCGTCGCCGATGCTCCCGTGCCGGGGAGCGCGCGAGCCGCGCTCGCGGGCGGCGTCGCTCTGGCGTGCGCGCAACAGCGCCTCGCTCCAGCTGTCCTCCAGATAGGCGAGCGCGGCGCCGACCTGCTCGCCGGCGAGCGGCGCGCGGGTCTCCAGCTGGCGCAGCACCGGGATCACCTCGCGGTGCAGCCAGCGCTGCTCGGCGTCTGCGCGCAGCAGCAGCGCCATGTCCGAGGGGATCGAGCTGTCGTGTGGAGTGCAAATGCTGACTGACATGGTGCGACCTGTTCGTGGCTTGCGCTTGCGTGCTTGCCCTCGCTCTTGCCTTCGGCCCGGCGGAGAGGGGGCTTTAGGTCGCTGCGCGCCGGTTCCACACTTTTCCGCAACCGCCGGCGAAAGCGTTCGCCCAAACTCGAACAGTCGGCCAGGTCAGCCCCAACGGGATCAGCCCTAAAGATGGCGGCGGCGCGGCGCCGATGCCAAAGGTGGATGACGATCGCCCCCGGACAGACACTGATCGCGCTGCGCGACGGCGACCCGGCCGCCCGCATCCCCGGCCAGCACGCTCGCTCGACCGTGCTGCGTATGCGGATGCGCACGATCGGCGCTCTCGGCATCCTGGCTGTGGTCACGACCGCGTTCGGCCGCGAGTTCGGGCTGCACAGCCCGCTGTTCGTCGGTGCCGAGCTGGCGCTGCTGGCCACGATGTTCTTCGTTTCGCGCTTCGTGCTGCCGCTGCTCGAGCGCCGCTACCGCGGCGCCACCGGCGAGGAGCACGTCGGCGGACTGCTGGACCGCCTCGAGCTCGAGGGCGCCGGGTGGAGCGTCATCCACGACGCAAGCCTCGGGCGCGGGAACATCGACCACATCGCCCTGGGCCCGGCCGGCTTCTTCACCGTGGAGACCAAGAGCCACCCGGGGCCGGTGCACGTGCGCTCGATCCACGGCGCGGTGCTGCGCCAGGCCCAGGACGAGCGCGAGGCGCTCGAACGGGTGCTCGACGCCCCCGTCGAGCCGCTGCTCGTCTACAGCCGCGCCTGGGTGGACAAGCCCGCAGCGCGCCGGCGCGGAGTGCGCGTGCTTCCGGCGCGGATGCTGATCGCCTACCTGCGTCGCCGCCGGCAGTCGCTCTCGGCCGAGCAGGTCCAAGCAGCGCGCGAGCGCGTCGTCGCTGCGCTCGGCGATCGCGCCGGCCGCTAGTCTCATCACATGGCAACCGCCGTCGCGCAACAACGGCCCGGGCCCGGCGGTGCCGCCGACGCGCAGCCGCAGGTCCCACTCGTCGCCGATGACCTCCCGCGCGGGCCGCGTCTGCCGCCGATGGCGCAGACGCTGCTGTGGGCGCTGGCCCCCACCTGGCTGCTAGACCAGTGCGCGCGCCGCTACGGCGAGGAGTTCACGCTCACCTTCGGCCCGAGCGGGCGCAGGCTCGTGCTGATCTCCGATCCCGACGCCGTCAAGACCCTCTTCACGACGCCGCCGCAGATCGCCCCCTCGGCAGCCGCGGACTCACCGATCGCGCGCCGATCATGGGGGAGCACTCGGTGATCACGCTGACCGGGCCCGAGCACATGCGCCAGCGCAAGCTGCTGCTGCCCCCCTTCCACGGCGAGCGGATGCGCGAGTACGAGCAGGTGATCGTGCAGGCCACCCGTCACAGCACGGTGCAGTGGCCGCTCGGCGCGCCGATGCGCGTGGCCGAGCGCACCCGCGCGATCACGCTCGAGGTGATCCTGCGCGCGGTGTTCGGCGTCGAGGCCGAGCGGATGCAACAGCTTCGCGACGCGATCGGCGGCCTGCTCGAACCGGTCAACACGCCCGCGCTGCTGCTCTACGCGCTGCGCCGCCCGACGGGCGAGCGGCCGGGCGGATCGATCGGTCGCGCACTCGATCGCCTCGACGCGGTCATCTACCAGGAGATCGAGCGCCGGCGCGGCGAGGCCGACCTGCACGAGCGCGTCGACGTCCTCTCGCTGCTGCTGCTGGCCCGCGACGAGCAGGACCAGGCGATGACCGACGTCGAGCTGCGCGACGAGCTGGTGAGCCTGCTGCTGGCCGGGCACGAGACGACCGCCACAGCCGTGGCCTGGGCGATCGAGCGGCTGGTGCGCCACCCCGAGAAGCTTCGGCGCCTGGTCGCCGAGATCGACGCCGACACGAGCGAGGAGTACCTGCAGGCCGTGGTGCACGAGACGTTGCGCGTGCGGCCGGTCGTGCCGCTTGTCGTGCGCCTGCTGCGCGAGCCGCTCCAAGTCGGGGGTCGGCTGCTGCCGGCCGGCACGCGCGTGGTCCCCTCGATCTACCTGGTCAACCGCAACCCGCGCGTCTACGATGCGCCCGCCGAGTTTCGCCCCGAGCGCTTCCTTGTTCACGAGGGCGGGCGGGACGTCAATCCCTACGCGTGGATCCCATTCGGCGGCGGAATCCGCCGCTGCATCGGAGCGTCGTTTGCGATGCTCGAGATGAAGCTGATGCTGCGCACCGTGCTCGGCGAGCTGACCCCGAGCCTGCCCGCCGGCACGCGTCGTTCTTCGGCGCGCGGCGAGCGCAACCGCCGGCGCGCGATCACGCTCGTGCCCTCCGCTGGGGCGCGGGTGGTCTGGCACTCGCGCGCCTGAGGCTCTGCCGCGGGGCGAGCGCGGCGCTCAGCAGGCGCTCGCCTGCCCTTGCGCCTGCACCCGCACTCGCACATTTCGAGGCAGCCGCGCCGCGTGCGCCGGATACCGCCCGCGGCGCCGGCTAGCTTCTACGGTCATGCACGAGAGCGGCCTCGACGAGCCCGACAGCCCCCCCGAGCGGCTGCTCGCGCGCTTTGGCCTGAGCGCGTTCCGGCCGGGGCAGCGCGACGCGGTCGCCGCGGCGCTTGACGGACGCGACTCGTTGGTCGTGATGCCGACCGGCGGCGGCAAGTCGCTCTGCTACCAGCTGCCGGCACTGCTCGACGGGGCCCTGGTTCTCGTCGTCTCGCCGCTGATCGCGCTGATGGCCGACCAGCACGAGCGGCTACGGCGCGCCGGGGTCAGCGCGGCGATGCTCGCCTCGGGGATGGAGGAGGGGCACAACGCCCAAGCGCTGCAGTCGATCCGGTCGGGCGAGACGAGATTGGTGCTGGCGGCGCCCGAGCGGTTTGCCTCAGGCGCCTTCCGTGCGGCACTGGCCGAGCGTCGCGTGTCGCTGTTCGTGGTCGACGAGGCTCACTGCGTCGCCGAGTGGGGGCATGACTTTCGTCCCGACTACCTTCGCCTGCACGGCGCGATCGAGGCGCTTGGGCGCCCGCCGGTGATGGCCGCCACGGCCACCGCGACGCCGCGCGTGGCGCAGGAGATCGCCACACGGCTGGGATTGCGCGATCCGGTGATGGTCAGATCGGGCTTTGACCGCCCGAACATCAGCTTCGACGTGCTCGCACTGGAAGGCAAGGGTGCGGTGGCGCGCAAGCGCGCCACCCTGCTGTTCGCTCTAGCCCAGACCGAGACGCGCCCGGCGATCGTCTACTGCGGGACGCGCAAGGACACCGAGGACGTCTGCACGCTGCTGCGGGGTGAGGGCTTTGCTGCCGTCGCCTACCACGGCGGCATTAGCGGCGAGGCGCGCACACAAGCCCAGGGCGCGTTCATGCGCGGCGAGGCGGAGATCGTCGTCGCCACCAACGCCTTCGGCATGGGGGTCGACAAGTCCGACGTGCGCACAGTCGCTCACTGGGCGCTGCCGACAAGCCTCGAGGGCTACTACCAGGAGGCCGGTCGTGCCGGTCGCGACGGGCGCCCGGCACGGGCGCTGCTGCTGGCCTCCCGTTACGACCTGGGGCGCCTGATCAAGTTCAACAACGCGCGCGACACCAGCGTGCAGGAGGTCAGGGACTTCGTAGGACGGCTGCGGCGCGAGGCCGATGGGGCGGGTCGCGCCGAACTCGGTCACGGCTCGCTCGGCGAACGCGAGCGAATGCTGCTCTCGATCGCTGAGCGCGCTGGGGCGGCGGTGCTCGAGCCCGGCTCCAGTGGCCGCCTTGCTGTCAGGCTGACCGCAGAAGGGTCCTCGCGCGCGGCGCAGTCGGCCATCAAAGCCGCGAAGGACCGCGGCTGGGAGGCCTACCGCGCGATCGAGGGGTACATCGCAAGTGGCATGGACTGCCGCCGGCGCACGATCCTCGAGCACTTCGGGGACCGAGAGGACCCCGCGCCCTCGGTGCGCTGCTGCGACGTCTGCGAGCCCGACCCCGATCTCGTCGAGGTCTCGCTGCAAGCTCTGCCGCGCCCGTCGGGCAGATCGGCCTCGCGCGCGGGGTCGCGGCGAGATACAGGCGGTGAGCCCTACAGCTCGGCGGCGAATGGCTCGCTCGCAAACGGCGGCACGCGCTCGACCCCCGAGCCGCCGCCGCTCAATCCGGCCGAGCAGGTCGCCTTCGAGCGGTTGAAGGCCTGGCGGCTCGGACGCTGCGAGGGCAAGCCCGCCTACACCGTGGCAGCCAACTCGGCTCTAGAAGGAGTGCTGCGCGCGCGGCCCGCAACGCTCGAGGAGCTGATCGCGGTCAGGGGGATCGGGCCGACGTTCTGCGAGCGCCACGGCGAGTCGCTGCTGGCTGCGCTGACGGAGCTGTAGAGGTCATTGCAAGCCCTTGGCGTTCCGCGCCGACTGAATTGGCCCCCTAAAGTCGTTTTCCCTGCAAACGCTCGCTGTAGGCACCGAAAAGCCCGAGTTGCGGGGTGCGGTTTCCACAGCGTTACCGCACTTTCCGCGAGCTAGAGCGCGTAAAATTTGCGAGCGAAGGGAAGGCCGCGAATGCGAGCTGTGGCTACGCGCTCGCCTCGGTTTCCGCGATTCGTCCTGCTTGGCCGCGCTTTTCGACTACGACATAACTGGGGTAGATCTCGACAGTCGACTCGATGGTCGGTTCCTCGTGTCCTGGGAGCACTACGAACCGGCGTGGATTGGATCGCACGTGTGCGTACTGCCGGATCGAGAGGTCCAGTTCCCCACCGCAATCCACGCGGACGCACTCGCATACGAAGGTGTCGGCCGACTCTCCGTTGCGTGGACGCTGATACTCGATCCTGTCGTTTATGCGTCGTGCCAGGGCCTCGTTCTGCGCCATGCGGCGCTTGCGTCGATCATCCATTCCGGGGAATCATTGCACTCGAGCCGGGAAGCGCTATCGGTGCTGATCGATGAGAAGTTTTGATTGTTCTCGTAGCTGCTGCCAATCGCCAAAGATGATCTCGCAGCGGAATTCATCGAGCGCGGCAACTAGGCCACCCTAGAGGCCCGTTGCAGGCGATCTGACGAATTACGGATAGACACCGAGGACCCACTCGAGGGTTCTAACCTGGTCGTATGGCTGTGGGCAGGAGCACAGACGAGGTGGCGGGTGCGATCGCTTCTGATGGTGAACAGATGACCGAGCAGGTTCACCGCGCAACAGGCCGGCGTGGCTCGAGGACGGGATCGACGCTGGTCGCGATCGTTGCCTTTGCGGTGGCGCTGGTCGCGTGCGGGTCGACACCGTCCGCACAGACGGCGGCAGAGCCGGCGACATCGCCCCCGAGGTCAGGGGTGGCCCATACGTTGCCGTTGCGTGCCTCACCGCCGGTCGCCGGGGCACGCGGCGCGGCGCGCCCCCGCCAGAGCCGCATCGACAAGACCGTTAAAGTCGCGAAGCTGAGCTATCTGTCGGAGACCAGGGGCCGGGTGCTCCATCAGCAGCTTGCGCGCATCGCGAGTGACGGGATCCTGCTGAACGCGCTGAGCAGGGGGAATGTGGCCGGCGCCCAGGCCGAGGCGGATGCACAGCTGCATAGCCCGGGCAACCACTTCGTGCACGTGACGCGCATCAGCGTGGTGCGCGGATCGCGAGTGCTGGTCAATGCGACGGTCAACGCCGACGGAGTGTTCGTCGTCGCGCCGGGGAGTCGCGTGCTGCGCTCACACGGCCGCCTGCTTGGCACGCTGCTCGTCTCGATCCAAGATGTCACCGGCTACGTGAAGGTCGTGCACGACCTCACGGGGGCCACCGTCGTGGCCCGCGGCGGGAGTGGACGTGTGCGCGTGTCGCGTGGCACCCCTCCGATTGGCCGCCTGCCGGCGTCGGGGCATGTGACGATCATCGGGCACAGGTACGCCGTGCGATCGTTTCACGAGCTTGGCTGGGGCAACGAACCGCTCACCGTCTGGATCCTCGAACGGGCCTAAAGTGCCCAATGGTTCGGAGACGCCCGCGAGCAGCGTCCTACCAACAGCCCTTGCGCTCATCGTGTCGCCACCTTCGGGTGCACTCCCTGCGCGGCCTTGTGTGCAACCGTGCGATAGTTGGCAGAGCGCGAGGCACGCGGCACCGTGTACCGATGACCGACACGATCACATCGACGCGTCATCGTTCTCGCGCCAGTGTGAGCACGGCTCGCGCGATGCGAGCGGTTCTCGGCGGCGCGAGCCCGCCTGGGGGTAGCTCGACTACGAACGCGGTAGTACTGGGGAGCTGGTGGTCTTGCCAACTGGTGGCGCTGCCTGGGTAGCGCGTGAGCAGCTGCAGCGGCAGGCCGCTGAGGGCGGCGAAGCGCCGCTCGATGTGGGTGTCCCCTCCGGACTGGTCGGTCACGCCGAGCGGCTGGTGAAACCAGATCGTGATTCTGGGCCGGATGCGCAGGATCAGCGAGCGGGCGATCCGGGTCTCGGGCTCCGAAAGGGCTTTGGGTCCGCTGTATTGCTGGTCGCCGGGTGAGCCGATCGAGCGCCAGGCGAACGGGAAGTTACGGTTCAGATCGACGTGGTGGACGTTCTGGCGTGTTCCCGCGTGGACGCCGTCGGGATTGAGGTCTCTGACGATCCATAGCGCTGAGCGCGGCGATGTACCTGCGCGCGTGAGGCGGTCCGCCACGGTGATGCCGGCGGTCTCGTTGCCGTGGATGCAGCCGACGACGAGCACGGGTCGTGGCGCGCCCGGATCGCCGAGCACGGTCGCGGTGATCGGTCTTCCCTGGACCGAGCGCCCGAGGGTGAGGACTCGCCGCATGGGCGTTTGAGGCGTGGGCGTGCTTACCGAGACGGAGGGTCGCAGGTCCAGTTGCTGGCGCCTTGAACGTTCGTGATCGGTACCGGTGGCGCTGGCGAGCAGGACGATCGCGGCGACGCTCACGAACAGGGCGGCGGCGACCGCGACGTGGCGGGGACCTGCACGTCCTCGGCTGGTCATCTCTTCGCGCTCCTCGCTGCTACTGCTCGCGGAGGATCGCTCCGAGCGGTAGCGCTCGCAGTCGCCGCGTGGCGATGGCGGTGGCGATCGTGGCGGTCGCGAGGGCAGCACCGATGAGCGCGGCGAGGTATTCCCAGGGTATGGCGAGCTGGTCGGGTGGGGGGTCGAACACGTGCTGGAGCATCGCGATGAGCATCAGCGAGAGCAGCAGGCCAAGCCCGGCGGCGAGCACCAGGGCGGCTGCGAGCACGATCGCGGCCTCGCTCCACACGAACGCGCTGATCGAGCGTATGCTGGCGCCGAGCGCGGCCATCGTCGCGAACTCGTGGCGTCGCTCGCTGATGGCGAGCGCGACGAATAGCCCCATCGCGGCGGCGGCGAGGGCGATCGTGAAGACCTCGAGGATCTTGCTGATGCCGCGCAGATCGACGGTCGTGAGCGAGCTGACCGTCTGCTGGGCCTGCTGGCGGATGTTCTTGACGATCGTGCCGTTCGCGCTCGTGGCGGCGGCGACGCGGACGGCGGTGGCCTGTGGGTCCGAGGATTTGATGAAGACCACGTTCGGCCCGCCGGCGTGGTCGGCTGCCTGTAGGTAGCTCAGGTTGGTGACCATGAACGAGTCGCGTGGCGCTGAGGGGAACTCCTGCACGACGCCGACGACGTGGAACGGCACGACGTGAAAGCGTCCGTGCGCGTGGTCGAGCACGCGCAGCTTGAGCAGATCGCCCGTCCGCAGCGAGTAATCGCTGATCGTCTCCTTGGAAACGAGGATGCCGTCGGGCGTGGTACGCAGCCGGCCGATCACGTCGCTGACGCCGCCGCCGAGGAAGTAGGAGTCGCGTAGCGTCGTCGCCTTGGTGATCGTGGCGGGGTCGATGCCGTAGGTGTCCTGCAGGTCAGGGCCGACGTAGGCGTAGGAGTGATCGACAGGAGTGCTCGCACTCACGCCTGGCACGGCGCTGATCCTGGCCGTCAGGCCGTGCGCGGCGATCGTGCCCGGCGGGGCGCTGGCCGTGACGTCGGCGCCGAGCGTGAGCTGCGCGTCGACGCCCGCCTGCTGGTCGTAGGTCGCGGTGAAGATCCCCAGGCTGACTCCGAAGGCGAGCAGCAGTCCGACCACGAGCAGCCCTCGGTTGATCGCCGTGCCGCGCCGTGCCGCGCTTGCCAGCAGGAAGCCGGGCAGTGTTTTCGGCTGCTCCGCACCGGCGCGAGCGAGGGTCCATCCCAGGGCGCGGCCGCGCAGGCGCACGAGTAGAAGCGTCGCGCCGAGCCACAGCAGCGCAGGCGCAAAGAACATGTAGATCGAGAGCGACAGCGTGGGGTTGGAGTCGGGGTTGACGATCGCCGAGAACCCGGTGCTGGCAGTCAGCCAGTAGATGAGCCCGCTCACTGCTAGCGCGACGACGTCCAGATAGAGTCGCTGCCACAGCAGCCTGCGCTCGCGTCGGACGCTTCTCCGTCCCTCTGAGACGCTCTCGCGCAATACCGAGGCGCTCGCGTAGATGCGCGCGACGGCGGCTCCGGCGATCGCCAGCGCGACGCACACCACGACTGTGACCGTCACCCTCGCGGCGGTGAGGCCGAGTCCACCGCCGATGATGAGAGACACGGCGGCGAACGCGATGGCGGCTCCCACCATGCCAGCGAGCGACCCGACGATGAAGCTCTCGATCGCGGCGAGTGCGAGCAGTCCCCGGCGTGTCGCGCCGCGGGCGCGCAACAGCGCCAGGTCGCGGCGGTCGCGCTCGACGCCGCCGAGCGCTGCGAGGTACCCCAGAGCCAGCGCGATCAGCGCTCCTGGGACAGCCAGCATGATGTAGAGGGTCTGGGCGTAGAGCGCGTCGGCGCTTGCGGTGTTTAGTGCGTCGGAGAGGTTGTCGACGAACTGCACCTGTCCGGGCAGCGAGCGTTGCACCCGGTTGACCGTCCGTCCCGCCTCTGTGAGCGCCTGAGACGGAGTGTGGCCGAGGCTCCGGGGATCGACCTGCGCTTGGACCTGCCACTGGACGGCGGTCTGGGCGCCTGGGACGGCCGAGGAGCCAGCGCTCGCTGGGGTGATCGCGGGCAGGGCCGGGGCGAGCGTCCCGGCGAACGTGTTGATTCCCATGACAGCGATGTTCGCGGGCGGCTGTGCCGGCGCGGGTCCCAGCAGGGGGTTGAGGGGCTGGAAGAGCACGTCCGGGGCGGTTACCAGCACGATCCCGGACACCTTGAACGTTCGCGCGGGAGCGCCCGGGCGAGGGGTCAGGCTCACGCTTTCTCCGATCTGGGTCTTGAGCGTGGCGGCCATCTGCTGGTCGAGCGCCACCTCGCCGGGACGCACCGTTCCCTGCAGGAAGCGGAAGGTGTCGATGTGCGTCAGATAGTCGGCGGGTACGGCGAGGATCGCGCCCGCTCCGGCGCTGGTGCTTTCGTTCGCGCCGGCGTGCACTGCGCCGGCGAATGGGGCGGTCGCGGCCGGCGATGCCTGCTGGATTCCCTGTTGGGCCGCTACGCCGGTGGCCACCCTCCGCGCCTGTTCATACGATGCGACCGGACCCTGCCAGTCGAGCGGCACACTCCTGATCGCCGATCCGGCCATCGTGCGCAGCGAGTGGCTAACGAACAGCAGCATCGACCCGAGCAGCGCGACCGCGCAGGAGAGCACCACGACTCGCACGATCGTTCGCGCGGGTGCGCGCAGCAGCCCAGCTAGGGCCAGACGAGCGGAAGCACTCACGCGAACCTGTCCTCGCTGACGATCCGACCGTCCTGCAGTCCGATCACCCGCGGCAAGCGCGCCGCTACTTCGGGGTCGTGGGTGGCGAGTACCAGCGCGAAGGCGAAGCGCCGCTGTAGCGCGTCGATCAGATCGAGCACGCGCTCGCCGGTGTCGCCGTCGAGGTGTCCGGTGGGCTCGTCGCACAGCAAAAGCGATGGACGCTGAGCGAGCGCCCGGGCGATCGCCACGCGCTGCGCCTCACCGCCCGAGAGCTCGGCGGGCAGCGCGTCGCGCTTGGCGGCGAGGCCAACGAGCTCGAGCAGCTCGTCCGGTTCGTCGTCGCTGCCACCGTCGTCCGAGGCGTAGGCTGCGAACGCGACGTTCTCATACGCGGTGAACGTCGGCAGCAGGTTGGCGCCCTGGAACACGTAGGAGATTCCATGCGCGCGTGCGCGACCACGAGCGGCTGCGTCGAGCGAGGAGAGGCGCTTGCCGCGCCAGGTGACATCCCCCTCGGTCGGTGTCACAAGGCCGCCGAGGACGTGTAGCAGCGTCGTCTTGCCCGAGCCGGAGCGTCCCCACAGGCCGACCCGCTCGCCCGCGGCGAGCCGCAGGTCGACGTCATGCAGGGCGAGGACGCGCGCATCTCCCCGTCCATGCACGACGCTCACCGCGCGACACACCGCCAGCTCACCGGTCGTGGCTGTGCTGCTCATCCAACGACCGTCCCGTCGCGCATCTGGGCGACACGGTCGGCGGCGGCGGCGACCTCGGAGGAGTGGGTGACGATCACCACGGTACTGCCCTGCTGCTCTCGCAGGTGTGCGAGCGCCTCCAAGACGATCCGCTCGTTCTCGGC
Source organism: Solirubrobacteraceae bacterium (assembly GCA_036269375.1). GTDB lineage: Bacteria > Actinomycetota > Thermoleophilia > Solirubrobacterales > Solirubrobacteraceae > Palsa-744. The sequence continues at coordinate 62,747 of DATASE010000003.1, forward strand.
GTCTAGCTCTCCGGTCGGCTCGTCCGCCAGCACAAGCGGCGCCTGACGCACAGCGGCGGCGGCGATCGCCACGCGCTGCTGCTCTCCGCCCGACAGGGCGCCGGCGCGGTGGCTCGCGCGAGCACTCAACCCGAATGTCGCGAGTGCGTTCTCGACGCGCTCGGAGCCATCGGAGATGCCTGCGAGTCGCAGCGAGAGCGCGACGTTCTCCCGGGCCGACAATGCCGGCCAGAGGTTGTCGCTCTGAAACACGAGCGCCGCCTCGCGTGCCCGGTAGCGGGCCAGCTCGGGCTCCTCCAGGCGCGTCAGGGAACGCTCGCCGGCACGCACCTCGCCCGCCGAGGGCTGATCCAGGCCGGCCGCCAGGGACAGCATCGTGCTCTTGCCGCAGCCCGAGGGTCCTAGCACCGCCACCAGCTCTCCGCGCTCGATGCGCAGCTCCAGCCCTCGCAACGCGACCGTCTCCACCGGCCCCGAGCGGTAGATCTTGAACACATCGCGCAGGTGAAGCGCCGGCCAGTCGATTTGCACTGCCGGGCGCTCGGGCTCCCGCCAGAGGCTGCTCACGGCCACGTGAAGCTTTCGATCATCATGCGGTAGGCGTCGACGTTGTCCACCCCCTGCGGGGTGCCAAGGTCAACCACGGCATGTCTGCCGCCGTTTGCGAGCTCATAGCGATCGACCAGCAGCAGCACCCGCTTGCCGGTCACCGGGTTGGGTGCGCTCTGGTTGGTATAGGTGGCCTTGATAGCGCTGGTGGAGCCGATCCGCACGCGCAGCGGCGCCTCGAACGCGAGCGTCGGGTCCGATGCGCGCAGGGCACGGAGCTGCGCCGCGACCGACGCAGTGCTCGGCGCAGGGCCCGTGCTCACGACGATGTGCACCAGGTTGTTCTTTTCCTGAAACGTGACGTCGCGACCCGAGCCGCGCTGCGTCCAGCCCTCGGGATACTTGATCGAATAACCCGCCGTATTGTTGTGAAAGACGAGGAAGACCTGGTTGTCCGGAATATCGCCGGTCGCCGCCGAGGCCGCGTCGGCCGACAACGCAGCGGCGGAAACGGGTGAGGACGGCGTCGTAGCGGTCGAGCTGCCCGTCGACGAGGGTGACCTGGATGAGCCGCAGCCGCAAGCCGCAAACGCCACAGCCGCGAAAGCCAACAACGCGAGGTTACGCATTCGTGACATGCCAGAACCCTCGCAAGCCAGCCTGACTATCTCCTGAACGGCTGCTTCCGGTCACTCACGCGGCAGCGATACTCCTCCTATGCAGCCCAAGATCTTGATCGTCGAGGACGACGCCGCGCTGCGAGGAGTGCTCATGCGCAGCCTGCGCGCCGAGGGCCTCGACGTCGAGGCGGTCGCGAGCGGTCACGAGCTGCTGCAGCGCGCCGCGGGAGCCCGCCCGCAGGCGCTGGTGATCGACATCGGCCTGCCCGACGCCGACGGCCGCGACGTCTGCCAGGTGCTGCGCGCACGCGGGTGCTACGTGCCGGTGTTGTTCCTGACGGCTCGCGATGCCCTGACCGACCGGCTCTCTGGCTTTCGCTCGGGCGGCGACGACTACGTGACCAAGCCGTTCGACATCGAGGAGGTGGCCGCACGGATCTGGGCGCTGATCCGTCGTTCTGGCGGAATGGGAGAGACCTCGATCGCGGGCCTGGAGCTCGACCCCACGCAGCTGACGATCTCATGCGGAGGGTCGACTCAGTCGCTGACGCCGACCGAGTTCCGGCTGCTGGCGGCGCTCGCCGGCCACGTCGGCAGGGCCATATCCCGCAGCGAGCTCATCTCCATCGCCTGGCCACACGGCGCGATCGTCCACGACAACACGCTCGACGTGTATGTCGCGCGGCTACGTCGCAAGCTGCGCGCCTTCTCCAAGGCGCCGTCGATCACCACCGTCCACGGCCTCGGATACCGCCTGCGATGAAACTCAGGGCACGCCCTCTCGGACTACACGGACGGCTCATGCTCTCCGTGCTGGGCGCGATCGCGGTTGTGCTGGCGCTCCTTACTGTCGGCTTCAACCTCGTGCTCTCCAGTCGCCTCGACCACGACGCCAACACCGTCACGATCGCGCGGGCGTCCTCCGAGCTCGCCGTGTTGCGGGTAGCCGGCGGGCGGATCGCGCTCGGCGAGACCCCAGACGCGGCGGCCTCGGAAAGTCCCATATGGGTGTTCGAAGGCGCGCGAGAGATCGAGCGCCCGAGCGCCGACGTCGCCATCGAGCGCGCCGCGGTCGCGCTCGCCGCTGGACCCCGCCGCTTCACAGACGTATCCGCGAGCAACGTGCGGCTGTATGTGCTGCCGATCGTCCAGAACGCCACACGCGTCGGCGCGGTCGTGGCGGCGAGCGCGCTGGGCCCCTACCAGCAGACGAAGCACACGGCGCTGCTGGCGTCGATCGTGCTCGCGCTACTCGCGTTTCTCGCCGTCGCCGTCGCGGCCCGCTGGCTGATCTCGCGGGCGCTCAGTCCCGTCAGCCAAATGACACGCCAGGCGGCGGAATGGAGCGACCGCGATCTCGAACGTCGTTTCGCACTCGGCGAGCCACACGACGAGCTGACCCAACTGGCCGCGACCCTCGACGGTCTGCTCGATCGTCTCGCCGCCAGTCTGCGCCACGAGCAGCGCCTATCGGCCGAGCTCTCCCACGAGCTCAGGACCCCGCTAGCGCACATCACCGCCGAGGCCCAGTACGCGCTTCGCCACGACCACGGGGACGACCCGAACCGCGCCGGCTACGAGCAGATACTCCAGAGCGCGACCCGGATGCGGCACACCCTGGAGACGCTGCTCGCCGCCGCCCGAGCCGAGCTTCATCCCGATCGCACCGCCATCGACGCTGGAGCCTGCGCGCGCGCAGCTGCTCAAGCGTGCACGACGCTCGCCGCGAAGACCGGCGTGGTCATCGAAACGCCAACTCCGCACGCAAACTTCAAGGTCGCGGTCGATGCGGCGCTGATCGAGCGCATCCTCGCGCCGCTACTGGAGAACGCCTGCCGTTACGCCCGCCACCACATACGCCTCTTCGTCGATCGAGACGGCGCGAGCATTCTTTACATCGTCAAGGACGACGGTCCCGGCGTACCCCCCGAGGAGGCCGAGGTCGTCTTCGAGCCTGGATACCACAACGACACCGGCGCAACCGCGACATCCACCATGAACCGCGTCGGGCTCGGCCTCGCACTCGCACGCCGCTTGGCCCGTGCCGCAGGGGGAGACGTGACCGCCGATGCTCAGAGTCCTAGCGGCGGCAGATTCATCGTCCAGCTCCCCCGAGCCTGAGCACGCCCAAACGCCCAACCCACATCGAGAGTGAAGGGCCACGACCGACGCGGCACGCGATCCTAGAGCGACCGACAGCCGCTCGGGCGGTACGATGCGTAGCCCTAAATGCCGACGTAGCTCAGTAGGTCAGAGCGCCGCTCTCG
>DATASE010000004.1:0-21043 GCA_036269375.1 Solirubrobacteraceae bacterium
GCCGACGTGACCTTCGACCTCTCCTCCGGCGAGATGGAGATCCACCGCTCCGAGACGGAGCCCTGGCGCATAACGCTCGTGGACACCGGCGAGCAGACGATGACCGGCGGGCGGCTCCAGCGAGTCCTTCCATACGTCAACGACGAAGAGTTCTGCTTCACCTACGGCGATGGCCTCTCGGACATCGACATCCGTGGCCTCGTGGCGTTTCATCGCGAGCAGGGCACCAGCGCGACCGTCACCGCGGTGCAGCCCCCGGGACGGTTCGGCGCCCTGGATGTCGAGGGCGCGCGGGTGCGCGAGTTCGAGGAGAAACCGCGCGGCGACGGCGGTTGGATGAACGGCGGCTTCTTTGTGCTGTCGCCCGAGGTCGGTCGCTTCATCGAGGGCGAGGACACCGTCTGGGAGCAGGGGCCGATGCGCTCGCTGGCACGCGACGGCGAGCTCGCCTGCTACCAGCACTCCGGGTTCTGGCAGGCGATGGACACGCTGCGCGATCGCAACCATCTCGAGGAGCTGTGGAACTCGGGCACACCCCCCTGGCGGACCTGGGCGTAGGCGAGATGAGCGACTCCTCGGCGGCACCGGCAGTGACGGTCGATCCAGACTTCTGGCGCGACCGGCGCGTGCTGGTCACCGGCCATTCCGGCTTCAAGGGCACCTGGCTGGCGCTCTGGTTGCAGTCGCTGGGCGCGAACGTCACCGGCTTCTCCTCGGGACTGCCGACGCGCCCCTCGCTGCACGACCTCGCCCGTGTCGGCGAGGGCATGGAGGGCATCGAAGGCGACGTGCGCGACGCCGAGTCGGTCGCCCGGGCGGTCGAGGCGAGCGCCCCGGAGATCGTCGTGCACATGGCCGCGCAGTCGCTCGTCAGGCGCTCGTTCGTGGAGCCGCGCGACACGTACGCGACGAACGTCATGGGCACGGTCAACGTGCTGGACGCTGTCCGTCGCCACGGCAGCGAGGTGCGCGCTGTCGTCAACGTCACCTCGGACAAGTGCTACGAGAACCGCGAGTGGGAGTGGGGCTACCGCGAGGACGAGCCGATGGGCGGTCACGACCCCTACTCCAACTCCAAGGGGTGCGCGGAGCTCGTCACGAGCGCGTTTCGTAACTCGTTCTTCTCCGATCCCGACGGACCGCGCATAGCTTCCGCGCGAGCCGGCAACGTGATCGGCGGCGGTGACTGGGGCGAGGATCGCCTCGTGCCGGACATCATGCGAGCGGCGCTCGCCGACGAACAGGCGCGCATCCGCAACCCCAACTCGATCCGCCCCTGGCAGCACGTGCTCAATCCGCTCAGCGGTTACCTGGTGCTCGCGCAGGCGCTGTGGGAGAACCCCGATCACGCCGCCGGCTGGAACTTCGGACCGGCCGAGGAGGACGCGCGGTCGGTGGGCTGGCTGGTCGAGCGCCTTGCCGAGCAGTGGCCACAGGGCCTGCGCTGGGTCCAGGACGACGGTCCGCACCCACACGAGGCGCGCTATCTGAAGCTCGACTCATCGCGCGCGCGCATGCGGCTCGGCTGGCGTCCGCCGGTCGAGCTGAACGAGGCGCTTGTGAGCATCGTCGACTGGTATCAGGCGCTGCGCGAGGGCGCCGACATGCGCGCGGTGACGCTCGCCCAGATCGAGAGCTTCTCCTACGCCCCCGACTCGGCATGACCGCGACCGCCTGCAGATTCTGCGGCGCGCCGGTGAGCGACGTGTTCGCCGACCTCGGAATGTCGCCGCTGGCCAACTCCTATCTTCCGCCCGAGAGCGTCAACAGCATGGAGCCGTTCTATCCGCTGCGCGCTCTGGTCTGCGCGAAATGCTTTCTCGTTCAGCTCGAGGAGTTCGAGACGCCCGAGCAGATCTTCTCCGACTACGCGTACTTCTCGTCTTACTCCTCGAGCTGGCTCGATCACAGCCGCCGCTACGCCGAGCAGATGATCGAGCGTCTCGGCTTGGACGGCGACAGCCAGGTCGTGGAGATCGCCTCCAACGACGGCTATTTGCTGCAGTACTTCGCAGACCGCGAGATCTCGGTGCTGGGCATCGAGCCGGCCGCGAACGTTGCCGAAGTGGCGGTCGAGAAGGGCATCCCGACGGTCGTCGAGTTCTTCGGCGAGAAGGTCGCGGCTGAGCTCGCGCCGCAGTCCGCTGCCGACCTCCTGCTCGGCAACAACGTGCTCGCGCACGTGCCGGACCTGAACGACTTCGTCGCAGGCATGCGCGTGCTGCTCAAGCCCGGCGGCGTGATCACGATGGAGTTCCCGCATCTGATGCGCCTGGTCGAGGACAACCAGTGGGACACGATCTACCACGAGCATTTCTCCTACTTCTCCTTTCTCACCGTAAGCGCCGTGTTCGCGGCGCACGGGCTGCGGGTGTTCGACGTTCAAGAGCTTCCGACGCACGGCGGCTCGCTGCGCATCTACGCCGCGCACGCGGAGGACACCGAGAAGCGCGAGACCGATGCGGCGCGTGAGCTCGCCGAGCGCGAGCGCGCTGCGGGTTACGAGCGCCTTGACACGTATCTCGGCTACGGGCGACGCGTCGAGCAGGACAAGCGCCAGATCCTGCGCTTTCTGATCGATCTCAAGGAGCAGGACCTGAACGTCGTCGGCTACGGCGCTCCGGCGAAGGGCAACACGCTGCTCAATTACTGCGGCGTTCGTCGTGAATTCATCGACTACACGTGCGACCTGAACCCGCACAAGCAGGGCCACTTCCTGCCGGGAAGCCACATCCCGATCCGCTCGCCCGAGCAGATCCGCGCGGACAAGCCCGACGTCGTGCTGATCCTTCCGTGGAACCTCAAGGACGAGATCATGGAGCAGCTCGGCTTCATCCGGGAGTGGGGCGGGCGATTCGCCGCGCGCACGCCGGAGTTGACGCTGCTCTCGTGATCGCTGCAGTGGCTCAGCCCGGCTCCGCGCTCACCGGCCCGGACGGGCTTGGCTAATGCAGTTCCTGCAGACTCCGCTGCCCGGTGCATGGGTCATCGAGCTGGACCTGCTCGGCGATGAGCGTGGCTGGTTCGCACGGACATTCGACGCCGAGGAGTTCCGCGCCCGAGGCATGAACGCCGAGGTGGTGCAGTGCAACGCGTCGTTCAACGCGCGCAGCGGCACGCTGCGCGGCATGCACTACCAGGCCGAGCCGCACGGAGAGTCAAAGCTCGTGCGCTGCGTGCGCGGCACGATCTTCGACGTCGCCGTCGACCTGCGCGCCGGCTCGCCGACGCGCAATCGCTGGCACGGCGTCGAGCTGAGCGCCGAGAACCGACTGGCCTTCTACATCCCCGCGGGTCTCGCGCATGGCTTTCAGACGCTGACCGATGACTGCGAAGTGCTCTATGAGATGGGCCACCACTACGTGCCCGAGGCGGCTCGCGGTGTGCGCTTTGACGACCCGGCGTTCGCGATCGAATGGCCGCAGCCTGCGACCGAGCGCCTCGTATCCGAGCGCGACCGCTCATTCGCCGACTGGAAGCGGTGATGTCCGCCGATCCGGCTGAGCGGCACTCGCCGCGATGCCCCCTCTGCGGAGGCGCCGCGAGCCTCGCCTTCTCGGTCTCAGACCGCAACCGCGGAGTCCCGGGAGGCCCCTTCGACTACCACCGGTGCCCGAGCTGCGACACCCTTTTTCTCGATCCGCTGCCGGCAGATCTCGCGGCTTTCTACCCGTCTGACTATCACTCGCACCCGAGTCGCTCAGAGCTGGACGCGCTGGTTGGTATCGAGGAGCCCAAGCTCGCGCTGCTGCGTCCGGCGGTCGCTTCCGGAAGTCTGCTGGAGATCGGTGCCGGCACGGGCCTGTTCGCCCGCGCGGCGGTGCTCGACGGCTTTGAGGTGACGGCGATCGAGATGGATGCCGACTGCTGTCAGTACCTGCGCGACGTCGTCGGCGCCGAGGCGATCTGCAGCGATCGCCCCGAGGAGGCTCTGCGCGACCTGCCCGAGTTTCAGGCGATTGCTCTGTGGCACGTGATCGAGCACCTGGAGAAGCCCTGGGCGCTGCTCGAGCAGGCAGCGCGCAAGCTGGCGCCAGGCGGTGCGATGGTCATCGCCACCCCCAATCCGCGCTCGCTTCAGTTCCGCTTGCTCGGTCGCAATTGGGCTCACGTGGACGCGCCGCGCCATCTGTTCCTGATCCCACCCGAGGCACTCGAGGCGAAGGCCAAGACGCTCGGTCTGCGGCACGTGATGACGACGACCTCCGATCCCGCCGGACGCCATTGGAATCGCTTTGGCTGGGAGTACGCGCTGCGCCGCCACCCGGCCGAGCGACCCGCAACGCCGGCCAAGCGGGCACTGTCGCTTGCGCTCACGCTCGCGCTGCGCCCCTTTGAGACCCGTGGTCTCGCGGGCACCGCATATACGTCGCTGTTCGTCCGGCCGGGCGGGGAAGGCTGACGTGAGTGAGGACTCTCCCAGCACCGTCGCCGCCGAGGGCGGGCAAGGCGCCTGGCAGTACGAGCCCGAAGATCTGCTTGCGAGCGCGGAGGCGGGGCCAGCCGCCGTGCGTGGCGGGGCGATGCGTGTCTCGTCCTTCCTGGCCGGCTCGCTGGTCAGCGTGGGGGCGGCCGCGTTGCTGTTTCGCCATCTGGGGGTCGACGACACCGGGCGCTACACGACCGCGCTGTCGCTCAGCGCGGTCGTCACAGGCTTCACCGACCTCGGGCTCACGGCGATCGGCATGCGCGAGCTCGCCGTGCTGAAGGGCGCCGAGCGCGCCAGGCTCGCGCGCAGCCTGCTCGGCATCCGTCTCGTGCTCACGGCCGTAGGCGTGCTGCTGATCACGATCTTCGCGTTCCTCGTCTACGGACGGCTGCTCGCGCTCGGAGTCTTGATCGCTGGGGCGGGAGTGCTCGTGCAGAACGTGCAGACGACACTCGCTGTGCCGCTGATGGCAAGCCTTCGCTTCGGATGGGTCTCGGCCCTCGACTTGTCCCGTCAGCTGCTGATCGCGGGTTTCGTTGTCGTGCTCGTGGTGATCGGCGCGCACCTGCTGCCGTTCCTCGCCACGGCAGGCGTTGCCGCGGCCGTGGTGCTCGTTCCGACTGCTGCGCTGGTACGCAAGATCATCCCGCTGAGCCCGTCGTTCGACGCACGCCAGTGGCGGGCGCTGATCGGTCCGGTGCTGACCTACTCTGCTGCCGTCGCAGCCAGCACGCTCTACTTTCGCGTCGCGATCGTGCTCGTGTCGGTGCTCGCCAGCGCCCGCGAGCTCGGCTTCTTCAGCGTGTCCTTCCGCGTGGTGGAGGTTCTTTTCACGATTCCCGGCTTGCTCGTGGGGGCGGCCTTCCCGATCTTTGCCCGCGCGGCGCGCGAAGATCCTGCCCGCCTCGGCTACGCGCTATCGCGCGTGTTCGAGGTCTCGCTGGTCGTCGGCGTGTGGATCGCCCTGTCGATCGCGATCGGCGCACACCTGGCGATCCAGATCGTCGGCGGGGCGAAGTTCGTCCCCGCGGGCAATGTGCTCGCCGTTCAGGGCATCGCAGTGGGAGCGACGTTTGTCAGCGCCGTGTGGGGCTATGGCATGCTCAGCCTGCACCTGCATCGCCTGATCCTCGTCTACAACCTCGCGATGCTCGCGTTCGTCGCCGCCGTGGTCGCCGTGCTGATACCGCTCGATGGCGCCCAGGGTGCGGCGATCGGAACGGCCGGCGTCGAGCTTGCGGGGGCGGTTGCGAGCGGCGTCCTGCTGGTGCGTGGACGGCCGCATCTGAAGCCGAGGCTGAAGGCCCTGCCGAGGGTGGCGCTCGCCGCGGCGCTCGCCGCGACGCCGGTCCTGGCCGGTGGACTGCCGGCGATCGTGCAGCTGATCCTCTCCTCGATCATCTATGCCGTCGCCCTAGTGGCGCTGAAGGCCGTGCCAAGCGAGCTGTTCGACGCCGTGCCGGCGAGGCTTCGATGGCGTCGCTGAGATGAGCGTCGCACCACTGCGACGGGGGCGACGGGCGGCGCTTGCGCCTGTCCTCCCAGCCGCGGATCCCGGGCGCCCTCAGCGACCGTGCATCGTCCATCTCGTCCGCGCCGCCAACGGCCCCGCGGCCTTCCGGGCCTTCCTCGACGCGCTCGAGCGTTACCCGCCGGGGGTGGAGTGCGACCTCGTGCTGGCGATGAAGGGCTTTGCTCGCGCCGAGGACGCCGATCCCTATCTCGCGCGGGCGCGCCACCTTCGCCCGGAGGTCCTGTACTTCAACGACGAAGGCCTCGATCTCGGGGTCTACATCGCCGCGGCCGCTCAGCTGCGCCGCGACCGCTACTGCTTCATGAACTCCTACAGCGAGCCGCTGGCCGAGTCGTGGCTGGCGGGCCTCGACGCCGCTCTGGCCCAACCGGGCGTCGGGCTGGTCGGTGCGACTGGATCCTGGGCGAGCACGCGTTCCTGGGTGGCCTACTCGCTGCGTCTGCCGAGCGCCTACCGCGGGGTGCTGCCTCCGCGACAGATCGCGCGCAAGGCGTTCGCCTCGATCGACCTCGAGCGCAGCGGAGCGGCGCAGCCCTCGCGTGCCGAGTCGCTGTTGGCAAAGCTGCGCGTGCTTGGCCAGATGCCCGAGCAGATACTGGCCTTCGAGCCCTTCCCCGCCTACCACATCCGCACCAACGCATTCATGATCACTCACGCCACGCTCCTCAGGCTCCGCCTGCATGCCGTGCACGACAAGTTCGACGCGTACCTGCTGGAGAACGGGCGCCAGAGCATCACACGCCAGGTACACGGGCTCGGCCTGCGCACCCTCGTCGTCGATCGGGCTGCAACGAGCTATGACCACGATCGGTGGCATCTCAGCCGCACGCTGTGGCAGGGCGCACAGGAGGGCTTGCTCGTGGCCGACAATCAGACTCGCTCCTACGCCGCCGGCGACGCAGACCGCCGCAGGCTGCTGTCCGGCTTCGCCTGGGGCCAGTGCGCTGATCCGACCGAGCCTGCGACACCGCGCGCCCGCTGACCCCGGGCCGACAGGGCTGCGGTCAGCTTCGCCGCGGGAGCAGGCGCAGCAGCAAGGACCCGCGTGGCGGCTTCCAGCGAGCTGGATAGCTGGCCGGATCGACTCGCTCGACGACGTCGATGATGTCGCTGTAGTGCGCCGGGTCGCGGCCCGGGTCCCAGGCCGGAAACTGACGCATCGTGAGTGCAAGCGCGTTGCGAATGTGGGCGCTGATCGGCGCTGGCGCGATGCGGCCGAGCAGCGCGAGCGCCGAGAACACCGCGTCATAGAGCACGCGCTCGAGCGGGCGAAGATGACGTCTGGTTGCGTCCAGGTCGGCGGCGCTGGCGGTGCCGCGCAGGAAGTGGCCCTCATAGCCATAGGCGATCTGCAGCCTGCGATAGCGCCGGTAGTTGGGCCGCAGGTCGGTGGGTGAGCCGAGCTCGCTGTGCAGTGCCTCCATCGCGCGCAGCCAGCCGTCGTTGATGTTCGTGCCGGGAAGCAGCGGCGCCTTCCCGTGCGCGGGCTGGTCACGCTCTGCGCTCCCCTGCAGAAAAGAGCGTCCTTCGTCCTCGCGTGTGTTGTGGTGAAAGAACCCGTACGAGCTGGGTGAAACACCGATCACCACCTGTGGCTGGGGATCTACGACTATCGAGCGCGCCCGCATGAAGAGGTGGTTCATCGCGTAGTAGTCCGGAAACGGCGAGCGAAAGAACGCGCCGTCGCTGGAGAGCTCCTCGATGACCTCGCGCCGGAGGGTGACGAACTGCATGTTGAAGCCGTAGCGCAGGCGCATGTCCATGGCGGCGTGCACGACCGAGTGCGCCCGTCGGCGCTCGAGCGTGAACGGCTGTTTGGCTCCCTGCAGGAAGTCGGCGTAACCCTCCGAGCGCAGGTAGCCCTCCGGCTGGTCGGGGATCACTCCGGGATAGGCGTAGACGAGCGCGTTGTGATAGATGACCTGCGGTCCAGCGAAATCGGCGATCAGCTGCCGGGTTCTTTTGAAATAGCCGCTCAGGAGGGCATCGTCGTCGCCAAGCATGATCACGTAGTCGCCGCTGCTGTTCTGCAGGGCCTTGTTCCAGTTCTCCGTCACCGGGAGCAGGCGATCGCTGCGCACGTAGACGATCCGCGAGCTGTCGAGCGAGCCGACGTAGCCCTTCACGTCCGCGGCGGAGTCGTTGTCGGAGATCACGAGCTCCCAGTCCTCGTCGTCCTGGCGCAGGACGCTGTCGACTGCGCGCCGCAGCAGCGGCAGCCGATCGCGCGTGGGCAGCAGTACGGAGATCTTCATGCTCTGGAGAGTAAGGCGAGCGGCTCGCGCGAGGCGGTCGCGTGACGCGCGTACTGGTCACGGGAGCCAGCGGCTTCGTCGGCTGGCCGCTGATCGCCGAGCTCGTGCAAAACGGCGATGAGGTCCACGCGGTCTCATCGCGCGAGCCCCCGGCCGAGCCGGATGGTGTGCACTGGCATCGGGCTGATCTCGCAGGCGAGGGCGCGGCGGACGCACTGATCGATGAGCTGGCGCCCGAGCGGCTGATCCATCTGGCCTGGTTCGTGGAGCACGGACGCTTCTGGAGCGCGCCCGAGAACGTCCTGTGGGTAGAGCGCAGCCTGCGGCTGTTGCGCGCCTTCGCTCGCGCCGGCGGCAAGCGGGCCGTGATGCTCGGCACCTCCGCGGAGTACGACTGGTCAGCGGCTTCGGAGCCGCTGCGCGAGCTGGATTCGCCGCTCGTGCCGGTCACCATGTACGGCGTGGCAAAGGACGCGCTGCGTCGAGTCTGCGACGCCTATGCCGAGCTCGAGCGGCTCGAGCTCGCCTGGGGGCGCCTGTTCTTCCTCTACGGGCCGCGCGAGCAACCAGGGCGACTCGTGGCCGCCGTCATACGCTCACTGCTCGCCGGCGAGAGGGTGGACGTCAGCTCCGGCGAGCAGCTGCGCGACTTTCTGCATGTGGAGGATGTTGCCCGGGCGCTGGTCGCGCTGCTGGCGAGCAGTGTCTGCGGTCCGGTCAACATCGCCTCTGGCTGCGCGACCCCAGTGGCCGAGATGCTCGACCAGATCGGCGCGCTGATCGGGCGCCCCGAGCTGATCGTGCGGGGCGGCCTGGCGGATCGTCGCGAGGAGCCGCCGCTGCTCGTCGCCGACGTGACCCGCTTGCGCGAGGAGGTCGGCTTCCATCCCCGCTGGGAGCTCGCGTACGGCCTCGCCGACACAGTCCGATGGTGGGAGCAACAGGAGAAGGCAGTCGGCAAGCGCCGATGATCGGGCTGGTCCACCTCGTCTGGGCCCCGCTGGGGCCCGCGCCGCTGCGTGAGTTCCTGCGCTCCTACCACGCGCATCCGTGTGGCGCAGAGCACGAGCTGACGATCGTCCTAAACGGAGCAGGACCAGAAGGCGCCGGCGGCGGCGCCGGTGACCTGCTCGCCGAGCTGGAGGGAACCGAGCACCGCTTGCTCTGCCTGCAGCGGCCGATGCTCGACCTCGCCGCGTACGACCAGTCCGCGCGCGTGCTCGAGCACCGCTGGTTGTGCTTTCTGAACTCCTACAGCGTCGTCCTGGTCGACGATTGGCTGGCCTTGCTCGCAGGTGCGCTGCGGCGATCGGACGTCGGCCTGGTGGGCGCCAGCGCGAGCTGGGAGAGCCAGGCGGAGTGGAGACGCGGGCGTCTGCGGCACTGGCCGCAGCAACTGCTCGGCGCCGCCCGCGCTCGGCGTGACTATCCGCGCTTTCCCAATCCCCACATCCGCTCCAACGCGTTCATGCTGGACCGCCTGGCGCTCTCGAGGATGGAGCTCGCACGAGCCGTTGACAAGCGTGCCGCGTATCTGCTCGAGAGCGGCCGGCAAAGCCTCACGCGCCGCATACAGGAGCAGGGCCTGCGCGCCGTCGTGGTCGGGCGCGACGGGCGTGATTACGACGTCGAGGAGTGGCCTGCGAGCCGTACCTTCCGCAGCGGCGACCAGGGCAACCTGCTCGTCGCCGACAATCAGACGCGCGACTATCAGACAGCATCGCCCAGCCGTCGCCGGCGCCTCTCGCGCGACACCTGGGGCGAGCCGCGCGAGTGAGCGCTACGCCGCTCCCAACGGCGCTCAACCTAGATTTGGGTCGGCCTAGCGGGCCTGCGCAGGTTCAGCGAATCGCGCAGCGAGATCGCCACCTCGATCGCCTCCGCCGGCGGCCTTGGGCGTCGCTCCAATCCGCGCGCGGCACGCCAGCCGCCTAGCCGTCCGCGCAGCGCCGCCAGATCGCGCGCGAGGATCGCGTCGCCGACCACGACCAGCGCCTCAGTCAGCAGCGTTCGCGGCGCGAAGCGGCTGCGCAGCACGCCATAGCGGCGCAATAGATAGCCGCGGCTGAAGCCCGCCAGACGGCGCTGCTCGGGCGAACGCTGGCCGAACGTCGCGGAGCCCAGGTGAACGCCGATCGCCTGGGGGGCACACGCGCTCTTCCATCCTGCCTGGCGCAGGCGCCAGGCGAGGTCGAGTATCTCCATGTAGGCGCGGATCGACTCGTCCAGCCCGCCGACCTGCTCCCAGGCCGCCCGCCGGTACGCGGCGGCCGTCCCCTCGGGTCCGCTGATCACGGGCCGCGCATCGCCCGCGCGCGTCGGATCGAGGCCCTGCAGCCGGGGAAAGCCCGCGAGCGTCACATCGGTGGTGACGCCCACGCTGTCGATCGATCGGCCGTCCGGTCGCAGCAGGACCGCGGCAACCGAGCCCACCGCGTCATCGCGCTCGAGTGGAGCCACGAGCTGCTCCAGGCAGTCCGGGCGGAGGTCGACGTCGTTGTTGAGCAGGACCACCTGGTCGCCGTCGCCTGCCGCGACGCCCAGGTTGACGGCCCGCGTGAACGGATGGTTGTGCTCGAGCGCGACGACGGTGACGTTCGACCAGTCGCTGCGCAGCCTCTGCCGAGTCTCGTCGGTAGACCCGTTGTCGACGACGATCACCCGATGCGCGACCGTCTGGGCGGCCAGGTGTCCGAGGCAGCTAGAGGTGAGGTCCCAGCGGTTGTATGCGACGACAACGACGTCGATCGAGCGGGCCACGGCGGATCATCCTAGTGAGCGCTCGCCGTGGCGCTGGGCCGGGAAGCTAGCCTTGCGCGACTTGAGCGAAGCTCCTCTCCACATCGGTCTGAACCTGATCTTCCTGGTCCCCGGCGAGACCGGTGGCATGGAGGTCGCCGCGCGCGAGCTGATCCCCGCGCTGCTCGACCAGGCGCCGGCGGGGATGCGCTTCACCGCGTTCATCAACCGCGAGGCGCAAGCATCCGCTGACCTGCGGTGGGGAGACCAGCTCCCCACAGTCACCGTCCCGGTGAACGCTCGCAGCCGCGCGCAGTGGGTGCTCGGCGAGCAGCTCCTGCTGCCGCGATTGGCGGCCAAGAGCGGCATCGATCTGCTGCACAGCTTGGCCTCGACGACTCCCCTGCGAGGGCGCTTTCGTCGTGTGGTGACCGTCCACGACCTGATCTACGCGCGCTTTCCCGAGGCGCACTCGGGGATTCGTGGGAAGGGCATGAGCGTGCTCGTTCCGGCGGGCGCGCGCCGCTCCGATCGCGTGATCGTCGACTCGCAGAGCACCCGCGAGGACGTCGTCGGTCTGATCGGCATCGATCCGGCGAGGATCGACGTCGTGCCGCTCGGGCTCGGCGCAGTCCAGCGCGAGGGCGCGCCGTCTGAGCTCGATGTGCGCAAGCGCTTCGACCTCGGCGATCGCCGGGTGCTGCTGAGCCTGTCCGCCAAGCGGCCGCACAAGAACCTGCTGGCCCTGCTCGGCGCGCTCGCGCTGATTCCCGCGGAGCGCCGTCCGCTGCTGGTGCTGCCCGGTTATCCCACCGACCACGAGCGCGAGCTCCGCGAGCGAGCCGTGAGCTTGGGCATCGCCGCGGATGTCCGCTTTCCCGGTTGGGTGTCTCAGCCCGAGGTCGAAGGCCTATGGGCGATCACCGAGGGGTTCGTGTTCCCCTCGCTGTACGAGGGCTTCGGGTTGCCCGTGCTCGAGGCGATGGCGCGAGGCGTGCCGGTGGCCTGCTCGCGCTCCTCCTCGCTGCCGGAGGTCGCGGGAGACGCGGCGTTGATGTTCGATCCGCGTGACGAGGGCGAGATTGCTGCATCGCTGACGCGGCTGATCGACGACTCCGCTCTGCGCACGCGACTGCGCGAGCTCGGCGCTGCACGCGTGGCGCTGTTCACCTGGGAGCGCGCGGCAAGGCTCACACTCGAGAGTTACGCCCGAGCGTTTGGGTCAGGCGCGCCAGCGACGCCGTCTGCATCTGGACCGTCGCGGGGCTCGCGCGCTGCATAACCCTCGAGGACCTCGCTGAGCGAGGTCTCGACCGACAGGCGCTCGGCATTCTCGGCGAACCACGCGGCCGTTCGCTCACGCAGCGCGAGTCCTCCTTGGTGTACGCGCACGATCGCGTCGGCCACTGCCTGGGGATCTGAGCGCGGGGCGATCGTGCCGTTGACGCCCTCGTCGATCAGCTCGGTGGCCGCGTTGTCCTCGCCGGCGACGACAACGCTGGGCGTCCCCCTGGCGGCCGCCTCCACGACGACCATGCCGTAGCCCTCGCGACGCGAAGGCAGCAGCATGCACATCGCGCTGCGCATCTCGGCGTCGACCGTCTCAGCATCCGCAAACCCGGGCGCTGAGACGACGTCCTGCAGTCCGTGCGCCGCAATCGCCTGCTCGAGCGCGTCGCGCTCGGGTCCGTCGCCGAGGAACTCACCGCGCAAGCCCTCGATGCGCTGGGCTGCGATCGCCATCGCGGCCACACCCAGCGTCGCCTGCTTCTCGGCGATCAGCCGGGCGGCGAACAGCACGACAGGGTCGCTGCGCTGGGGCTGGATCGCCTCGTTGGCACCCACGTACAGTCCGCGTAGAACGGTCACCGAGCCGCGCAGGCCCTCGTCACGCAGACGCCTCGCTGTCAGCTCGGAGAAGCAGAATGCCCGTTGAGGGATGCGCGCGCACAGATGCTGCACGAGCGCCCCGATCCGCCCGCCCGCGCCGCCGAGGTAGTCGAGCCAGTAGGAGCGGCTCCAGACCTCGAACCAATCGACCTCCAGCTCGAACCCCCCCAGCCGCCGCAGCAGCGCGGCCGACAGCAGCGAGAAGTACGGGAAGGCGCAGGCGTGCACCACGTCATAGCGCCGGCCGTTGCGCAGCAGATGCAGGAACACTCCGACCCCGAACACCAGCGGCGGCAGGATCCGTCGCCGCCCGCCCTCGGTGTAGAGCGCCATGCGCGGGCCCGCGGTCACGACCTTGACGCCGCCCTCCAGATTCACCCGCTCGCCATGCTTCCACTGCCGCAGCGTCAGATAGGTGACCTCGTGCCCGTCGGCGGCCAGCCGCTCGGCGAGCTTGCGATACCAGCGCTCGCCGCCACCCACTGTGTAGGGGAACAGGCAGTCATAGACGACGCAGATACGCATAGCGGTAGCATCATCCGCGAATCCGCCACTTTCCGCCCGCCCGGGCGTTATAAACGCATTGATCCGCGTCCACCGGGGAAGTAGGCGTTGAGGCATCGCTCATGAGCACAGTCGTCCAGACAAAGCCCCCAGCCCGCACGGATCCCGATGATCTCTCGGTTCCGCTGGTGTCCGTCGTGATCCCGTGCCTGAACGAGGCCGACAACATCGAGGCCTGCGTGGCCGCGGCCCTCAACGCGCTCGGGAAGATGGGTGTACGGGGCGAGGTCGTCGTCGCCGACAACGACTCCGAGGACGACTCGGCGCGGCTTGCCGAGCAGGCCGGGGCGCGCGTCGTCGTCGAGCGCCGGCGCGGCTACGGCAGTGCCTACCTGGCCGGGTTCGCCGCCTCGAAGGGGCGCTACATCGTGATGGCCGACGCCGATCTGACATACGACTTCAACGAGATCCCCCGCTTCGTCGCTGCCCTGGAGGAGGGCGCCGAGATGGTGATCGGCGACCGCATGGACAACATCCAGCCTGGCGCGATGCCCTGGCTGCATCGCTACATCGGCAACCCGATCCTGACGGGGCTGCTGAACCTGTTCTTCCGCACCGGCATCAACGATGCCCACTGCGGCATGCGTGCCCTGCGCCGCGACGTGCTGGCGCGACTGGATCTGCGCACGACCGGCATGGAGTTCGCCTCGGAGATGGTCATCCGCGCCTCCAAGGAGAACCTGCGGATCGCCGAGTTTCCAATCGAATACCACCCGCGGGGCGGCGAGAGCAAGCTGTCGAGCTTCCGCGACGGCTGGCGTCATCTGCGCTTCCTGCTCGTGCACAGCCCCAACCATCTGTTTGTCGTCCCGGGCACTGTGCTGGCCGGGCTGGGCACGCTGATCGTGGTGTTCGTCGCCGCCGGCCTGGACTTCTTCGGGCGCGCGTGGGGCCAGCACGCGCTGATCGGCGGCGCTCTGCTGATGATCGTCGGCACGCAGGTGCTCGCCCTGGGCCTTTGCGCTCATGCCTACGGGACCTACTTCATGGGCGAGCGCGATCCCTGGTTCGATCGCATGCGTCGGCGCTTCCGGCTCGAGCACGGATTGCTGCTCGGAGGCCTCTTCACCCTGATCGGGCTGATCATGGGGATCGTGATCGTGGCGAGCTGGATCTCACACGGCTTCGGCTCGCTCTCCTACGAACGCCTGGCAGTCGTCTCGTTCACCCTGGTGATCGTCGGAATTCAGATCTTCTTCTCCTCGTTTCTACTCTCGATCCTGGGTTTGCGCCGCAATTCATAGGCCGGCCAGAGTGCTGTCGTGCAGTACGACCTGATGGCCGTGATCGGCGTGCTCGCCGTAATGTGGGCGAGCTCTCTCGGTTGTGGCCTGGCAGTCGAGCGGATCCTTCGAGTCCGCATCTCCAACGGATTGTTGTTGGCGCTCGGGCTGTGTGCGTCGATCGTCCTGACGCTCCCGGGGTACGCGGCCGGCGCGGGCGACGCGCTCGCGATTGTGCTGCTCGTGGTGGTCACGCTCGCCGGCCTGGTGTTCGCGCAGGGCGGCCTGCGCACGAGGCTGAATCCCGGCTGGCCCGGGCTCGCGGCGTTGGCCGCGTACATCCTCTACATGCTGCCGGTGATCGCATCCGGCCACTGGACGTGGTCGGGCTACGACTTCGTCAACGACTCGTCGTTCGAGATGCTGTTGGCCGAGCACATCAAGGGCTACGGCGCGGCGCTCGGCAATATCCCCGAGACGAGCGAGCGCGAGTTCCTGAAGTCCTACCTGGGAACCGGTTATCCACTGGGCACCCAGGCGTTGCTTGGAACGTTCAGCGGGCTCACCGACACACCCGTGGCCGTTCTCTATCAGGGGCTCATTGCGGGTATGGCGGCTGCGGCCGCGGCGGCGCTCTCGACCCTCACCTCGCGCTTGCTCGGAGCGCGCCGCGCGGCGCTGATCGCCTTCGTGGCGATCTCGGCGAACCTCACCTACCAGTACGCACTCCAGGGTGGCATCAAGGAGATCGGCTTGGTGGCGACCCTGTGCGCGACCGCTGCGCTGGCCCGCGAGGCGATCTCGCTCGGCCGCCCGTATGCCGGCGCGGCGCTGGTCGCGGTCGGGGCCGCCGCGTCGCTGGGGACCTATAACGCCGTCGCGGCGCCGTACCTCGGAGCGCTCGCGCTGTTCCTGGCGCTGGCGGTGCTGCTCGTCCGGCGAGCACCGCTCAGCTGGCGTTGGGTCGGGCCGACGCTGGCCGGTGGCGCCCTCACGGCCGTCTTGGCGATCCCGGCTTTGACGACTTTGAGGACCTTCTTCAACCTCGCCCAGGCGAGTCAGGGCTCGACCGGTGTCGGCGCGACGCAGTTCGGCCAGCTGTTGCGAGCGCTGCCGCTCAGCCAGGTCAGCGGCGTTTGGCTGGCGGGCGAATACCGCCTGCCCGTGATTCCCGAGCCGGCGGCTACGTTGACCGTGATCGCGACCGTGGCGATCCTGGCGCTGATCGTTCCGAGCGTGCTGTGGGCCCTGCGTCGCCGCGAGCCTGGCCCGCTGCTGCTGTTCGGCGTGATGGCGCTCGTGCTGTTGATCGTCTATCCGCGCGTCAGCCCCTACGCCCAGGGCAAGCTGCTGGCGATCGCCGGTCCGGCTGTGCTCCTCGCGGCGCTCGTAGGTCTCGCCGCCGTGCGCGGACGCTTGGCTCCACTGGCCCTGCTGCTCGGCGGCGCCTTGGCCGTCGCGGTTTGGGGCTCTGATCTGCTCGCCTATAGCCGCGCTCGGATCGCCCCGATCGGTCGCATCGAGGCGATCACCCAGACGGGTGAGCACTTCAAGGGGCAGGGGCCGGTCCTGTGGAACGAGTTCGAGGAGTACGCCAAGTACTTCGCGCGAGCCGCGAGGATCAGCGTGCCCTTCGAGGCGCTCACGCCGCGGCAGGTCGTGCTGCGCAAACCGACCTTCTTCTACGGGCACTACTTCGACCTGGATGAGGAGGTGCTGCCGTTCGTCGAGGCGTATCCGATCATCGTCACACGGCGCTCGCCTTCGGCCAGTCGGCCGCCGGCCAACTACAAGCTCGCCTACCAGAACCGCTACTACCTGGGCTGGCGCCGTACGCCGCTGCCGCGGATCGTGCGCCACCTGCCCGAGCAGCGGCTCTACTCGCCGTCGTCGGCCGTTTCCTGCTCTGCGCTGCGGCGGACGGTCGCGAACGCTCCCTCCGGTACCGAGCTGATGGCTGCGGTGCCGCCGGAGCTGGCGTGGTTCGAACCTCTGTACTCGCGCGACCGCTCGGTTGCCTGGGGGCTTGATCCGGCGCAGAAGGGGGCCGTCATCCCGAATGCTGCAGGGCACGCCAGCGGGGTTCTCAGGGTAGGAGCCCGCGCGCGCTACGCGGTCTGGGTTCAGGGCGACTTCCCGCGCCCGATCTACGTGCGCGTCGACGGTCGGATCGTCGGCTCCGTCTCAGGCTCGAACACGCCGGGCCAGTGGCTGAAGGCAGCGTCGGTGTACCTGAGCCCCGGCCGCCACAAGGTGGTGCTGCTGAAGTTGGCCGGCCACGATCACCTCGGTCCCGGCGAATGGGACATCGGCACGATCGGCGCCGCTGCGCTGCAGCGCGAAACGCCCGAGCGTCTGGAGACGCTGCCGGTGCGGCGCTGGCGCTCGCTGTGCGGAACGCAGCTCGACTGGGTGGAGCTCGTGCGCCCGTGAGCGCGGGGCGCTCAGCAGCAACAGGCGGTGAGGCCGATGCGCAGGGTGCAGGGGGCGGCGTGCGCCTGACGCCGGTGCGAGTGGTGCTGGCCGTCGGCCTGTTGGCGATCGCAGTCGCTGCCGTCGTGGTGCTGCTTCAGCAGGAACCCCGGCGTGCGGGCACCAACCTCACCGCTGACCGCGGTTACGTGCTTGCGCTCCCGCCTGGCCAGCAGCTGTGCGAGCCGGGCGAGCTGCTGCCGGGCGACACGGGCGCGCTGAGACTCGACGCAAGCGCCGGTGGGCTACCCGGACCGCGGCTCAGCGCGACGCTCAGCGCTCCGGGCGGACCTGTCAGCGCTGGACAGATCGGTGGCGGCTGGCATGCGGGCCTGATCGTGATCCCGGTCAGGCGTGTGGCACAAACGCGCTCAGCAGCGACGGTCTGTGTGCGCAACCTCGGCTCACACCAAGTGCTGTTCGGCGGCTCCGCGCCGGACTCGAGCTTCTTCATCAGCATCGCCGGGCGGCCCGTGAGTGGGCGTCTGCGCATCGAATACCTACGCCCGGGCCGAGAATCGTGGCTGGCGCTCGTGCCCAACCTCGCGCATCGCTTCTCGCTGGCCAAGTCCGACCTGGTGCGTCACTGGGCCGCCGCCGCGGCGCTTCTGCTGATGCTGCTCGCCGTCGGGCTCGCGACGCGGGCGATGCTCAACGAGGAGCGGTCTCCGTGAGCGCGATTGGTCGGCTGCTGCGGCGCGTCCCGCGGGTTGCCTGGCTTTGCGCGCTGGTTGCGCTGGCCAACGGTCTTGCCTGGTCGCTGATCGTGCCTCCCTTTGAGGTGCCCGACGAGAACGCCCACTACGCCTATGTCCAGCAGGTCGCCGAACGAGGCACGCTTCCCCGCCAAGTAGCCCCCGAGGGATCGCTGTCGCCCGCCGAGGATCAGATCCTCTCTGCGCTTTTGACATTCGGAGTCGTCGGCCATCGCGACAACCCGGCTCCCGACACGCAGGTTCAGCAACAGGTGATCGACCGGATCGCCAAGCAGAACCTGACCGCGCTGGGCAGTGGCGACGCGCTGACCGCGACCGCCAACCCGCCGCTCTACTACGCGCTGCAGGCGATCCCCTTCAAGCTCACGCCGAGCGGCAAGGTGTTGGACAAACTTCAGGCCATGCGCGGGCTGTCGGCGCTGATGGGGGCACTGACCGTGCTGCTCGTGTTCATGTTCCTGCGCGAGCTGTTGCCTGGCAGCAGTTGGGCGTGGCCAACGGGCGCACTGGTGGTCGCGTTCCAGCCGATGTTCGGCTTCATGTCCGGGGGTGTGAACAACGACGATCTGCTGTATCTCATGTCGGCGGGCGTTCTGTGGGCGCTCGCGAGGGGGTTTCGTCGCGGCCTGACGCCCGCCAACGGCGCGCTGATCGGTGCCTTCCTGGGTGTCGGCCTGATCTCCAAGCTCACGCTGCTCGGCTTCATCCCTGCGGTCGCGCTGGCCGTCGCTGTGCTCGCGAGGCGCACGTGGGCTGAGGACCGGCGCGCGACGGCGCGGGGCGTCGCTTGGGCCGCGGGGCTCTCGCTGGGCCCGATCGCCATATATCTGCTGCTCAATCACCTCGTTTGGAATCGCACCGCGATCCCTGGAGGGGTCGGCGCAGCAACGGCTGCTCCAGGACGGGTCTTCAGCACCGCCGAAGAGCTCAGCCACATCTGGCAGCTGTTCCTGCCGCGGCTGTGGATGCGTCCCCAGTTCAGCTCCTACCCACTGTGGGAAACGTGGTTCAAGGGCCTGGTCGGGCGCTTCGGCTGGGTGGACTACGACTTCCCCGCGTGGGTGTACCAGGTCGCCCGAGCGATCGGGCTGCTCGTCTGCGCGCTGGCGGTCGCGGAGCTGTGGCGAGCTCGCAAAGCGTTGCGCCGCCGGCTGGGCGAGCTGGCCGTCTATGCCCTCGCGATCGTCGGTCTGTGCGTGGAGATCGGCGTCGAGTCCTACCGCTCGCTGGTCACCAACCAGGGCGTCTTCGAGCAGGCGCGCTATCTGCTGCCGCTGCTGTGCCTGTACGCGGCGATCGCCGCGCTCGCGGTGCGCTTCGGTGGCCGCCGATGGGGCCCCGCGCTCGGCGCGCTGCTCGTCGTGCTGGCGATTGGCCACGACCTGTTCGCGCAGGCGATCACGATCTCGCGCTACTACGCATGAGCGCGGTCACCGTTGCTATCCCGACCCGCGACGGCGGCGAGCTGCTCGCCGGCACGCTGCGGGCGCTCGCGCGACAGACCGTCGAGCATGAGCTGCTCGTGTGCGATTCGGGTTCCCACGACGGATCGGCCGATCTGGCGCGCGCGCATGGCGCGCGCGTGCTGGAGGTGGCCCCGGCGGCGTTCAGCCACGGCGGGACGCGGAATCTGCTGATGGCCGAGGCCGAAGGCGCGCGGGTGGCGATGCTCACGCAGGATGCCCAGCCGGCCGACGAGCGGTGGCTCGAGTGCCTGCTCAGCGGCTTCGAGCTCGCGCAGGACGTCGCGATCGTCTACGGCCCCTACCGGCCGCGACCGGACGCCGCCTTCCCCGTACGCATCGAACTGGAGGGGTGGTTCGCCTCGCTGTCGGTGGACGGCGCTCCGTCGCTCGAGCGCCTGGAGCAACGCGAGCGCGAGCTGCCCGCCCTCGAGCTGATCGGCAGGCGCGGCTTCTTCACCGATGCGAATGCCTGCCTTGCTCGCAGCGCATGGGAGCGGGTGCCCTTTCGCCAAGTTC
Source organism: Solirubrobacteraceae bacterium (assembly GCA_036269375.1). Classification (GTDB taxonomy): domain Bacteria; phylum Actinomycetota; class Thermoleophilia; order Solirubrobacterales; family Solirubrobacteraceae; genus Palsa-744. The sequence goes on from DATASE010000004.1 coordinate 19,805, forward strand.
CCTACGCCGAGGATCGTGTGCTGGCGATCGACATGCTGCGCGCTGGCTACGCCAAGGCGTTCGTCCCCGCAGCAGCGGTCGTGCATTCCCACGACTACGACGCTCTGCAGGAGCTGCAGCGCTGCTTTGACGAGTGGCGCGGTTTGCGCGAGGTGTATGGCTGGCGCGAGCCCGTCCGGCTTGCGCACATCGTCTTCGCGCTGCGCGGCCAGCTGGCACAGGCCCGCCGCGAGCTCGCGGCCGCTGATGCCTCGCGATCCCGCCGGCTGGCTACGCTGGCTGCCGTGACTCGCCATCATCTGACCCGTCTCGCGGGCGCTCTGCTTGGCTCGCGCGCGAACCTGCTCCCGCCGCTCGCCCGGCGCGGGCTGTCACTCGAGCATCGCTCGAGCTTTGTGCCGCTGGATCTCGACGTGTCGGCAGGCCGGTCTTCGACGGACGAGCAGAGCCCGTGACCGACGAGCACGGACACGACGACGCAAAGCCGCCGATCGCCACGCGCGAGTCGATCGCCGCCAGTGCGCTCGACGGCGGCTTCAAGGGCCCGCTCGCGGGCCTGCGCAGGCGCATCTACCTGACCTACCACTACCTCGGCTGGCGCACGCTGCTGTTCCGCTTGGTCACCTTCCCTTTGCGCTTCACGCCGCTCAAGCGTCGCCTTCGCCTGCGCTCGTCAAGCAGCGAGGACGCCTACCGCCGCGCCGTCGCTTGGTATCGCGATCACGGCGAGCCCGTCGACATCGTCGTGCCGAGCTACCGCGACGCCGAGCTCGTCGCGACGCTTGTCAAGAGCATCCGCGCCACCGTTCCGGACGGGCTCGCGCGGATCATCGTGGCCGACGACGCCAGCGGAGCCGAGAGCGTCAGCGCGTTGCGCGCGATCGACGGCATCGAGATAGTCGAAGGCAGCGAGAACCGCGGCTTTGCTGCCAACGTCAACCGCGGACTCGCGGTGACGCGTCCCGACCGCGACGTCGTGGTGCTCAACTCCGACATCGAGGCGCGCGCTGGGTGGCTCGCGTGCCTGCAGTACGCGGCCTCGCAGGAGGACGACGTGGGGATCGTCGGAGCGAGGCTGCTCTACCCCGATGGTCGCATCCAGTTCGCCGGCACCGTTCGCAATCTCGGTGCGCCCGAGTGGTTCGACCACCGCTACCGCTTCAAGCCCGAGGCGTGGGGCCCAGCTTCGCTCACCGGTGAGATCCTCGCCATCACGGGGGCATGCATGTACGTCCGACG
>DATASE010000005.1:0-5062 GCA_036269375.1 Solirubrobacteraceae bacterium
GGCAAGCGCGGCGCCGGTCGGCAGCAGCGTTTTCACAGGCACAAGCGAGAGCACGTGGCCGGCGTGTCCCGCGATCCACGGCTGCACGCCATAGACGATCGGGTGTTCCGAGGACGGTTCGATCGCCCCGTGGTAACCGCACATCCCGTCGGCGGCGACCGCGGAGCCTTCTGTGTCGGTCGCTTCTTCTTCTGCTTCGTGTGAGGAATCTGAGCAATTCCCGGAGCCACCCGCGTCGAGGCAGACAGTGACGGCCGGGGGAGTGAGCACGAAATAGATCACTTCGCGCCCGGTGGGCAGGCGTTCGTTTTCGATGAACCGCTTCAGCTCTGTGCGGATCTGGACATCGGTGAGACAGACGGGGGGGCCCGCCGGTTCCACACACCGTTCGCTTTTCGGGTAGGGAAAAGTGTCCGTGTAGGCACCGCGGAAGGTCGACTTGTAGCCGGCGCGGGTGTTGCCAGGCCCCGTGTACTGCCCGTTGATGGAGAACACGTTTCCAAGCGTTCCGCTGTCGGCGCCGACATCGTGCAGGTAGCCGTCGATCAGGGTCATCCAGTCGTTGTGGTATTCGCCGACCGGGTCCCAGTAGATCGCGTAGGTGTAGGAAGCCGGGTCGATCGGGCCACCGTGGTACTGCAGCGGCGCGATCTGCACCCCACCTGGCTGGCGCGGCTGGACCCCGACTTCGACCGTCTGCGCCCCCTCTTTGACCGATTCGATCACGGCGTGGGCGGGCGCCGCGGCGCCGAGCGCAAACGCCGCGCATAGAGCGAACGCCGCGAGGGCGCCACACAGCGTCGATCCGCGACCCGATTCGATCAGTGCAGCCACGAGGCGATGATCGGCAGCAACCCCTGTTTTGCTTTAGCGGCGAGCTCCGGCGCCCCGCTTCTGCGCGGCGGCCGCCCTGCTGCCGATGCCGCCGGCGACGGAGGCGACATCCGAGCCCGCGTGCATCGTTCCGACCCTCAACGGGGAGAATGCAACCGTGCGCCCGTCTGCGACCGACCACACTACGGCGACCGCCGCGCGGCCCATAGCGGCCGACACGCTCAAGCGCGAGGCGCTCGAGCTGTTCGCGCCGCTGCCGCGCCACTACGACGCCGTGGCCGCGGCCCTCAGCTTTGGCCAAGACCCCCGCTGGCGCGCAGCGATGGTACGGGCGGTACGGGCTGGACCCGAGGAGCGCGTGCTCGATGTGGCCACCGGCACCGGTCTGGTGGCGCAGGCGCTCGTGCGCCGCTACGGATGCGAGGTGGTGGGGCTCGACCAGAGCCCGCATATGCTCGGGCGCGCCCGCGAGCGCTTGGCCAGCGATCGCGAGCTCGCGACGCGCGTCACGCTCGTCCAAGGCGAAGCCGAGCGGCTTCCATTCGCCGACAGCGAGTTCGACCACCTCACCTTCACCTACCTGCTCCGCTATGTCGAGAACCCGGCGGCGACGCTGGCTGAGCTGGCACGCGTGGTACGGCCCGGCGGCCGGATCGCCTCGCTGGAGTTCGCGGTGCCGCCACGGCGCGTGTGGCGCGCAGCGTGGCGCCTATACACGAACGTCGGACTGCCGACGCTTGGGCGGCTCGTCTCGCGCGAGTGGGCCTACACCGGCCGCTTCCTGGCGCACAGCATCCCGTCTTTTTACGAGCGCCACCCACTACCCGAGCAGCTGGCGATGTGGCGCGCAGCCGGGATCGGCGGCGTCAGCGCTCGGCGGATGAGCCTGGGCGGGGGAATCGTCATCTGGGGGGAGCGACAGTAGCCAGTGTCCCATCCTGGAAGGGACCGCTAGATGGCGACGAGCAGTGAACTCGAGCGGCCCGCCTTCTATGCCCTGCGGCCCGGCGGCTGGCGCGACCTGGTCACGCTGCTGCACCCGCCCTACACGGCCTGGCACCTGAGCTATGTTGCGATCGGCGCCGCGATAGCGCCGCGCCTGGACGCGGGCCGGCTTGCCTGGACGCTCGTCGCGTTTCTGCTCGCGGTCGGGGTGGCCGCGCACGCCCTGGACGAGCTGCACGGACGTCCGCTGACAACGCACCTGTCGGGACGAACGCTGACGTTCCTGGCCGCGACCTCACTCGTGGGCGCGGGCGCGATCGGTGTGGTGGGCGCCCGCTCGATCTCCCCGTGGCTACTCGCGTTCGTCGCGGTCGGCGTCCTACTGGTTGCCGCCTACAACCTCGAGCTCGCAGGCGGGCGACTGCACAACGGTGCGACATTCGCGCTGGCATGGGGCGCGTTCCCGGCGCTGACCGCTTACTTCGCACAAGCAGTCGAACTCAGTGCCCAGGCGCTGCTGGTCGCCGCGGCCTGCACGGCGCTCAGCGTCGTGCAGCGCCGCTTGAGCACACCCGTGCGCGAGCTGCGGCGGCGAACCGTGGCGGTGTCCGGCGAGCAGCGCATGGCAGACGGAAGAACGATCGCGCTCGACTCGGCCCGCATCGCCGCGCCGATGGAGGGCGCGCTGCGCGCGTGCTCGGCCGCCATGGTGCTGCTTGCCTTCGGTCTAGTAGCGGCGCGACTCTGAGCCGGCGACCAGCAGCCGCCGTTCGATCCGCCGTTCGCGCTCCTCGGCAAGGACCCACCCTACTCCGCCAGTCGGCCGCGAATCCTCAGCATCCATGCGGCGTTCTTACCCATCTACCGCACAACCCGGCCGTCCCTGATAAGGAAGAGGTCCCCGCGTTTTGCGGTCGATTCCGGGCGATATTGGCAGGGCTGCCATTTGCTCGCAGCCTGTCGCGCGACCCTCGAGCCGCAGAATCGAACGGTAGGTCGAAGCCCCTCAGGCGGCGATACTCGGGGCTAGAACCCTGATCTGGGCGATCAATCGTAGCGCCCGGTCGGGTGCTGGTCTAGCTGCGCGCGTGCCCAATCGGCTTCCAATGCTTCACGATGGCGGCGACACCATCTCGTGGCTTCGCTTGCCTGCACCGCTGGGAGTACGCCGTCAATGAGTTCGCCGGTCTCAATCGAGAAGCGAGCTTCGGCCATGCCCCGCATTCTGGAGATCATCAGACCGCGCAGAGACGGTCAACGGCGGACACGTCTGGCTTCTGATTCTGCGCCCGTACGGAGGATTCGCGTAATGGGCGATCCTGGATTCGAACCAGGGACCTCTTCCTTATCAGAGAAGCGCTCTAACCGACTGAGCTAATCGCCCGAGGCCGCCGATTCTAGCGGCCGGCCATGGCCACGACTTCGCGGGAAGTCAAGCCGCAAATCGTCAGCGACCGGCGCCCTGACGCAGCCGGTCCGCCAGCTCGACGGCCTCGTCCACCCCGGCGAAGACCAGCACTGCGCGATACCCCCCGCCAACCGCCTTCACCGCGACCTCGGCGCCAAGCGCTTCTTCCAGGCGCTCGGCGATCGTCGCTGCCGCCTCGCGCTGGTCGGGGTGCAACGCCCCAGCCTTGCCCGTACCCACCTTGGACTTGGACTTGCCCGCTTGATTTGCCGCTCGAGCGCGTGCTTCCACGACACGCATCGACCACCCCTCGCGAACCGCGTCGCGAGCCAGCTGCCGGCGAGCCGCGTGGTCCTCGGCGAGCAGCAGCGCGCGCCCGTGGCCTTCGCTCAAGCGCCCCCGCTCGATCTCCTCGATCACCTCTTCGGGAAGGTCCAGCAGCCGCAGCAGGTTCGACACGGCCACTCGACTGCGACCGACCCGGCGACCGACCTTCTCGCGCGTAAGCCCGAGCTCCTCAACCAGCGCCGCGCAGGCGCGCGCCTCCTCGATCGGGTTGAGGTCCTCGCGCGCCATGTTCTCGATCAGCGCCAGCTCGAGCGCGGCGGCATCGTCGCGCGGCCGCACCAGCGCCGGTATCTCAGTGAGGCCCGCTATTTGCGCAGCGCGCCAGCGGCGCTCGCCGGCCACGAGCTCGTAGGTTCCGCCGGGCTTGGGGCGCACGAGCACGGGCTGCAACACACCGCGCTCGCCAAGCGAGCCCGCCAGCGCGTTCAGCGCGTCCTCGTCAAAGCGCCGACGAGGCTGATTGGGGTTGGCCGTGATCAGCTCGACCGGCAGCTCGCGCAGCTGATCGGCGCTGACCGCCTCGCCACTCCCAGAGACACTGAGGATCGCCTCCAGCCCTCTGCCCATGCCCCGCTTGGGCTTAGCCACGAGCCGCCACCTCCTTCGCCAGCTCGAAGTACGCCTCGGCGCCAGCGCTGTGTGGATCGTGGTGCGTGACCGGCAGACCGTAGCTCGGCGCCTCCCCGACCCGCACGTTGCGCGGGATCACCGTCGCGAAGACAAGATCGGAAAAGTGCTCACGCACCTCGCGCTCGACGTCGCGGCCAAGACGCGTGCGGCTGTCGTGCATGGTGAGCAGCATCCCCGCCACCGTCAGGCGTGGATTGAGCTCGCGCCGGACGAGCTCGAGCGTCTCCAATAGCCCAGCCAGTCCCTCGAGGGCAAAGTACTCGGTCTGCACCGGCACGATCACGCGATCCGCGGCCACCAATGCGGTCACGGTGAGTGGGCCGAGCGAAGGCGGGCAGTCGAGCAGGATGTACTCGTACCGATCCCGGATCGGCTCCAAGACCTCGCGCAATCTCCACTCAAAGCCCTCGATGCGCGGAAGCTCCACGTTGGCACCGGCAAGCCCTGGACCAGCCGGCAGCAGCGCCAGCCCCCCGACCGAGCATCCGACGATCGCCTCGTCGGGGGCGCACTCCCCCGCCAGCACCTCGTAGAGCCCGGGCAACTGCCCGCGGGGCAAGCCAAGACCGACCGTGGCGTTGGCCTGCGGGTCCACGTCGATGAGAAGGGTCGAATAGCCGGCCTCGGCGATACAAGCGGCGACGTTCACTGCAGTGGTCGTCTTGCCGACTCCCCCCTTCTGGTTGGCAACCGCGTATACCTTGCCCATCTCGCCCCGCACGCTAGCGAGCCGGCCGACCAGAGGTCGGCCCCATGCGAGTCGCCGCCGCCAGTCGGGGTGCCTTAGCCAAAGCTCAGGAGATCCCGAGCGGGCGCTTGCGCGCCACCCCCACCCGGCGTGGGAACCGGCTCGGCGTCTCTCCCGTCTTCACGAAGACATGCAGGTGATGGTCGCGA
>DATASE010000006.1:0-11636 GCA_036269375.1 Solirubrobacteraceae bacterium
CGCGTGCCGTCGCCGCTCAAGCACCGTCTGGAAGTCGCCAAGGTCCTGCTCGGGACCGGCATGATCGCCCCCGTGCGGCCCGACCGAGCCGTGCGCTCGATCGTCGCGCTCAAGCAGTGGGGCCCGACGCCGGCCGCCGCCTACACCGGCTCGGCCGCGCGTTTTCCCAAGCGTGCCGCGATCGTCGACGAGCGCGGGACGCTCACCTTCGAGGAGGTGCAGCGGCGCACGAACGCGCTCGCGCACGAGCTACGCGCGGCTGGGATCAAAGAAGGCGACGGGGTGGCGATCATGTGCCGCAATCACCGCGGCTTCGTCGAGGCGACCGTCGCCTGTTCGAAGCTCGGCGCCAGCGCGCTGTATTTGAACACCGCGTTTGCGGCCCCGCAGATCGCCGACGTACTGCGCCGCGAGGACCCGGCCGGGCTGATCTACGACCAGGATTTCGCAAACCTGGTCAAGGACGGCGGCGAGGGCCGCAAGCGTTTTGTCGGCTGGTGCGAGCCGGGTCACCCTTGCGAGGACCCAATGATCGAGGACCTGATCGGGCGCGGCGACCCGAGTGACCTGACGCCGCCAGCGGAAAACGGCAAGGTCGTGATCCTCACGTCCGGAACCACCGGCACCCCAAAGGGGGCAGCGCGCAAACAGCCGGACTCACTTGAGCCCGCCGCCGCCCTGTTCTCGAAGATTCCCCTGAAAGCGCGCGAGGTGACGATGATCGCCGCGCCGATGTTTCACTCCTGGGGTTACGCGCACTTCACGCTGGCGTTGCCGCTGTCCTCGACGCTCGTGTTGCGCCGCCGGTTTGACCCCGAGGACACGCTGCGCGCCGTCGCCCAGCACCGCGCCACGGCCCTGGCCGTCGTGCCCGTGATGCTGCAGCGCATCCTCGAGCTGCCGCCAGAGACGATCGCCCGCTACGACGTCAGCTGCCTGAAGATCATCGCCCTGAGCGGTTCGGCGCTACCCGGCGAGCTTGCGATCCGCGCGATGGACACGTTCGGCGACGTGCTCTACAACCTGTACGGCTCGACCGAGGTGGCGTGGGCGACGATCGCCACACCCTCCGATCTGCGCGCGGCCCCCGGCACCGCCGGCAAGCCGCCGATGGGCACTGTCGTCAAGCTCCTGGACGATCAGGGCCATGAGGTCCCAACCGGGCAGAACGGGCGCATCTTCGTCGCAAACGAGATGGTCTTCGAGGGCTATACGGGCGGTGGCGGCAAGGAGATCGTCTCGGGTCTGATGAGCACCGGCGACGTCGGCCGCATGGACGGCGCCGGCCGCCTGTTCGTGGACGGCCGCGACGACGAGATGATCGTCTCCGGCGGGGAGAACGTGTTCCCGCGCGAGGTCGAGGACCTGCTCGCCGACCACGAGGCGATCGAGGAGGCGGCGGTGATAGGCGTGCAGGACGAGGAGTTCGGCCAGCGCCTGAAGGCCTTCGTGGTGATCCGCGGCAATTTGACGCTCGACGCCAAGACGGTCCAGGAGTACGTCAAGACCAACCTCGCCCGCTACAAGGCGCCCCGCGACGTCGTCTTCCTGGACGAGCTGCCGCGCAACGCCACGGGCAAGGTGCTCAAGCGTGAGCTGCGCGAGCACGCCCGAGCGAGACGGCCGTGAGCGCTTCGCTGGCCGATTGGCGGTCTCTTCGATCGGCAATCGGTTGCGTTCTCGGTCGCTTGCGTACCTGCTAGTACGCCACGCTCCCTGCGTCCTTGGCCAACGGCTTCGCCGTCGGTGCTCGCTCGACTCACGACCGTCTCGACGGCTTGGGGGCTGCCCTAATCTGATCGTGTGAGCATCGCGGTGCACGATCTCGACCTCGCGAGCCTGCGTCTGAGCTCGGGCGAGGGACGACGCCTGGAGTTGGCGGTGCGGCTCGGGGAGTCGGAGCTTGGCGGCGAGCGCTACGGCGCAGCGCCGCCCCAGGTCCCGGCGGCGCTCGAGGTCTCGCGGATGACCGGCGGTGGCCATGCGCTGCGGCTGCGCTTTGCCGCGACGCTCGCCGGCCCGTGCATGCGCTGCCTGAAGGACGCGCGGCTTGCGGTCACGGTCGACGCGCGCGAGGTCGACGTGCCCGGCGAGGGCGAGGAGCTGTCAAGCCCATATGTCGAGGGGGACACGCTCGACCTCTCGGCCTGGGCGCACGACGCGTTCGTGCTGGCGCTACCGGCCCAGGTCCTCTGCCGCGAGGACTGCGCCGGCCTGTGCCCGCTGTGCGCGGCCGACCTGAACGAAGCGGGCCCCGAGCACAGCCACGAGCGCGAGCCCGACCCACGCTGGGCCAAGCTGCGAGAGCTGAAGCTCGACTAGCAGCCTGGTAGCCTGTTGCGGCCATGGCCGTCCCGAAGAAAAAGCAGTCGCATTCGCGCACCGGAACCCGGCGCGCCAACCACCGCATCGGCACGCCGGCCGTCAACGCTTGCCCGCGCTGCCACTCGCCGCGCCGCCCGCACCGCGTCTGCCCGGTGTGCGGCACCTACGCCGGTCGCGAGATCGTCGCGCTTGAGCAGCACGAGCACGACCACGACCACGACTAGCCCGTCCGCAGACGAGCAGGCGCCGGTCGTGGCAGTCGACGCCAACGGCGCCGATCTCGGACCGTCCGAGGTCGCGGCCGGGGTCGCCCTTGCCGCTGAACGAGGCGCGCGTGTGCTGCTGTTCGGCCCGGCTGCAGAGATCGGCGCCGTGCCGGCCGGAGTCGAGCTGGTCGACGCGCCGGTCTCGATCGCCAAGGCCCCCGATCCCATGCGCGCGGTGCGCTCGACGCCGCAGTCCTCGATCGTCCAGGCTGCAAGGGCGCTTGGCGAGGGGCGCGCCCAGGCGCTCGTCTGCGCTGGCGGCACCGGCGCGGCGCTGGCGGCTGGCCTGTTCGCGGTCAGGCGAGCGCCCGGTATCCATCGCCCGGCGCTGGCGCTGCCGATCCCGGCGCCCGCCGGGACGGTGACGCTGCTCGACGTCGGCGCCAACGACCAGGCGCGAGCCGAGCACCTCGTCCAGTTCGCCTTCATGGGAGCCGCCTTCGCGACCGCAGTACTGGGCGTGCGCTCACCGCGCGTGGCGCTGCTTTCGAACGGCGCCGAGCGCGACCGCGGCAGCGAGCTGGTGCTCGCGGCCGGGGCACGGCTCGACGCCGCCCGGTCTCTGCGTTTCGTCGGCCACGTCGAGGGCGACGGGATAGTTGCCGGGGTCGCCGACGTGGTCGTCGCCGACGGCCTCACCGGCAACGTCGCGCTGAAGCTGATGGAGGGCGTCTCCCAACAGATGCTGGGCGCGGTGCGAGCGGCGGCGACGGCCAGCGTCCGCGGCAAGCTCGGCGGACTGCTGCTGCGCCCGGCGCTGCGCGGCTTTCGCGACGAGATCGACCCCGAGGCGCAGGGCGGCGCCTACCTGCTCGGGCTGCGGCGGCTGGCGGTGGTTCCGCACGGGCGCTTCTCGCGTCGCGGCTTCGCGGCGGCGGTCGCCCGCGCCGAGCTGGGCGCACGCGAGGACGTCGTCGCTGCCACGCACGCCGCGCTGCATGAGGCCGGCGCGCTGCGGCGCGCGCCGGTGTCCGCCGATCCGGCTAGCCTGCCCGACGGATGACGCGCGAGGAAGTCTTCCTGTTGATCCAGGCGCATTTGGCCGACGAGCTCGACCTCGAGCCCGAACGGATAGTCGAGACGACCCGTTTCAAGGAGGATCTGGAGGCCGACTCGCTCGATCTGTACACGCTCGTGCAGGAGCTCGAGGACAGCTACGACGTGCAGATCTCCGACGAGCGGGCCGCCGACATCCTCACCGTCGGCCAGGCCGTCGACTTCGTCGTGGCACACTCACAGCGATGAGAGCGACCGGGTTGCGATGAGCGAGGCGGCTGTGGTGGACGAGGTGCAGAGCATCGCGTCGTTGCGCTCACTGCTCGACGAGCTGCCCGACGAGCTCGCGCGCCAGGTGTTCACCCACGCATCCTGGACCGAGCGTCGCGGCGAGTCCTACGCCCGTCTTGCCTTCCTTGGCGACAGCGTCCTGTCGCTTGCGATCACAACCCACCTGTACCCGCGCCTGGAGGCCGAGCGCTTCGGCGCCGGAAGGCTGACCAAGATCCGCGCTCAGGCGGTCTCGGGGCGTTCCTGCCGGATGGTCGCCGAACGTCTCGGCGTCGCCGAGCGCCTGCGCGCCGCCGCGCCGGAGAACGGCGAGGGCCGCCACGTCGACATGCTCGAGACAGAGCGCGTGCTCGCCTCTGTGCTCGAGGCGGTGATCGGTGCCTGCTACCTGAACGCCGGCTACGAGACGACCGCCGAGGCGGTCGTTGCGGCGTTTGCTCCGGAGATCGAGCACTCGCTCGAGAACCCGCTCGACTTCAAGTCGGCGCTGCAGGAGATGCTCGCCCGCCGCGGCGAGACGATCGCCTACCAGGTCACCGAAGAGCACGGCCCGCCGCACGACCGCACCTTCGAGGTGGTCGCGCTGCTCGAGGGCAAGCCGCTCGGCACGGGTCAGGGTCGCAGCAAGAAGCACGCCGAGCAGCAGGCCGCCGCCGTTGCTCTCGAGGGCCTCTCCGAAGCCTGATGCACCTGAAGTCGCTGACCCTGAAGGGGTTCAAGTCGTTCCCCGACCGCACGCGCCTTGACTTCGGTCCCGGCGTAAGCGTGGTCGTCGGGCCAAATGGCTCGGGCAAGTCAAACGTCACCGACGCGCTGCTGTGGGCGATGGGCGAGCAGTCGCCGCTGGCGGTGCGTGGCTCCTCGATGCAGGACGTGATCTTCGGCGGTGGCCGTGGCGTGCAGGCGCGCAGCGCCGCTGAGGTAGAGATCGTGCTCGACAACTCCGACGGGACGGTCGAGCTTCCGTTCGCGGAGATCTCGATCGTGCGTCGGCTCGATCGCGGCGGCGAGGGCGAATACCGCCTCAATGGGGCCCGGTGCCGGCTCGTTGACGTGATCGAGGTGCTCTCCGACACCGGTCTTGGCAAGGAGACCCACTCGGTCATCTCCCAGGGCCGCGTCGAGGCGATAGTCACCTCAAAGCCGCGCGACCGGCGCCTGCTGATCGAGGAGGCGGCGGGTCTTGGCAAGCACCGCAAGCGCCGCCGCCGCGCGCAGCTGAAGCTCGAGCGCACCCAGGAGAACCTCGACCGGGCGCTCGACGTAGAGCGCGAGGCACGCACGCGCCTGCGCCCGCTCAAGCGCCAGGCCGAGGCGGCAGAGCTTCACGAGCGGCTGGAGCGCCAGAGCCTCGAGGCGCGCCTGGAGCTGGCGCGCGAGGCGGTGAGGGCGACGACAGAGCAGCTGGCCGAAGCCGAGCAAGGCGTCGGCGCGGCGCGGGCGGCGCGCGAGCAGATCGACGGCCGCCTGGCCGAGGTCGTGCGGCGGCGCGGCCACGCCGAGGCTGCGCTCGCCGAGCGCGCCGAGCGCCACGACGCGCTCGCCAAGCGGGTCTACGACGCTCGCTCGGCGCGCGAGCGCCTGCAGCTGCGCGGCGAGCAGGCGGCGAGCACGGCCGCGACGCTGAGCGCGCGCGCCGAGCGGATCGCGATCGAGCTGGGCGCGCTCGAGCCCCGGCCTGAGGAGGGCAAGGAGGCGTTGGTCGCGACCGCGGCGGGGGCAAATGCAGCGGGGGCAAGCGCAGCGCACGAGCAGAGCGAGAGCGCAGCGCAGCAGAGCGGCGAGCAGCGCCTGGCTGCACTGGAAGCCGAGCTCGCCGAGCTGGATCTGCGCCGCGAGGAGCAGCTCCAGCTCGAACTGGAGGAGCTGCGCGGCGAGCAGGAGCAGGCCGCCACGCGCGCGGAGCAGCTCGGCGGCGAGTTGTCGTGCGCACGCGCTGAGCGCGAGCAGGCCGATGCCGCGGCGACGCAGGCGCGCGCGGCGCTGCGCGAGGCCGAGACGGCGGCCGACGCGGCCCGTCGCGAGGCCGCGCGGGTCGGAGCCGAGCTCGCCGCTGCGAACCAGTTCCTGCGCAGCCACGCCGGCGCGGCGCTCACGCGCGAGGACGCTGAGCGGCGATCCTCACCCGAGTCGGCGCAGGTGGCAGGAGCCCCGATCGGGCAGCGTGCGCTCAGCGACGTCCTGCAGGTCGCGCCGGGCTACGAGCTGGCGCTCGCGGCCGCGCTCGGCGGCCGTCTGGACGCAGCGCTCGTGGCCGACCTGGCGAGCGCCACCAGCCTGCTCGATCGCGCCGGCCAGGACGGCGGCGCGGCGCTGCTGGCTGGCGAGGCGGCGAGCCCTGCGGTCCAGTCGCCGACGGAGACGTCCGCCACGGACCCCGAGCGTGCTGCTGAGCAAGCGGGTGCAGCGGCGACGGAGCCGCCCGCCGACGGCGCGGTGGCGCTCGCGGGCCTCCTTTCAGGCACCGGGCCGGTGCTCGCGCTGGCGCGCGGACTGCTCGCCGACGCGTGGGTGGTGGACGCGATCGAGTATCTGCGCGAGGGATTTGCCGGCGTGGCCGTGACGCGCGGCGGTCGTGTGCTGTTCGCCGGTTGGGGCGAGGTTCGCCAGGTCGCGGCCGGCGGCGCCGAGCGGGTGCTCGCACGGCGCAACGAGCGCGACCGCCTGATCGGCGAGAGCGAGCGGGCGGTGGTCGCCGAGCAGGCCGCGCAGGAACGGCTGCAGGCCGCACAGGCACGGCTCGGCGAGGCAGAGGCGGCCCGCGAGCGCACCGACGCAGGACAGCGCGATGCCGATCGCCGCCTGGCCGAGGCAGCCGAGGCCAAGCGTCGCGCCGGCTGGCTGATCGAACAGCGGCGTGCGGCCCCCGAGCAGGGCCCGCTGGCTGTTCGCCGGGGCCAGCTGGAGGGGGAGCTCGCGGCCGAGCGCCGCGCCGTGGAGCGCCGCCGTGCCGAGGAGGCCGCGCGCCGCGCACGGATCGAGCGCCTGCGTGCTCAGCGCGGGCGCGACCTGCAGCTCGCCCCGCACGCGCAGCGCCTCGCGCAGGCCTGCGCGAGCGCAGGCGAGGCGACGAGCGGCCTGCTGACCCAGCTCGAGCAACTGCTCGCTGAGGACCGCGCAGCCGGCGAGCAGGTGTCCGTGGAGCTGCGCGCCTGCGCCCAGCAGGAGGCCGAGATCCAGGCGGCCCTTCGGGTCGAGGGCGAGGCCGTCACGGCGGCTGAGGTCGCCGCGCAGCGGTTGCGCGACCAGGCCGCCGAGGCCGCGGAGGAGCTGCGCACCGTGTGCGAGCGGCTCGAGCTGGAGCCGTCGCAGTCCTCTCGCTTCGGGGGCGACTCCGAGGACGTCGGGGTCGACGCGCCCGAGCCACAACGGTCGCGTGAGTCGCAGGAGGAACGCGAGTTGCAGGGCACGCCCGAGCCACGCGAGTTGGCCAAGCCACCGGAGCCGTTGACCGAAGAACAGGTCCAGGCGCTGCGCGCCAGGATCGAGCGTCTGGCGCGCCGGCGCGAACAGCTCGGGCCGGTCAACCCGCTGGCGGCCGACGAGTACGCCGAGGCGCTCGCCCACGTGCAGGAGCTCGAGCAACGCCGCACCGATCTGGAGACAGCGCTGCGCGAACTGCGCACGGTGATACGCGAGACCGACCGACAGATCCAGGAGACCTTCAACGAGACCTTCCAGGCCGCGGCGCACAACTTCGAGGAGCTCGTCGGCGACGTCTTCCCGGGCGGTTCGGGCCGCCTGCGCCTGGTCTCCGAAGAGCCGGCGCAGCGGTCGGTGCTCGGCGGCCAGAGCCCCATGGCCGGCTCGCAGGAGGACGGTGGCGCCGGCGCCGAGGCGGCCGCCGAGGCAGAGCTCGAGGGAGAGCGCTACCCCGACGAGCAGATGCTCGGCGTCGAGATCGAGATCACTCCGGCGGGCAAGTCCAGCAAGCGCCTGTCGCTGCTCTCAGGCGGCGAGAAGTCGATGACCGCGCTGGCCTTCCTGTTCGCGGTCTTTCTCGCGCGCCCGTGCCCGTTCTACGTGCTCGACGAGGTCGAGGCGGCGCTCGACGACCTCAACCTCGACCGGTTCCTCGCCCTGCTGCGCCGCTACGCCGGTCGTGCACAGTTCATCGTCATCACCCATCAGAAGCGCACGATGGAGGCTGCCGACTGGCTGTACGGCGTCTCGATGGCCGACAACGGCGTCTCCAGGGTGCTCTCGCGGCGCCTGCCGCCTGCGGAGGGGCAGGGGCAGGTGCAGATGGCCGCGGTGGCGATCGCGGGCCCGCCAGAGCCCGAGGATGGCGACGAGCAGACAGGCGAAGGGGCCGAACGGCCTGGTGGAGCAGCTGCGGAGGGTGGGGCGGACGCCGCGATCGATACGGCGCGCGGGCCCGCACCCGTAGCCTGAGCCGCGGCGATGGCCCGAGACTGGACGGACCTGTTCCTGCTCGACGGTTCGGCGCACAGCCCGAGCGCCGAGCAGGGAGGCGAGGGTCGGCGCGGGTTGTTTCGTCGTCTGCGCGAGAACCTGACAAAGACGCGTCAGGCGCTCGGCTCGGAGATCCAGGCGACGCTGTTTCGCACGCTCGACGAGAGCACCTGGGAGCGCCTGGAGGAGGCGCTGATCATGGCCGACGTGGGAGCGACGAGCACCGCCGAGGTCGTCCAGACGCTCGAGCGCGAAGCGACCGACGGGGGCCTTGCCGGCGGCGAGGAGCTCTCTCGGCGGCTCGTCGAGCTATTGGCAGACGCAGCTCGCAGCGAGGAGTGGCAGATCGATCTGCGTGCGAAGCCGACCGTGATCCTGATGGTTGGCGTCAACGGCACCGGCAAGACGACCACGCTCGGCAAGCTGGCATGGCACCTGCAGCGACAGTTCGGCCTGGAGGTGGTCCTGGCCGCCGCCGACACCTTCAGGGCTGCCGCTACCGAGCAGCTGAGCGAGTGGGCGCAGCGCGCCGGCTGTGAGATCGTCACCGGCGCCGAGGGCTCGGACCCCGGCGCCGTCGCCTTCGAGGCGGTCGCGCGAGCGCGAGCGCAGGGCGCCGACGTCGTGATCGTCGACACTGCGGGTCGCCTGCACACACAGGAGGACCTGATGGCCGAGCTCGCCAAGGTTCGTCGCGTGATCGCGCGCCAGCTGGATGGCGCGCCGCACGAAACTCTGCTCAGCATCGACGCGACGACGGGTCAGAACGGCTTGCGCCAGGCACGCGCGTTTGCCGAGTCGGCTGGAGTGGGGGGCATCGTGCTGACCAAGCTCGACGGGACCGCGCGCGGCGGCATCGCCGTGGCGATCGCGCGCGAGCTGAGCCTGCCGGTCAAGCTGATCGGAATCGGCGAGCAGATCGAGGACCTGCGTCCGTTCGACCCGGACGAGTTCGCGCGCGCGCTGATATCTGAGCGATAATCGTCGTATGAGCTGGATCGTGTGGTTGGTCGCGGCATGTGCGCTCGGCGTCGGCGAGATGCACCAGGGGGGCTTCTACCTGGCCCCGTTCGCGCTCGGCGCCGCCTTGGCGGCACTCGTCAGCCTGCTCGGGGTCGGGGTGGCGCTCAGCGCGATCGTGTTCTTGCTCTCCTCGGGGATCGTGTTTGCCACCCTGCGCCCGGTCGCGCGGCGCCACCGTCGCCTGCCGCCGGCGATTCGCACCGGCGCCGCCGCGCTGGTCGGTCGCAGAGCGATCGTGCTCGAGCGGATCGCCAACGACGAGGGCGTCGGCTGCGTGAAGATCGACGGCGAGGTGTGGACGGCGCGCAGCTACGACGAAGACCAGGTCTTCGATCCGGGGGAGCGCGTCGAAGTGGTGGAGATTCGTGGTGCCACGGCTCTCGTCATGCACTGAGCCCGCGCCGATGGGCTGCCTCGGACCTGGCGCGGTGGCGGGCTGGCTTGAGGGCCTGCGCCCCGCGCCGCTCAAAGCGGGAAGATATCGGGCCGATTCCGGTAGTCGAATGAGAGGGAGGGTGCCAAAGTGGTCGCGCTGATCGTCGTTGTCGTCGTCGTGCTGTTCATGTTGTTCATGGCCTCGCGCACGATTCGGGTGATTCCGCAGGCCAGGGCAGGAGTCGTCGAGCGTCTTGGTCGCTACAGCCGCACGCTCGAGCCTGGCCTGACAATCGTCACGCCGTTCATCGACCGGGTGCGACCGCTCGTGGACCTGCGCGAGCAGGTCGTCAACTTCTCGCCGCAGTCGGTGATCACCGAAGACAACGTCGTCGTTGGGATTGAGACGGTGCTCTACTTCACGATCACCGACCCCCGCTCGGCGACTTATGAAATCGCCAATCCACTGCAGGCGATCGAGCAGCTGACCGTGACCACGCTGCGCAACGTGATCGGTGGCCTGACGCTGGAGGCGACGCTGACCGCCCGAGAGAACGTCAACACGGAGCTGCGAGTCGTGCTCGATGAGGCGACGGGCAAGTGGGGGATAAGGATCAATCGCGTTGAGATCAAGTCGGTCGATCCGCCTGCAGACATCAGAACTGCCATGGAGAAGCAGATGCGCGCCGAGCGCGACCGTCGTGCGGCGATTCTCACCGCCGAAGGCGAGAAGCAGGCGCAGATCCTCACCGCCGAGGGCCAGCAGCAGGCTGTGGTCTTGCGCGCCGAGGGCGACAGGCAGGCTGCCGTGCTGCGCTCTGAGGGCGAAGCAAAGGCCATCGACACCGTCTTCAAAGCGATCCACGAGGGCAAACCTTCGCGCGAGCTGCTCAGCTACGAATACCTGCAGATGCTTCCGCAATTGGCAGAAGGCGACTCAAACAAGGTGTTCGTGATCCCTTCTGAGTTCGCCGAGGCATTCGGCGGCATCGGCGAGGCGCTTGCCCGGCGCGCCGACGAGGGTGGGCCCAAGTTGCCGACGCCCCCAGCTCGGCGCGACTGACGCCGGGGCGGCGCGCGGGCCTGCGAGAATCGGGCTGTGTTCGACTCGCTCGCCGAGAAGCTGCAGGCAACGCTTGCCGACGTCCGCGGTCACGGCACGCTGAGCGAGGCCGACGTCGACGCCGCGCTGCGCGAGATCCGCCTGGCGCTGCTCGAGGCCGACGTCAACTTCAAGGTCGTGCGCGCCTTCACCAGGGATCTCAAGGCGCGCTGCGAAGGCGCGGAGATCGTCGGCAAGCTGAACCCCGGCCAGCAGGTGGTCAAGATCGTCGCCGAGGAGCTGACGAGTTTGATGGGAGGGTCGCCGAGCGGGCCGCCCCCTGGCCAGCTCGCAGACGGGTCAGCCGACGGCGCCGAGGAGCAGGCGGCGACGCTCGCGTTCTCCTCGCGCCCGCCGACCGTGATCCTGATGGCGGGTCTGCAGGGGTCCGGCAAGACGACGGCGACCGCCAAGCTCGCGCGCTACCTGCACGAGCAGCACTCCTGCTCGGTTGCGGTCGCGGCCTGCGACGTTTACCGGCCGGCCGCCGTCGACCAGCTGGTCAAGGTGGCCGGGCAGGCCGGCGCGGCCGTGTACGAGCGCGGCACCGACGTCGATCCCGTCGAGATCGCCGCCTGGTCGCTGCAGCGCGCACGCGAAGAGGGCAAGGACGTGTTGATCGTCGACACCAGCGGACGGCTGCACGTCGACGAGCAGCTGATGGCAGAGCTGGTGCGCATCCGCGACGCGGTGCAGCCCGAGAACGTCCTGCTGGTCGTGGACGCGATGACCGGCCAGGACGCGGTTGGGGTGGCCGAGCAGTTCGCCACGGCAGTCCAGTTCGACGGCGTGGTGATGTCAAAGCTCGACGGCGACGCCCGTGGCGGTGCGGCGCTGTCGGT
>DATASE010000007.1:0-12189 GCA_036269375.1 Solirubrobacteraceae bacterium
CGATCACAGTTCCAGACGCTGGTGCGTTCGGATTGGCTCGCAGCTCCTCGACCTCGGCCATTACAAGGATCGTGTCGAGCAGATCGTCGAGCCCCTGCTTGGTCTTGGCCGAGACGTCGACGAACTCGGTCTCGCCCCACCACTCCGATGGCTGCAGCCCCGGTTGTGTCAGTTCGGTACGAACCCGCTCTGGCTGGGCGCCCTCCTTGTCGATCTTGTTGACCGCGACGACGATCGGCACCTCGGCGGCCTTGGCGTGGTCGATCGCCTCCTTGGTCTGGGGCTTGACGCCGTCGTCGGCGGCGACGACGATCACCGCGAGGTCGGTGACGCGCGCACCGCGCGCACGCATCGCGGTGAACGCCTCGTGCCCGGGCGTGTCCAGGAAGGTGACCTGCTTGCCGGCGTGCCTGACCTGGTAGGCGCCGATGTGCTGCGTGATGCCGCCCGCCTCGCCCGCAGCCACCTCGGTCTCGCGGATCGCGTCCAGCAGCGAGGTCTTGCCGTGATCGACGTGCCCCATGATCGTGACCACGGGCGGTCGCTCGACCAGATCCTCGTCGGTGTCCTGGAACACCGGCTCGACCTCGACCTCGTCGGCGGCGTGCACGATCTCGATCTGCTTGTCGAACTCGTCGGCCAGCACCTGGATCGCGTCGTCTGAGAGCGTCTGCGTCAGCGTCGCCATCTCGCCGAGCGTCATCAGCTTCTTGATCACCTCCGGCACGGCCACGCCGAGGTACTCGGCGACGTCCTTGACGGTAGAGCCGGAATTGACGCGGATCGTGTCGGTCGCCTCCATCGCTGCGGTGTCGATCGGCGCGATCGTTTCGTCGTAGGTGCCGCGCCTGCGCCGCCCACGCCGGGGCCGGCGCACGGGCTGGTTGGCGGGCCCGCCCTGCTGGCGGCGCGAGGCCTGCGAGTCGATCACCACGCGCCTGCGCCCACCGAGACCGGCGCCGCCCGGAGCGCGCTCGCCGGTGCGCGAGTCGCGAGTCGGACGCACGCGCTCCTGCCCCGTCTGAGCGCCGCCGGCCGGTGCCGAAGCGTCCGGGCTCGCCGTCGGAGAGGCCGTCGCTGGAGTTGCGGGGCTGGTCGAAACGGCCGGCGGCGACGCTGCAGCAGCAGAGGAAGACGGAGGTGGCGCCGCTGGGGCCGCGGAAGACCCCTGTGGCGCCGAGGCGGCTGAGGAAGGCTCGGGCCTAGTCGCCGCCGGTGACGCTGGCGGCGCCGAAGCGCTTGCCGTAGGCGGGTTTGAGGCGGTCGGTGCGGCGGTAGGTGAGGGCTTGGCCGCCGTCGCAGCGGGCGCCGTGGCGGCCGCCGATCCGTTGCCGGCGCCGATCGCCCGCAGCGCATCGGCCTCCTCGACCGAGGAAGCCGCGGCCTTAGCCGCGACCCCGACCGAAGCCAGCTTCTCGAGAAGCTCCTTGCTCGAGATTCCCTGCTCCTTGGCGATTTCGTGGACGCGCTTCTTGCTCATCGGCTCTCCGATTCTACGGACACGGCAGCGCTCAGCTCAGCGGGCAGCTCGACCGCGCGGCGCAGCGTGCGCTGAAGCCCACCCTTTCGCGAGGCGAGCCGCAGGCAATCCTCGCTCGGCCCGCCGGCTGCAGGCCCCCGGCAGACATAGGCGCCGCGGCCGGGCAGCGTTGCGGCGCTGTCGAGCGCCGCCAGCCAACGGCCGGAGTCGCAGCGCACCGCTGCGAAGCGGACGAGATCTGTCCTCGGCGCCGTGCGCCCGCAGCCGACGCAGCGGCGTCGGGGTACGTGCGCCGCTATGACGCCTGCTCCCCCGCGGCCTCGCTTGACTCCCCAGCGACAGCGGCGGCGTCCAGGCCCTCGGCTGCCTCGATCGCCTCGGCCTCACCTTCCAGCAGCGCCTCGACTGGAGCGTCCTCGACCGGCGGAGCGTGTTCGGGAGCGTCGGGGCTACCGAGGCCGGGTGACACTCGCTCCGCTCGCATCCCCGGCTCGGCCAGCGGCGAGAGGTCGGCGACGTTGTCGGAGTCGATCTCGCTGAGCGCCTGATGGGACTCCAGCCCGCAGTAGCGCGAGCCGGCCAGCGAGGCGTTGGGGCAGCGGCGCCCGTTTGAGAGGACCGCCGCGCAGCGCCCCTGCAGCTCCTCCTCCTCGTAGCCGTGCTCGGCCTCCTCGGCGGCGAACTCGGTCTCCGAGCGGATGTCCACGCGCCACCCGGGCAGGCGCGCGGCCAGACGGGCGTTCTGTCCCTCGCGGCCGATCGCAAGCGAGAGCTGGTCGTCGGGGACGATCACCGTCGCCTGCTTGGCCTCGTCGTCGACCAGCACCTCGCGCACGCGCGCCGGCGAGAGCGCCTTGGCGACGAAGCGTGCCGGCTCGTCGTTGTGGGGGATGATGTCGATCTTCTCGCCGCGCAGCTCGGAGACGACCATCCGCACGCGCGACCCGCGCGGCCCGACGCACGCGCCGACCGGGTCGACGCCGTCGGCGTGGGAGACGACCGCGATCTTCGAGCGGTAGCCGGGCTCGCGCGCGACGCCCGCGATCTCCACCAGCCCGTCGGCGATCTCCGGGACCTCCAGCTCGAACAGCTTCTTGATCAGCTCCGGATCCCTACGGGAGACGATGATCGACGGCCCCTTGGTGGAGGGTGAGACCTCCTTGATGACCGCCTTGATCCGTTGCGAGTGGTCGTAGCGCTCGCCGTCGACCTGCTCTGACTTGGGCAGCAGAGCCTCGACGCGCTCGCGCAGCTGAACGAGCGTGTAGCGCGAGTCCGACTGCTGCACGATGCCTGTGATCAGCTCGCCGACGCGGTCGCGGTACTCCTCGAACATCATGTCGCGCTCGGCCTCGCGGATGCGCTGCAGGATCACCTGCTTGGCGGTCTGCGCGGCGATCCGCCCGAAGTCGTCGGGCGTGACGTCGCGTTCGTCGATCTGGTCGCGGTATTCCTCGAACTTCTTGGGGTCGATTTCCGGCTCCTCGGGCTCGCGCAGCTCGCCGGTCTCGGGGTCGACCGTGGTGCCCTCGTCGATCGTCTCGACGATCAGATGCGCCTCCAGGCGCTCGGGGATGATGAGTTCGATGACGCGGAAGTCCGCGGTGTCGCGGTCCATTTCCACGCGCGCGTACTTGGCAGAGCCCGGCTGCTTCTTGTAGGCGGAGAGCAGCGCGTCCTCCAGCGCCACCATCAGCTTCTCGGACTCGATGCCCTTCTCGCGCGCCAGTGCGTGCATGGCTTCCAGGATCTCGCGTGACATAGGTTGTCTCTCCTACTCCTCGACGAGGTTCGAACGACGGATCTCCGAGTAGGGGATCGCGACGATCCCCTCGGGTGCGGCCAGCGTGATCTCCTTCTCGCCGGCGCTGACGAGCTCACCGGTGTAGTTGCGCCTCCCGCGCACCCGCGCGCGGCGCCCCACGTAGCGGCGGAAGTGGCTCGGCTTGGTCAACGGACGGCGGGCGCCGGGCGAGGAGACCTCCAGCGCGTAGCGCTCGCGCACGTCCGCCAGGTGCCCGGTGATGCGCTCGCAGAGGCCGAGCGTGACGCCCTCGGGATGGTCGATGAAGACCCTGAGCGTGCCATTGGGCAGCTCCTCGGCGAGCAGCACCTCGACCTCGGGCTCGGACAGCGCCAGCCGCTCCTCTATCTCCGTTTGCACCGCTGACATCGACCTTCAGACTCTCTTCCCAGGGACACCAAGACGTAAAAAAAGCGGGCGGGCGCCCACTTTCGGTACTGCAGCCGTCGCCCCTGCGACGACTCGAAAGCTCTCATTCGAGCATAGCAGCGGCCGGCTGCCCGTTGTCCCGGGCGCCTCGCGGTTTGAGTTTGAGGTCTTCAGGCGCGCGCGGCGTCGCGGCGGGCCCGTTCGCGGTACAGCCGGTAGTCGGCGCGCGTGGGCCGCAGCGAGCAGGCCAGCGCAAGCGGGTGGCAGGCCTCGCGGTGGCGGCCGAGCAGCTGCATCGAGCGCCCGAGACAGAACAGCGCGTAGTCGTCGGTCGGCGCGGCGTCGGCGAGCGCGCCAAACTCCTCGGCCGCGCGCTCGTAGCGCTGGGCGTGAAACAGCGCTCGTCCGAGCGCCTCGCGGATCGAGGCCTTGTCGGGCTCGAGCTCGCGCGCCTTGCTCAGCGGCACGATCGCCGCCATGTGGTCGCCGTGGGCGAGCAGGTCACATCCACGCCGGTAGAGCTCGTAGACGCTGTCCATGCCTTCACTGTACAGGCGAGCGCAGCGGCTCTCGCCGGGCGCGATCGGCGCCCGCGTTGGTGTGTTCAGGCGGGCGCGCGCAGGCGCTGCACGGCGTCGAGGATCGCCTCGGCGACGCCGCTCTTCTGGGTGCGCGCGATCGCCTGCTCGCCGCCAGGGGTGAGGATCGTGACCTCGTTGTGATCGGCCTCGAAGCCGATGTCGGCGCGCGAGACGTCGTTCACGACGAGCGCGTCCAGCTGCTTGCGCGCGAGCTTTGAACGGGCGATCTCGACCGCCTCCTCGCCGTGCTCGGCGGCAAAGCCGACGATCGTCTGACCGGGTCGTCGCCGCGCGGCAAGGCCGGCGAGCACGTCCTCGGTGCGCTCGAGCTCGAGCGAGATCCGCTCGCGCTCCCCCTTCTTGATCTTGCCGGGGTGCGCCTTCACGGGCCGGTAGTCGGCGACCGCGGCCGCCATCAGCAGCACGTCGCAGTCGGCAAAGCGCTGCTCGCAAGCGTCGCTGAGCTCGGCCGCCGTGGCGACGCTCACGGTCTCGACCCCCGCCGGCGGTGTGACGGCGAGGTTTGCGCCCACGAGCGTCACCCGCGCCCCGCGTCGCCGCGCCGCGTCCGCAAGCGCCGCGCCCATTCGCCCGGAGGAGCGGTTGCCGAGGAAACGCACCTCGTCGATCGGCTCGCGCGTACCGCCGGCGCTGATCAGCACGCGCAGGTCACGCCAGGCGCTCGTCGCCGTCGCCGCGGTGGCCTCGCCGTCGTCGTCCTCGGCGGCGCTCGCGAGCAGGCACTCGCATTCGGCCAGCAGCCGCGCGGGCTCGGCCAGGCGACCGACACCGTGCTCGCCGAGCGAGGCCAGGCGCCCGCTGTCGGGGTCGATCACGTGCACCCCGCGCGAGCGCAGGGTCTGCAGGTTCGCCTGCGTGGCGGCGTGCTCGTACATGTGGTTGTTCATCGCCGGTGCCAGCGCAAGCGGGCAATCGGCTGCCAGCGCGCAGCTGCAAAGGAGGTTGTCGGCGATCCCGGCCGCGAGCTTTGCGATCGTGTTGGCAGAGGCCGGAGCGATCAGGTAAAGGTCGGCGTTTGCGACCAGCTGCAGGTGGCTGAGCGGCTGGTGGGAGGGCGGGCTATCGCCCGCGAACGCCCCCCTGGCCGGATCCTGCTCGAACTCGTCGGTCAGCACCGGCGCGCCGGTCAGCGCGGCAAACGAGGCGGCGCCGACGAAGCGCTGGCTGTTGGGCGTCTGCACGACGCGCACCGAGTGCCCCGCAGCCGTCGCCAGCCGCGTCAGCTCGAGCGCCTTGTAGGCGGCGATGCCGCCGCTTACCCCGAGCAGGATCTTGCTCATGAGGTGGTCTTACCAGTGGTTGGTGGCGCGGTGCAAACCATGCCGCGGAAGTTGCGACCGGCGGCTAGGACCTCTGTTGGGCAGGCGAGACAAGGACGCACCGACCGCGGTGTGCCGATCGGCGGTCAGCGGGACCTCCAATCGGCCAGCACACAAGGGAGGGAGGACGCAGTATCGCGCCGACCGACGGGCGTCCTAGCGGTAGTGGTACTTGATCTTGCCCTGCGCCACTTCCTCCAGGGCGATCGTCAGGTAGTTCTTGGAGGCCGTCTCGATCATCGGCGGCGGGAATTCCTCGAAGGCCCCCTCGCCCAGGTTGTGGTAGTAGCTGTTGATCTGGCGGGCTCGCTTGGCTGCCACGAGGACGCTCGCGTAGTTGGAGTCGACGTTCTCGAGCAGGTTGTCGATGCGGGGTGAGGTCATCATCGTCTGTACATGGCCTTTCGCGGTTGGGCGCGACCAGTGTAGTCGCTCGCGGCGCGCGGCCCGTCAGCTCAGCTGCCCCGAGACGATCCCGACGAGCTGCGCGAGCGCGTCCTCCAGGCGGTCGTTGACGACCACGTGAGCGAACTCCGAGCGCGCGTCGAGCTCCCGCTCGGCGACCCGCAGCCGACGCTCGACCTCCTGCTCGCCGTCGGTGCCGCGGCCGACCAGGCGCGTGCGCAGCGCAGCAAGCGAGGGCGGCGCGATGAAGACCTGCACCGCCTCGGGCATCGCGGCCCTGACCTGGCTGGCGCCCTGCACCTCGATCTCCAGCACGGCCGGCATGCCGCCGGCCACACGCCGCGCGAGCTCACTGCGCAGGGTGCCGTAGCGGCGGCCCGCGTAGTCGGCGTGCTCGACGAACTCGCCGGCCTGCACGCGCCGCTCGAACTCCTCGGGCGAGAGGAAGTGGTAGTCCACGCCTTCGGTCTCGCCGGGCCGCGGTGCGCGGGTGGTCGCGGACACCGACAGCTGCAGCTCCGGCAGCCGCTCCATCAGCCCCCGGATCAGGGTCCCCTTGCCGACCCCCGAGGGGCCGGTGATCACGAACACGCGCGCCACGCGCGAGACCCTAGTGCGACCCGCGGCGGCCGGAGCCTCGATTGTGGTGCGCAGCTCAGCGACGCAGCAGGGAGGTGAGCTCGGAACGTTGGCGCTCTGAGAGGCCGCCGATCGTCTTGCTCGGGCTGATGCGACAGTTGGTCAGGATCTTGTTGACCTTGACGCGGCCGTACTTGGGTACCGCGAGCAGCATGTCGAACACCTTTGCGGTCTCGACGTACTCGGGCGGGGAGAGCAGCAGCGTGTGGATCGACAGCCGTCCGGCCTTCAGGTCGCGCTTGAGCTGGGCGCGCTGAGTGCGGATCTGGTTGGCGCGCGCCAGCGCGTCCAGACGCTGGTTGAGCGATCGCTCCGGCGCGGCCTGCTGCTTGGTGGCGAGCGTCGCTGCGAGCGGGCCGGTGGCGGTCGGCATGGGCGGCGAGTCTACACACCCGCCAGCGCCGCGCAAGCGAAACCCGCCCAATTCACATGAAGCTCAACTTGAGCTTCAGCTATGTCGAGGATGGTGGACGGTCGTCATCCGCTTTGCAGGGATTTTCGCCCGACTGCGCGGGTCGATGTCGATGGTTAGAACGGCGTCGCGTTACCGCTCACACGATGCCCTCGGCCGGCGAGCTCGGCGGCGATGCGGGCGCCGATCAGCGGGTCCGAGAAGCTTGCGGTGCCGACCGCCACCAGGGTGGCGCCGAGCTCCAGGAAGCGGCGGGCGTCGGCGGCGGTCTGGATCCCTCCCATCCCGATCACCGGGATCGACACGCGCGCTGCGACGGCAGCCACCTGCGCGAGCGCGACCGCGCGGACCGCAGGCCCCGAGAGGCCACCGCTGCCGCCACCCAGCCACGGACCGGGCGAAGGGTGTCCCGCCCGCGCCGGCGGTGCCGGGGCGTAGGCGCGCAGCGTGTTGATCAAGGACACCGCGTCGGCGCCGCCGGCCTGCGCTGCGGCGGCGCAGGCGGACACGTCGGCGCAGTTGGGGGTCAGCTTGACGATCAGCGGCTTGGTCCCCGCGGCCGGGCGAACGGAGGCCACGACCCTCCCCAGCTCGCGCGGGTCGGCGCCTATGTCAAGGCCAGTCTTCACGTTTGGACATGAGACGTTGAGCTCGATCGCGGAGATCTCCGCGCGTGCGCTGCACGCCGACGCCAGAGCCTCGAGCTCGGCTGCGCTGGAGCCCATCACGTTGACGATCAACGGTGCGGGCAGTCGCGCCAGCTCGGGCAGGTCCTCGGCGAGATAGCGCTGCAGACCCTTATTGGGCAGCCCGATCGAGTTGACAAGGCCGGCGGGGGCCTCCCACAGCCGCGGCGGCGGGTTGCCGGCGCGGGGCTGCAGGGTGATCGTCTTTGAGACGAACGCCGCGAAGGGAAAGCGCTCGTCAAGCGCGGCGCCAAACACGCGCCGGGCGGCGATCGCGTCGAACGTGCCCGAGCCGTTTATCACCGGGTGGGCGAGCGTGAGCCCGCAGAAGTCGACGCTCAACGGACCGTTCCCGCCGTACGCGTGCCGCTCGCGGCGGGAGCGCTCGCGGGATGGCACTCCACGCGCTCTAGCTCTGCGGCGTCGAGCACCGGGCCGTCGACGCACAGGCGCGCGTAGCCTGAGCGCGTGGGCACGACGCAGCCAAAGCAGGCGCCAAAGCCGCACGCCATCCCCGCCTCCAGCGCCAGCTGCGCCGGCACGTCGCGCACGGCACAGATCGCGCGGACGGCCTCGAGCATCGGCGGCGGCCCGCAGGAGTAGACGACGGCGTGCGCGTCCGCATCGAGCTCGGCTTCGAGTAGGTCGGTGACACGCCCATGATGGCCGTGCGAGCCGTCGTCGGTGGCCAGCAGCGCGTCGCGGCAGAGCCCGGCGCCGTGCGCGTGGGCGGCGTCGCGGAAGCCGAGCAGAACGGTGGCCTCGTCAAGGGCGTCTTGCCAGATCGCAAGCGGCGCGATCCCGACGCCGCCGCCGACCAGCAGCGCTCGGCGGCGCTCGGGCGGGAGCTCAAAGCCCCTGCCGAGCGGGCCGAGCAGCCACAGACCGTTCCCGGCGCCCAGCTCGCAGAGCCTGTGCGTGCCGGGACCGACGTCCTCGAGCAGGAAGTGCGCCTCGCCCTCTTGCCAGCGTGCATAGGAGAACGCGCGCGCGAGCAGCGGCCGCTCGTCCTCCCCCCCGCCCCAGCGCTCGGCCGCGGCGAGCATCGCGAACTGGCCTGCCCGTGGCGGCGGGCCCGGGTCGACTGCCCGCAGCACGCGGTAGGCGCCGAGGCGCTCGTTGGCGGTGAGCGTCAGCAGCCGTCGCTGCAGCGGCGCGCTCACGCCGCTTGCTTACGCCCCGCCGTGGGGCGCGCCTCGCCGGCGCTCGCGGTCTCGTGCAGCTCCTGCAGCGAGAGCACGTCGGGCTCGCCGTGCTTGATCGCCTGGGCGACGGCGCGCGCGGCCGAGACGCCGGCCGCGAGCGTGGTCAGGCACGGGATGCCGTGCGCCACCGCGGCGCGGCGGATCTCCCAGCCGTCGCTGCGCGCGCCGAGGCCGGTCGGGGTGTTGACGATCAGGTCGATCTCGCCGCGCTCGAGCCGGTCGACGACGTGCGGCGAGCCTTCGCCGATCTTGTTGATCGGCTGCGCCGGCACGCCCATCCGTGCGATCGCCTTGGCGGTGCCGCGCGTGGCGAGGATCGCAAAGCCGTTGTCGTGCAGGATCTGGGCGATCGCAAAGGCGCCCGCCTTGTCGGTGTCGGTGACCGAGATGAACGCCGTCCCCCCCGTCGGCAGCGGCGAGCCGGCGGCGGCCTGGGCCTTGGCAAACGCCGTGGGGAAATCGCGCGCGACGCCCATCACCTCGCCGGTCGAGCGCATCTCCGGGCCGAGCACCGAGTCGGTGCCCTCGAAGCGGTCGAACGGGAGCACCGCCTCCTTGACCGAGACGTGCTCGCCGTAGCCGACCCCCTCGGGTCCCGCCGGCAGGCCGAGCGCGGACAGGCGCTCGCCGAGCATCAGCCGGCACGCGAGCTTTGCCAGCGGCAGTCCGATCGCCTTTGAGACGAACGGGACGGTGCGGCTCGCGCGCGGGTTGGCCTCGATCACGTACAGGCGCCCGTCGTGCACCGCGTACTGGACGTTCAGCAGCCCGACGACGCCGACCGCGAGCGCGATCTCGCGCGTGGCGGTGCGGATCTGCTCGAGCATCTCCTCGCCGAGGGAGTGCGGCGGCAACACGCACGCCGAGTCGCCCGAGTGAACGCCGGCCTCCTCTACGTGCTGGGTGATGCCGCCGATCCACGCCGCGCTTCCGTCGCACAGCGCGTCGACGTCGACCTCGACCGCGTCCTCCAGGAAACGGTCGAGAAAGATTTTGGATGGGGTGAGCGCCTGGCGGCGCTCACTGGTCTGCTCGCCCGTCGGGGACTCGCGCTCCAGGTAGTCGGCGAGCCCCTCGCGCGAGTAGACGATCTCCATCGCACGCCCACCGAGCACGTAGGAGGGGCGGACGAGCAGCGGGTAGCCGACGCGCTCGGCGCAGTCGAGCGCCTGCTCGACCGAATCAGCGCTTGCGAACGGCGGCGCCTGGTAGCCAAGGCGCTCGAGCAGCGCACCGAAGCGGGCGCGGTCCTCGGCGAGGTCGATCGCGTCCACGCTCGTGCCGAGCAGCGGCACGCCCGCCTGAGCCAGGCCCGCGGCGAGCTTCAGCGGCGTCTGACCGCCGAACTGCACGATCACCCCCTCCAGCGGTCCGCCGGCGCGCTCGACCTCGATCACGCCGAGGACGTCCTGCAGCGTCAGCGGCTCGAAGTAGAGGCGGTCGGAGGTGTCGTAGTCGGTGGAGACCGTCTCGGGGTTGCAGTTGACGATCACCGCTTCGCGCCCTGACTCGCGCACGGTCATCGCGGCGTGCACGCAGCAGTAGTCGAACTCGATCCCCTGCCCGATCCGGTTGGGACCACCGCCGAGGATCACCACCGAGGGGCGCTCGCCGCGCTGGACCTCATGGGTGGGTCGGCCCCCGTTCGGCACGCGCTCCCAGCCCGAGTAGTAGTAAGGGGTGCGGGCCGGGAACTCGGCCGCACAGGTGTCAACCGACCTGAACGAGCGCTCGCCGCTAAAGACCGCGTCGGGATCCTCGGCGAGCGCCTGCAACTCATGCAGGAACCAGGGATCGATCGAGGTGCGCTCGTGGATCTGCTCGATCCGAACGCCACGACGCTGCAGCTCGAGGATCGTCTCGTAGCGGTCGGCCGCCGGCGCCGTCAACGATTCGAGCAGGTCTTCGTCGGAGCGCTCGGCCACGCGTGGGTCCTTGTCGAGCTCGCGGCTGCGCAGCGCCTTGGCGAACGCCTGTGCGAAGGTGCGCCCGATCGCCATCGACTCGCCCACCGACTTCATGTGCGTGGTCAGCGTGGCGGTGGCGCCCGGGAACTTCTCGAAGGCAAAGCGCGGCCACTTGACGACGACGTAGTCGATCGTCGGCTCAAAGCTCGCCGGGGTGACGCCGGTGACGTCGTTTGCTATCTCCTCGAGCAGGTAGCCGACCGCCAGCCGCGCCGCGATCTTTGCGATCGGAAAGCCCGTCGCCTTTGAGGCCAGCGCCGAGGAGCGCGAGACGCGCGGGTTCATCTCGATCACGTGGATCTGCCCGCTGGCGGGTTCGACGGCGAACTGGACGTTCGAGCCGCCGGTCTCCACGCCGACCGCGCGGATCACCGCGATCGCCTGATCGCGCAAACGTTGGTAGAGGGAGTCGGTCAGCGTCTGCTGTGGGGCGACGGTGACCGAGTCGCCGGTGTGCACGCCCATCGGGTCGACGTTCTCGATCGAGCAGACGATCACGACGTTGTCGGCTTTGTCGCGCATCACCTCGAGCTCGAACTCCCCCCAGCCGAGCACCGACTGGTCGAGCAGGACCTGGCCGATCGGCGAGGCCTCGAGGCCCCGCTTGACGATCGTCTCGTACTCCTGCTCGGTGCGGGCGATGCCGCCGCCGCGCCCACCGAGCGTGAAGGCCGGCCGCACGATGCACGGCAGCCCCACCGTCGGCAGGGCCTCGCGGGCGCGCTGGAGCCCGAGCGCGAGGTCGAGCTGGAAGGCCTCGGGCACGCCGGCGACCGGGGCGTCGGGCCTCTGGACGCGCGCGGAGACGATCGCGCTTGCCGGCATCGACAGCCCGGCCTTGGCCATCGCGGCGCCGAACAGCTCGCGGTCCTCGGCGCAGACGATCGCGTCGTAGTTGGCGCCGATCAGCTCGACGCCGAAACGCGCAAGCGTGCCGTCGTCGTGCAGCGCCTTGGCGAGGTTGAGCGCCGTCTGCCCGCCGAGCGTCGGCAGCAGCGCGTCGGGCCGCTCGCGCTCGATCACCTTGGCCACCGGCCCCGGCAGCAGCGGCTCGACATAGGTCGCGTCGGCGAACTCCGGGTCGGTCATGATCGTCGCGGGATTGGAGTTGACGAGCACCACGCGGTACCCCTCCTCGCGCAGGACCTTGCACGCCTGCACGCCGGAGTAGTCGAACTCGGCCGCCTGCCCGATCACGATCGGACCCGACCCGAGGATCAGGATCTTCCTGATGTCATCGCGGCGGGGCACTCGGGTCAGCCCGTCCTCTCGCCGTCCGCGACCCCACCTCGACCCCCGGA
>DATASE010000008.1:0-2787 GCA_036269375.1 Solirubrobacteraceae bacterium
CTGAGCCTCTCGACCCCCCGCGAGGCGGGGACCACAACCAGGCCGAGGGGCCCAGAGTCCGCACGCTGAGCCTCCGCCCTGCCGCAAAGGACGGGTAGTCCTTACCCGCGACCTTGCCGCAGGACCGAGCCCAGAACCTGACCGGGCGCCGCGCAAAGGCGGCTCCCGGTCAGGGATCAACTGGGCGAGGCGGCTATTTGTGTCGCCGCCGAGACGGCGGGCACGGAACGTGCGTGGTCGCCGTCGCGGTGCTTCCGTCCAGGAAGGCGAAGCCGGCGGCGAACGGATAGCCGCCGTGCGGACACCGTTCGGGCACCGAGACGCCCTGCGGTTTGTAGCCGACGAGCCGGCCGTGGACCCGCTTGTAGTAGGTCAAGCCACTCGGGCCGATCGTCGATTTGACGTTGATGATCGAGACCGGCGGACCGTTGGTCACGCTCGGTATCAGCGGGATCGCCGCCGCCAGGTCTTCGCCGAACGAGCCGCCGCCGCTCACCAGTTCGCCCTGGAAGACGATCTGCGCGTACACCGGCGCCAGTCCGTTGGCGTAGAAGAGCACGACCACGTTGCCCTTGTGCGGCGGGCCCATCAGTGCGGCGATTTCCGGGATCTCATGGCCCGCGTTGGCGCCGAACGGCACCTCCACAAAGGCGCTGCCCTTCCCCAACCGCGAGTTGGCCGGGCAGCCCGCCAATCCCAGTTCCACGAGCTTGGCCGGCTGGCACGTCGCCAGGCCGAGCGAGCTGGTGATGTAGTTCATCCCCGGCGGCATGCGCAGGTCGATATGCGTGAGCGGCGAGGGCAGACCACCTTCGCTGCTCGAGATCGTAAAGCCGAAGTTGATCGTCGTGGAAGCCCCATAACGGTCGGGGGTGAACGACGCCTGCAGCTTGACGGTCTGTGCGGCCTGCGCAACCGAGGCCAGACAGAGGCTCGCGACCAGGGCAAGTCCTGCCGCGCGAAGCACGGCAATCGGGGTGCGCTGCGCTCGCATGGCCTTGACCACGCGAGCGCGCGCGCTAATAGGACATTTTGCCGCTGACATGCACGGACACCGAGTCGCTCGGACGGTGGACGGTGCCAGTAAAGCTCAGGTGCGAGCCTTTGGCTTTCCCGTAGCGGCCGCTGCCGCCGGTGATGTTCAACGTGCCCGCAAACGACGCTTTCGAGGAGGTCACCACGCGGTAGGTCGCGCTGGCGCTGGCGCTGACCGAGCCCCCGCTCGGATAGACCTGGATCTTGGCCGTAACGCTGTGGGAATTCGCCAGCCGCAGCTGGATGTAGATCTTCCCGGGCAGGTTGCCTTTGGCGGTGCCCGACTCTTTCAGTTCGACGCCTTTGTGGTTGTTCAGGCTCAGATTGGCGCTGTCGCTCAGCGACAGCGAGCTGGCTGCTTTGGCGCTCGGTCCGGCGGCGCCGGCGGCGCCGGTCCCCGCAACTGCCGCCACGGCGAGCGCCGCAGCGCCCAGGGCCCCGACCCTCTTGTGTGACCGCGCAACCCGCCGCGCGGTTGTGTTGTGAATCCGCATCGATCCCTCCATATGGCTGTACCTGTCGTGGCCGCTCGGGCCCGACCTCCCTCTCCCACGGACTTCCCCTGGCAGGCTCCCATCTTAGTCCAGCTAATGGAAGCGCGACGCCATTGGACATGACATTGTACGTGATTTCTTGAAAATCAACCGTTGAAGCCGCCACAAGTTGCGCCGCGGCAGGCAGGCGTAAGAGCGGGCAGCGAGGCGGTAGGTTCAGGGGCGACTTGGAATCGGGCCCGATTTGAGCCGGATCGAGCTGAGCTACTGCGTCGTGAACACCTCGCAGCGCGAGCTGCTGCTGCGCGGCCTGGACGCGATCGAGTGCGAGCGGGCGGGCCTGCCGTTCGCGACCGAGGTGCTGGTGCTCGACAACGGCTCGCGCGACGGTTCGGCGGCGGCGGCGCGCGCGCATCCGACCGTCGATGAGACGATCGCCCTGCCGCAGCGGCGCGGCAAGGCCCGCAACGACTCCGAGCTGCTGCGCCGCGCGCGCGGGCGCTACGCGCTCCTGCTCAACGAGGACTCCGAGCTGCTCCCCGGCGCCACCCTAGCGTTGCAAGAGGCGCTGCAGACCCACCCGGACGCCGCCTGTGCCGGGGCCCAGCTGCTGCGTCCTGACAGCTCCGGCGCGCCCGGCGAGCCGCAGGCCTGCGCGTGGCGCTTTCCGAGCGTCGCGACCGCGCTCGCGGGCGCGCTGCTGCTGCACCGCCGCTTCACCGTCCAGAGCACAGGGACACGGACACGATCGGTGGACTGGTGCCAGTCCTCGGCGCTGCTGGTGCGCTGCGCGGCCGCCGCGCAGGTCGGCTACCTGGACCCGGACTTCTTCGTCTACTCCGACGAGGTCGACTTCGCTCGCCGCCTGCGCGACGCGGGCTGGCGCTCGCTGTACGTGCCGGGAGCGCGCGCGGTTCACCACGAGCAGCTGTCGAGCGACCTCGCCGCCGGCCGCGAGCGGATCGTCGAGATGGCGCGCAACCGCGACCTGTACATGCGTAAGCACCACTCGCGCACGGCGGCGCTCGCCGTGCGCCTGCTGACGGCCTGGACCTACGGGCTGCGCGCGCTGGCGGCGCTCGTGCTGCCGGGACACGATGCGCGCCGCTACTGGGCACACGTCGTCGCGACGCTGCTGCCGGAGCGCGGGGAGGGACTGCGCGAGGCCGCCGAGCGCTACAACCGGGTGCGCTAGAACGTGTCGGCTTCCAGCTCTGCCAACAGCGCCGCAACGACTCGCTCGTCGAGCTGACCGCCG
>DATASE010000009.1:0-26286 GCA_036269375.1 Solirubrobacteraceae bacterium
CGCCCCCTCGACGTTCTGGCCGGTCCCCTCATCACCGTCACGAGAGCGACCGTTTGCCGCATCGAGCGCGAAAAACTCGATCGGCGCTCTTGCTTTTTCATCCGCAGATGCACAGGACGAAACGGTCCCTAGCGAGGGCCAAAATTGGGTGGCCGTTTTGCCGTGCTAACGGTCAGTAACCACATGACCCAATTCAGACCCACCCACACACACGGCAGTCACGACGCACCAAGACAGACGAGCCGCCGCATCAAGGTGACCCTGCCAGCAGCAGTTGCACAGCAACGACCGGCTCGCGAGGCGCGGCGGCGAGCCACCCGCGAACGTGGCAGCGCAGATGATCCGCCAGGCCATTGCCGGCACCGAACAAGGCGAACACGCCCATCGACCGCAAGCGACCGAACACGCAGCCGACGACCACGCCACCGACGGCCACGACGACCGTGCCTCCTGGCTTGAGCCCTACGACGGCAGCCGCGGGTGGCGGGGCCTCACATGGGGAGCGATCCTCGCCCTGCACGCCCGCTACCCACACGTCCTCTCCTCGCTCAAGGAAGGCTGGTGGCGCAACACCACCACCTGGAGACCCTGAGCGCACTCGCCTACTGGCGCCAATGGATAGACGACGCAGGTCGCGACCCACGCGAAGAGTTGGCATTCCAAATCCAACTCGCCGACTACGGTCGCGTCCTGAGCCACGAAGGCGGCAGCGTCGCCGACGCCTGGGAGCCAGGAGCGCCGCCCATCGACTGGTAGTCCGCTCACCGACGCACCGCCCGCACCAAACGGAACCTCATTGGAACCTGAGGCCCCTCAAACGCGCAAAAGCCCCATGAAATGGGGCTTTTGACCAGTGGGCGATACTGGGCTCGAACCAGTGACCTCCGCCTTGTCGAGGCGGCGCTCTCCCAGCTGAGCTAATCGCCCTGGGATCGCTCTAGCCTATCAACGCGACCGCGTCCGAAAAGACTCGGCTGGACCCCCGCCGACCAGCGCCAAAGCCTCCGTGAGCGGATGTCCAAGCGCGCGCAATCGAGCCCGACGAGATTGAACGAGATGAGGGCTCGTGTAATCCGCATCGTCTTGCCGGCCATATTGAGGGGCATGGACGACGAGCAGACGCGAGCCTTCACCACCCTCTACGAACAGTACGCGGACGCGGTGCACCGCTACGCCTCGCGGCGATGCGACCGCGATACCGCGGAGGAGGTGGTGGCGCAGGTCTTTGCGATCGCCTGGCGTCGGCGCGAGTCGTTGCCGCCCGAACCCCTGCCATGGCTGTTTGGCGCAGCGCGAGAGCAGGCGGCACAGGCTCCATGCACGCCTGCGCAGCCAGCCTGCAGCATCCGAGTCCGACCTGGACGTGTTCGCCGAGCTGCCCGACGCGGGATTGGCACAGGCGCTCCGGCTCATCTCGCCGCTCGATCGAGAGGCATTGCTACTCACCTACTGGGAGGAGCTCTCCCCCGCCGACGCCGCTCAGGCGTTGGGCTGCTCGCGGGCGGCGTTTGCCGTCCGTCTGCACCGCACCCGCCGTCGTTTGCGTAGACAGCTTGAAGTTATCCCCGGCGAGCGCTCACAAGACCAACCGCACGAACGCTCGTGCGCGACAGAAACGGAGTCGGTATGAGAACCAAGCCAATCGAGCTGGAGCGGCGTCTGCGCGCGGCATGCCCACAGATCGACACGCCGCCGCCGCCGCTGTCCCGGGCGCTCACATGGGCCGAATGCGAGACCTCAGCCGGCGACGTGCGCCCGCAGTGGCGAGGTTGGCGTCGAGCGCCGATGGCGCTCCCCGCGCTCATCGGGGCCGTGCTGCTGCTGGCCGGCGGTGCGACCGCGGCACTGCTGCTCTCCAGCGGCGAACCGGTCGCTCCGGCGTTCGTGCTGCCGGCCACCCCGAACACGGGGCTCGGCGAACCTGTCCCAGCGAGCCTGAGCCTGCTTCCGATCCGGGTCGCCGACCCAGAAGGCGGCCCAGCCTGGGGAATGCGCGTGATTCGCACCACACGCGGCCTGCTGTGCCTGCAGGCCGGCAGGGTCGTGCAGGACCAGCTCGGCGGGCTTGGCGGCTACGCGTACGCGGCCGATCGCCGCTTTCACCCCTTCCTACCCGAAGACGCCATCTCGAGCGACGCCTGTCCAGCCGTCGGCGGGCTGCACGGTGCGTTCCTTCCGGGACCGCCGGTGATCGTGCCCGCCAACGCGCTGCCACTCGCTGGTGAAAACGTCGCGATCGCAGACCAGGTGCACTGCGACCTACCGGGCCAGCAGAACTGGGGCGTGCGCTGCGCGCAACAGGAACTGCGCCAGGTGGCGTTCGGCCTGCTCGGCCCTAACGCGACGAGCATCGAAGTGAGCACGCCGCAGGGCAGCTTCGCTATCAAGCCGTATGGCCCGCTGG
Source organism: Solirubrobacteraceae bacterium (assembly GCA_036269375.1). Taxonomy (GTDB): domain Bacteria; phylum Actinomycetota; class Thermoleophilia; order Solirubrobacterales; family Solirubrobacteraceae; genus Palsa-744. The sequence goes on from DATASE010000009.1 coordinate 2,405, forward strand.
GCGCGTATCTGATCGTTTTGCCAGCACAGCCCCGAGCCAACGCGACGATGTCCTCAGGTGGTTATCAGGGTCCTTTCGGCTATGCAAGCCACGCCCCAGGCGGGGCTGTGTTGACCGTCTCCTACGACGACGGGTCGAGCTGCCAAATCCCCTACACCGCGGGCGCCAACCAATGCCACGCTCACGAGGGCCCCGCTGGGCCGCCGTCGGCGTCCGATCTGAGCGCAGACGTGCACGCCGCGTTTGTTGCTCTCGACCAGCATCCGACCGCCCCGCTGCTCATGCAGCAGGCATCGGGAGCGAGCTTTTCTGGCGCCTCCGGCAGTCCGGTGCCCGGGCCCGCTGTGCGAGTGGACTTCAATGCCCCGGTGGCGATCGCCGGCGCCGGCAGCGCCTACGCGGTCGAACTGAGGGTACACCAGCCGGCCGGCTGCTCGGGCCCAGCGGTGGTCGTCAGTCAGCCAAGCGAACAAACGCTTGCCAAGGGCGCACGGGTGCAGATCACGGTCCCGCTTCAGGCCAGCTGCGCAACCGCTTACTCCGGCCGCGTGTTCTACGCGACCTCCACCAGCGTCGGCGGCGAAAGCGGCGGCGAAGGCCCGCTCTACGAGGCGATCGCCGCGCACTTCGGCCCAGGCACGAAGGGCAGCCCGCTGCCGACGGTCGGCAGCTTCGAAGTCACCGCTCCCTGACTCTGGCGGTGGGTGTCCGACTGCGGCAGCGCCGTCCGGACACCCACCACGCCAGCTCGAGCGATGAGGCCCGGCCTGTCCCACCATCCCTGCGATGGCGGCAACACGGAGCGGTATGAGACGCAACGGTTGGCCGGTGATCGTCGCCTACTCGCTCGTCTGCGCGGCGACCCAGGTCCTGTGGCTCACATATGCGGCGATCACAACCGAGTGGCTCGCCACTATGGCGTCTCGGTCAGCGCGATCGGTTGGCTTGCCGAGATCTTCCCGCTGCTCTATGTGGTGCTCGCGATCCCATCCGGCATCCTGCTCGATCGCTGGTTTCGCCCGATGCTAGCCGGCGGTGGAGCGCTCGTCGCATTCGGTGGGCTGCTGCGTTTGGGCGGCGACAGCTTTGCCTAGGCGATGGCCGGCCAGGTCACTGTCGCCGTGGCGCAGCCGGTCGTGCTCAGCGCGGTGAGCAAGCTTGCGGGCCAGTATCTGCCGATCGATCAGCGCGCCGCCGGCATCTCGGTCGGCTCGGCGGGCGGATTCGTCGGCATGCTGCTCCGCTCGCCGCGCGTGTTCGGCCTACGGCCGGCGAGCGGCTGGACGCGCGTCCGGCGACCGTTCCAGTCGGCTGACAAGTCCACGTCGCACCTGAGAGCAAAGGTGGCCGGATGCGGAGCCTCCACGCGCGGTTGTGGTCTTTTACGTTCGCCCAACCTGCCCGATCGACCGTCCTGGTTGAAAAGGACACGAATTTGGAGGTCAACGATGACCGACGATCGAACGAACGGCAGCATCTCGGCGGTCCCGTCAGACGCGGCAGCTGGGACTCTCGCCGGTGGCCCGTTTGAGGTCGGCGGCGCACTGGAGCGGCTCGTCCGAGCCGGCGGGTGGGACCTGTGCCTAAAAGCCGGCAACAGACCGTTGGTGCGTGTCGACGTCAAGCTGCGACCGCTGGACGCCGAGGCGCCCACGCTCGCACCCCACGACACGCTTGAGGTCCTGCACGCCGTGCTGCCCACGCGCGCGTCAGCGAGTTCGAGCGCCAGAACGAGCTCGACTTCGCCTATTCGATACCTCATCTCGGGCGCTTCCGTGTCAACGCCTACATGCAGCGCGGCTCGATCTCGATGGTCTTTCGCGTCGTCCCCAACGCGATCCGCTCGATCGCGGATCTCGGCCTGCCCGACGTGGTGCGCGAGCTAGCCGAGCGGGAGCGGGGGATCGTGCTCGTGACCGGCACCACCGGCTGCGGGAAGTCGACGACCTTGGCGGCGATGATCGAGCACGTCAACAACACCGCCTGCAAGCACATCATCACCGTCGAGGACCCGATCGAGTACCTGCACGGCGACCGTCTGTGCGCGATCGACCAACGCGAGGTCGGAAGCGACACAGAGTCCTTCGAGGTCGCGTTGCGGCGCGTGCTGCGCCAGGACCCAGACGTGATCCTGATCGGCGAGATGCGCGACGAGACGAACGGCGCTCGCCGCCGCCGAGACCGGGCACCTAGTGCTCTCGACAGTGCATTCGCTGGACGCACCCGAGACGATCAACCGGATTCTCGACTTCTTCCCGCCCGGCCAGCAGTTGCAGGCGCGACCGATGCTCGCCGGCACGATCAAGGGCATCCTCTCCCAACGGCTCGTGCCAAGGGCAGACGGGGACGGTCGGTGGCGATCGCCGAGATCCTGACGATGACCGGTCGGGCGCACGACATGATCCTCGATCCCGATCGAACCGGCCAGCTGACCGAGGTGATCGAGCAGGGCGAGTACTACGGGATGCAGACATTCGACCAAGCGCTCTATCGCACGATTGAGGCGGGACAAGTAACGCTCGAGGACGCCCTGCGCCACGCCACCCGCCCGCCCGCACGACCTCAAGCTGCTCGTCGCCTCCAAGGCCACGGTCACACCACGATGGAGGATCTCGAGCAGCCGGCGTCGCCGGCCGCGAGCGTCATCGTGTAGGTCCCCGCGCAGACAACGCTCGACACCTTTCCACGCCGCCACGCCCCCGGACCGCTCCCAAATTGCACGCGATCTGGACTGTCTGGGTTGCTGGGATCGAGGGCCCTCGATGCCGCCCGCGTGGGTCGATCTGAGAGCCGGCAATCAGGGAGGCTACGGTCACAGCGGGGAAAGCCTGCGCAGTTAGCTCCGTGCAGTTTCTGGGCTGGGTAGCATCGAGGTGAAGGACGTGAGCGTGGGTGCCAACCAACGACAAACCAAGCTCTCCGGTGCGGGCGGGAGCGGGGGCCAAACGGCCGCTGACACGCGCGCAGGCCGTGTCGCTGGCTGAGCGTTACGTCGGCGCGTATAACAATCGCGACCTGCAGGCGATGCTTGCAGTCCAAGACGAGAACGTCGTCAGCTACCCCTCGCGCCTAGCCGGTGCGCAGCGCCACGAAGGCCATGCCGGTGTTCGCGCGTGGTGGGACACGATGGTTGCCAGCGGCCAGTGGTACGAGGTCGTGATACGCGAGATTCGACAACCCAGCGTAGATCAGGTCGCGATCCTCGGAGAGATCCGCGACCAAGGCGAGCGGATGAGCCCTTGGTGTGTGGTCATACGAGTCCGCGATGACCTCATCACGGAATCACACTCCTATCTCAGCGAGTCGGACCTCCTCGTGCGGCTTGGCCTGATCGGAGACTCCACCTAGCCACGCAACAGAGGCGACGACCGGAATCGAACCGGTGTAGACGGCTTTGCAGTCCCATGAGAGCAGCGACGTGTGTGGATCTACGCGGCTCTACGCGGACGTCAGGTGCCCTCAGGTGCCACCAGAAGACGCTTGGTTGGGGAGAGTTTGGGGAGAGTTGTGCGGTGGGAACGAGCATGGCATCCGCCCAGGAATGAGCAGGTAGGACAGGTTAGTGCTATGCTCGGACAGCGATGAAGACCGTGCACCTTGACCCAGCCGCCGGTGATCAGGCTGCCGTTGTGACCGAGGAGATCGACCGGCTGCTAAGCGAGGGGAAGCGCATCGCGGTGACCGTCGCCGAGGAGCAAGAGACGCTCTCCCCCCAGCAGGCCGCGGACCGGCTGGGGTTCTCTCGCCAGCACGTCGTACGGCTGATCGGCTGCGGAGAGCTTCAGGCACAGAAGCTTCCCGGGTCGAGCTACTGGAAGATCCCGTTGGCGTCGCTGCTGGCCTTCGAGCAGGAGCGTGAGCGTGGTCGCGAGCTCGCGGAGAGAGGGTCACGCGATCTCGATGCCTTGGGTGCGCCGCCCGAGTGAGTCACGCAGGTCGGCCGCGCGCGGTCCTCGACAGCGACATCATCTACTCGCGAGTCCTGCATGATCTGGTAGGTCGCGCTGCTCGTGACCTACGCCTACTCAGCTTGTTCTGGAGCGAGGAGCTTCTCGCCGAGGCGCGGAAATCGCTCGAAGAGAAAAGCGGCTACCCCCAGACGCAGCCCAGCGCTGGGTCGACTACCTACCGCAGAACTTCCCCTCGGGGCGCGTCGACCTCAGCCAGGCTTCCGGCCTTGACCTCGCTGGTCTGACCAAGCGATCCGGCCGACACCCACGTGTGTGCTCTGGCATAGCCGCCGACGCCGACTATCTCATTACCCACGATCGGGGCTACCTGCGCGATGGCCTCAAGCGCTATGAGGTTCAGGTCATCACTCCCGACGAGTTCCTCGCCCCAGTGCTGGACACCGACGCACAAGGAATGCTCGACCTTCTCGAACGACAAGCAGCAGCCTGAGCGGGAGGACGACCCATTGAGGATCTGCTCGCCGCCATCGAACGCGCGGGCGGCACTATCTTCGCCCGCAAGGCACGCCTCGCGCTCAGTCTCTGACCACCAGCATCCCGAAACAACGCCAGCCGCAAACTGCCGCTCGGACGGTCCTACGAGCGGACCCATCACGCCTACGGCTAGACGCTCGGATCTCGTCCATCTCGACAGCGCCGGACTGCTCTCCCGAGACGCTCGCAGCCCCAGCGAAGGACGCATCTCGAACGAGCGCCGTGCGAAGAAGCTCGCCAGTCGTTTGGCCACGCTTCGCGCGAAGCACCGCTCAGCGGTCGCCCCACCGCTGAGCGGCGGCTGAAGCCGCCTCGCTACGAGGCGAAGACGCGGTCGGCGACGCGCGTGTCGCCGATGGTGTCAAACGAGACCAGGTTGCCGTCCCTGTAGGTGAGTACGTCCGCGCCCTCCGTCGTCTCGCCCTCGAGATGCACCGTGGTGAGGACCACGACCTTGTCGCCGTCGGCGATGAAGTCGTGGGGGGCAGTGCTGAAGTCCTTGCTCAGGAACTTTCCCCACAGCTCGCCCACGGCCTGCTTTCCGTTGTAGACGCCGGTCAGCGCGTTGTTGCCGCGCACGGTCCACTTGATCGACTCGTCGATGTTACGCATCGCGCCCTCTGCGTCGCCCCTGCTGAATGCCGCGTAGGCGTCCTGCGCAGCCTGCTTGTTCTCCTTTGTTCCCATCGTTCAGATCCCTTCATCTGGTTTGACCTACGGACCTCGCGACGATACGCCGGTCGCGTCATTCGCGCCGTGCGGTCCCGCGTCGCCAGCATCAACCACCACCGGCAGCGCGATTTAGCAATGGACGAGCACCAATCGTCGGCGGTGCCCACGGTCACGCGCCCGCAACCACCTACGGGAGCGAGCACATCCAGGTCGGGCAGCGCGTACAGCTCCTCGTCGTCCATAACGAAGCGCGGTCGTGGATTGCGAAGAGTGTCGCTCTCTGGAAACGGAGGTCCGGCGGGGGTGCTGCGGCTTCGGCTTCCGAGCCTCGTCTGGATCAGGAGCGAGCCGCGAGCTACGCTTGACCCATGCGAGCGACCCGTATCGCTGCTCTGATACTGGTGATGGGTGCGGGGGTGGCAACGGCGACGGTAGCCGAGAGTCAGGGTGAAGCGACTGGTTCTGATGGAACCGGGACAGCGACCACCACGGTGATGGGCGCTTCGCCTACCAACGACACGCCCCAGTCCTCAGGACCACCGAAGGCTCCGAGCGGCGAGCGCACCCACCCGCGGCTGCAGCCGACGATCGGAAGGCGATATACGCGCTTCACCCTAACCTTTACCTTGCGGGACGCGCCGGGACACCAAGGTGTGCTCGCAGTAGACTACCGAGTCCAGGCTGCGCCACCGGTCGGCGCGAGAGCCTCGTGTACGCCGGCCGAGCCGCCCACCATCGATACTGGAACAGCTGGCGCGATCGAACGGGTCTCCCTGACACCACCGGCTCACGGATGGTGCAGGGGCTCACACCGGGTGACTGTATTTCTAGAGCAGGGTCCGTATTGCCCGCCGCCGGTGTTGGGCCAGACGCCTACTCCCTGCCCCGAGTTCGCGACCCAAGAGATGGACACCGGCGAAGCCAACTTCACTGTCAGGCCACCAGTGCATCACCGTGGTTGATTGCTCCTTGATGATCCGAAGCGTTACAGCTTCTCGTCGTTTGCATGAGTGCACGGCGTGTGATTCGAACTCCTGCTATAGCGCTGCTGATTTGCGATGATTGCCTGTTGTGTGGGATGTCGGACGGTCTGGTGACTGTCTCGATATCGGCGAAGGACTGCCCGCAGAAGCTGCTGAGTCCCGGCTCCCCTAGGCTTGCTTCAAGGTCCTGCGCGACGAACGGCAGGTCACCCGGTATCGAAATTGCCAGTCCGCCACGTTCAGCAAGCCGCGCCGCGAGCTCCGCTGAGGGTGGCACGCGAGCGTCCAAAGCGAGCCTGCTTGATGCTCTCAGGCGGGGTGCCAGCCCCGGCCATCCTTCTTGACCTTGCCTTCCTGCTCGAGGCCGGGTAGGACGCGGTAAAGGAAGTTCTGCTTGATCCCCATTTTCTCGGCGAGTTCGGGGATCGTGATCCCTGGTTGTGCGGTAATCAGCTCAAGTGCGTGGGCTGGGCGTCTGCTGCTGCCCTTCGGGCGCCTGAGGCCCTCCGGCGTCAGCCCGACTAACAGGCTGCGCCCGTACCTTGGGGTTCGGGCTCCGCTCGACGAGCCCGATCTTGGCGAGCCGGTCGACCGATCGCGACACACCGCTGGGGCTGAGGTTGCGCCGCTCTCCCAGCTCGCCGATCGTGAAGTCGCGCCGAAAAGGGGGGCCACCTCTGCACGTGCACCACAAGCAGGACGAGACGATCCATGTCGTGTCGGGGCACTTCAAGGTCAATATCGGCGAGGAGACCTTCGAACTCGCCGAAGGCGGCTTTGCCTACCTGCCCTCGAAGATCCCGCACGCATTCCTGAACCTGACCGATGAGCCGGGTGAGTTGACCATGGTCTTCATGCCCGGCGGCGGCCACCGGTTCTTCGAAGAGCTCGGACCGGCCACCCGGAACGGACGACCAGACCGAGCACTCGTCGCCGCGATCTTCGAGAAGCACGACATGTCGCTGCTGGGACCGCCACTGAGCGCCGACTGACCCCTCTCCCGAAGAACGCCGTCCAGCCGTCGTTTCGAGTACCAACCGAAAGCGAGCGTCCGAGCAACACCCGACCAGACGAGCGGAAAGGCGACAAGCGAGTGCGGCCTGTCGACGTCGGCTAGCATCAGTCTGCCCGATTTGCCGCGGGCTCGCTGGCCCCACGAGCTCGTCAGAGGGCGAGGAGAACCTCGACCACGCTGAGGTATCCGCGACGAAGCCCGCCCCGTAGCGCCTGGATGCGTCCATAGATCTGCGCAGGGTTACGTGGGAGGAGGACCACCGAGCCGACTCTACTGTTTGACGAGAAGCCGCAAAGCGGCTTTTCTGGGGAGACCGGCAAGCTGGATACGGCAGTCGTAAAACTCCTGCAAATCGGAGACAAAGCGGCTGGTGGCCGCATTGGTGGATGTAAACGGCTTTTCCGAAACCCATCCCCAATAAGCTCTGTATAGAGTGCGCAAACCCCCTGCAAACCAGCGGAAAATCGACATGCTGTAGACGGCTTTTGGGGAGAGTACTGGGGAGACAGACATCCGTCTGCGCATCTGACGACTGCGAAGGCGCTTATTTGCAGGCCTTTTTTGAAGGCGACGACCGGAATCGAACCGGTGTAGACGGCTTTGCAGGCCGCTGCGTAGCCACTCCGCCACGTCGCCATGCACACTCCGTGCCCTCCAAGCGTACCGGGCGCAAAGCACCTAGACTCTGCCGAGGTTCGCGCTTGCCAACCGGCAACGCGGGCTCCAACGACCAGATGCCCGAGGACCCCCCGTACGAGCAGGAGGAGACCGACCTCGCCGCCCAAGAAGCGGCGTCGATCGGCGGTCGCGCCGGCGACGAGGATCTGCCGGCAGCCGAGCGGGCGGTGCGCGAGGGAGGCGGCGGCGAGGCGGAGGGGTTCGAGGAAAGCGAGGCGGCGCTGATCGAGCACGCCAGCCACGGGGACATGCAGTCAGCGCACGCGATCCTGCACGACCAGGGCAAACCGGAGGAGAACGATCGGCTCCAGCGGGCCGAGTACGGCGAGGCCGACAGCGAGCGCAGCAGCCAGCTGGACGGCGACGCGGACGACGCGGAATCCTGACGAGTCGGGCCTCGACCTACCGGCCGTCCACTAGCCGCGCGGTCACACCGGCCAGCGTTTCCTCGCCGTAGGCCATCGACGGGTCCCCGCGCGTAAGCACCGCCATCGCGAACGTGTCGACACCGCGCTCCAAGCGCGCCCCCTGGTTGACCAGGCCCTCACTGATCGGCAGCCAGCCGCCCTTGAAGAAGACTTCAAAGCCCGCGGGCCGCGCGGCGGCGGGTATCCCCCAGCTCTCGCTCGGTTCGATGTGCGAGAGCAGCCAGCGCGCGTAACCGACGAACTGCCCGGGGATCAGCCGGTCCTGGAGGTAGAAGAAGCGCGCCATGTCGGCGGCTGAGATCTCGCTGAACCCCCACCAACCGCCATCTGGCTCGAAGTCCATCATCCCCGCCTCGCGTGCGACGCGATCCAGGCCCGAGTCGCCAACGATCGCGTCGATCGCCGACGCAGCTTCGTTGTCGGAAGAGTGGATCATCGGGTACATGAGCCCAGTGCTGGCCGCGCTGAGCCCACGGTGCTCGGCCGCGAGTGTCTGCAGGTAGGCGACCAACAACATCGACTTGACCACGCTCGCGGAGTGAAAGCGCATGTGCGTGTCGAGCCCCGAGGTCCGATGCCGGTTGTCGTAAACTGCAAATGCCTTCACCCCGTCGCGCAGCGAGAGGTAATGGGCCGCCGCGATCACACCGCTTGAGTGTGGAAACTCCGGCGGGCGGTGCCTACGGTGGCGGCGAGGATGAGCAGTGCGTGGCGGTCGACTCGCCGACGCAGACCCCGCGATGCGCGGCAAATGCGGAGCGGCGATCCGCGCTGTCGCCGCGGGGAGTCGTTGCACGGGAGTCGATTGGGCGTGAGCGAGCGTGGACGACCCGACGATCGAGACCGCGGCGAAGATCGTAACCGCCGCAGTCGCCCGTGCCCACATGGCGGACAGCATCGCCTACGGCCCGGTCGGCGCGTGCTCTGCCACAGCCAAGCGCGGCTGGACCGCGTACCCGCGCTCACGGCCTCGACCCAGCCGCGCGGACGGCGTCGGCGACGGTCACGCGTTCGCGAGCGCCAGTGCGTGCGCCAACGAGCCCACGCTCTGCGGTCCGCGCAGCGTCGCACGAATCCGTCCCTGCGCGTCGATCGCGAAGGTGGTCGGCAGCACCCTTACGCCGTAGTGCTGGCCGCTCAGATTGTCGGGGTCGCGCAGGGTCGGAAACGTCCAGCCGTATCGGTGGACGAACGCGCGCGCGTTGCCAACCGATGGATCGCTCCAGTCAACGCCGACGAGTGTCCCGCGCGTACCGGGGTGCGCCCGCAACCCGCGCCAGAACCGCTCCAGCGCCGGCGCCTCCTGTTCGCAGGGCGTGCACCAGCTGGCCCAGAACACGACCAACGCCGGCGCCCCGCGTAGCGAGGCGAGCGTCGCCGGCGGGCCGATCAGCCGGTCGTTCGGCAGCGCCGGCGCAGCGCGGCCAGTGGCGCCTTTGCTGCCCGACAGGCCGACAACCGCGAGCACCACGACGGCAGCGCTCGCCACAACCCACCCGGTCAAGGCGCGCCAGGAGATCCGCAGGCCGAACATCGCCACGCGACGGTAGCGAAAGCCGCCGGCGAAACGCCCCAGGCGTGCCAACGGGAGCGGTCCACGGTGGAAGACGCCCTCCCGAAACCGGCGCCACACGCAGATCGACCCGCGTTCAGCGGGCCGATCCGGGGAGGGAACGAGGGAGGAACGATGCCCTCGTATCAGTCAGTGTTGCCGGAACCCGCGAATGCCAAACGCGCCGCCGCGCGACGCGGCGAGTTCTTGACGCTGTACAGGTGCGCGTCGGCCTGTGCCAGGCATTCGCCGAAGCTCTCGTGCGTAAGCCAGGGCGCCACGCCGATCGACCACCGCACCGACAGCTTCTCGTCCCTCAGCCGCTCGAGCACAGCGCCGGCGCTCTCGACGGTCGTGGAGGGCAACAGCAGGACGAACTCGTCGCCGCCGTGGCGGGCGAGGATGTCGCCGGCGCGCAGCCGCTGCTTCCAGGAGCGCGCGAGCTCGACCAGCAGTCGGTCGCCGACGCCATGCCCGTGGGCATCGTTGACCTGCTTGAAGCCGTCGAGGTCGAGTACCGCCACCGTCAGCGGCGCGCCGGTGCGCTGCGCGATCGCGTGCTCGCGCTCGGCGGCCGTACGAAAGCCGGCGCGGTTGAGCAGCCCTGTGAGGGGATCGGTGTCGGCCTGGCGGCGCAGGCTCTCGCTGAGCTTGCCGAGCACGATGCAGATCGACCAGGTGGTGGCGGTCACCGTCACCCAGTAAACGCCCGCGTTGGGGAGCCCGCCGATCAGTAGCCCGGCGCCGAAGCCGACCGAGACGAGCGTGCCGAGCGCGATCACCACGCGACGGGGAAAGAAGTGCGCCGAGTAGATCGCGATCCACGGATAGGACAGAGCGGTGATCATCACGCCGCCGTGCGTCGCCGAGCGAGCGACCAGCGCGCTCGCAGTCAACGCGCCGAGCGCGGCGAGCAGCTCGTAGCCCCACAGCGGGATGCGGCCTCCGAACAGCCAGACACAGCCGCTGGCGAGGATTGCCCCAACGCCAATCGCCGAGAGCAGCCGGGTCGGCTCGTGCGGGCTGATCGGCGAGATCACCACCACGGCGCAGATCGCCGCCTTGAAGGCGAACAGCAGCGCCAGCGACCAGGCGATCGCCGGCCTTGCCGGGACGGCGCCGCGTGCCGCAGCGCGCAGCCTGACCGCAAGCGGGACGCGCGGCGCCTCGCCTTCGCGTCGGTCGAAGGCCCCCCCTTCGTAGAGCGAATGAGACCGTGACATCTCTCTTCATCTCTTCGACCCCTCAACGCCCAGGCTTGAGCGCTCGACCCCTGTGGGCACGCTCGTTTTCAGTCGGCGAAAACCCCCGAACTGCTGCGTCTCGCAGGCGCCGGGCCGTCACGTCGCTACGCTGGCAGCAGATGGAACGCGCGATCTTCGGCATGGGCTGCTTCTGGGGCGCCGAGCGCCTGTTTTGGCAGACCCCCGGCGTGTCGCACACCGCCGTCGGCTACGCCGGCGGCCTCACTCAAGCCCCGACCTACGAGCAGGTCTGCAGCGGCCGCACCGGCCACGCCGAGGTGGTGCTGGTCGAATACGACCCGGATGAGGTCTCCTACCGGGAGCTGTTGCGCGTCTTCTGGGAGGGTCACGACCCGACCCAGGGCATGCGCCAGGGCAACGACGTCGGCAGTCAGTACCGCTCGCTGATCCTGTGCACGACCGAGGAGCAGCTGCGCGTCGCGGAATCCTCGCGCGAGGCATACCAGCACGTCCTCGACGCCGCCGGCCACGGCCCGATCACCACCGAAATCCTCCCTCTCGGCGATCGCGAGTTCCACTACGCCGAGGAGTACCACCAGCGCTATCTGGAGAAGAACCCCGGCGGCTACTGCGGCCTCGGCGGCACGGGCGTGGCGTGTCCGGTCGGTCTCGCGACACCCTGACCGCCCACCACGCCCCTGCGATGGGTCACTCGGAGTCTCGGCTTAACGACCACGGCCCGCCGAAGCGGGCCGTGTCGTACGTCTGACGAGTCGGGAGCTAAACCGCGCTCCCCGCCGGCGTCGGCGCCTGCCACCCGGGGGCGTGCGGACCACCGAGGGTGGGCACGTCCGAGGGGTAGACCTCGTTACCGTGGATTGCGTGATCGCCGATCTCCAGCTCCTCGTCGGAGAGGCGCAGCGGGACGACGATCCCCACGAGCTTCAGCAGGACGAAGGTCCCCACGCCGCTGAACAGGATCACCCAGAGCGCTGTCTCGGCCTGCCAGCGAAGCAGTTTGCCTCCGCCTTTGAAGAACACGCCGGCGAGACCCGGCAGGTTCGACGCGCCCTTGATGCCGATGTACTCGACCAGCGAGGGCTCGGCCAACAGGCCGACCATCAGGCCGCCGATCAGACCGGCGATCCCGTGCGTGTAGATCACCCCCAGCGTGTCGTCCACGTGCCGGAAGACCGGCGCGCGACTGAGGAAGCGAATCGCCATCCACACGATCGTGGCCGCGACGACGCCGATGATGATGGCGCCGTAGCCGTTGACGAACCCGGCCGAGGGCGTGATCGCCACCAGGCCGGTGATCATGCCGTTGACCGAGCCGATCAGCGACGGCTTGTCGCGGAAGATGTAGTCCCAAGCGATCCACACCAGCATCGCCACGGCGGTGCACAGGTTGGTGTTCAGGATCGCCGCCGACGCGTTGGCGCCGGCGTAGTAGGAATCGCCGCCGTTGAAGCCGTTCCAGCCGAGCCACAGAAGACCCGCTCCGCACGCCACCATCAGCAGGTTGTTGGGCGCGTCGACCTCGCGGTCGCGCTGCAGACGCGGACCGATCACGGCCGCGGCCACGAAGCCCGAGATGCCGGCCGCCAGATGGATCACATACCCACCGGAGTAGTCCAGGGCGCCGTGAGCGGCGAAGTAGCCGCCGCCCCAGATCAGGAACGCGTTGACCGTGTAGACGAACGTGATCCACAGCAGCACGAAGGGGATCCACGCCTTGAAGTTGACGCGGCCGAGCACCGATCCGAGCATCAGGATCGGCGTGATTCCCGCGAACACGAACTGGAAGTACGCCAGCGTCGCCGTCGGGAAGTGGAACGGGGGACCGGACGTGATCGATGGGATCAGCGCCTGGCCCTCCTCCCCGGCGGAGCCGAGGATGCTTCCGGGTTTGCCCCAGAAGGTGTCGAAGAAGCCGGTGCCTTTGCCGATCGGCGTTCCGAAGCCCATCTTGAACGCCCACAGGCACCACGCGACTAGGACGAGCGCGAACGCGACGAACGTGAGCATCATGCTGTTGACCGACCAGCGCTTCTGCATCACGCCGCCGTAGAGCACCGCAAGTCCCGGCACGCTCATCAGACCGACGAGCGTCGCGGCCGTCATCTGCCAGGCATTGTCGCCCGGGTTCAGCCACGATGGGTATGCGAGCCATTCACCGGCTGTTGCCAAGATGGACATACGCCTCCATTCCTGTGTGTCTTTGGTTGCCTCCCGCCTGAGCGCGCACTCGCGCACCCAAGTCAATCCCTGCCGCTGCATCAAATCCTGTGAGCCGGCGGGACGCCAGGGTGGCGTGGCCAACCATCGGGCCGGCCCTTTCGACATCTGTCGAAGCCGCCGCGACTAGCGTCCGGCGAACTCAGAACGACCGGCGCGACCGGTTCGTCAGTCGTAGGGCAGACCGGCTTTGCGGCACGCCTCGCGCAGCGCGCCGTGCGCCGCCAGCGCCGGGTTTTCGCCCGGCCGGGCGCACGCTTCACGCGCGTGAGCGCCGCAGCGGCGATCGACGGCAGCCCCGAGCGTGCTTGCGAACGTCACCTCGATGCAGCCGGGAGCGAGCTTCTCGCCGCCACCGGTCGCTGAGATCACGACCGCGACGGTCGTCCCGAGGGCCAGCAGCGCGACCACCGCGATCACCGCGATCCGCCCTCCTCGCGTCCAGCGCAGCGGCTCGGACAGCCGCCGGGACTGTTCGTGCATGACCATCGGGGAGAGATTAGGGATCCCGCCAGCGCACGCGGAACCCCAAGCGACCGCGTTGCTACTCCTCAGGCTTGGGCTCGAAGGCCAGCGCGGCCGAGTTGATGCAGTAGCGCTGTCCGGCGGGCCCCGGCCCGTCGTCAAAGACGTGCCCCAGGTGCCCGCCGCAGGCGCGGCAGAGAACCTCGGTTCGGCGCATGAACAGCGAGTTGTCCGGCCGCAGCTCGACGGCCTGCGCCACCGCCGGCTCGGTGAAGCTCGGCCAGCCCGTGCCGGACTCGAACTTGGTGTCCGAGGAGAACAGATCGGCGCCGCAGCCCGCGCAGCGGTACATCCCGGTGTCCTTGTTGTAGACGTACTCGCCGGTGAACGGCGCCTCGGTCCCGGCGCGGCGCAGCACCTCGTACTGCTCGGGGCTCAGATCCGAGCGCCACTGCTCGTCGGACTTCTCGACAGCCGGCACGTCCACAAGCTCACGTTCTAGCACCGCAAGCGAGACCGCAGGGGGGCCGCCAGGCCCCCCTGCTATCCTTATCTTTACGTTCACGTCAACTTCACACGATCGACGCCGCCTCGGCGTCCATGCCGAGCACCAGCACTACAAGTGGTGGGCGCTGTCGTGCACGAGCCTCGGCATGCTGCTCGCGGCGACCAACTCCGGCACGCTGATCATCGCGCTGCCGAGCCTGGAGCGTTCGCTGCACACGAGCCTCCTGGCGCTCGTGTGGGTGATCCTCGCCTACCTGATCGCCGCGACGGTGCTCGTCCTGACGGCGGGCCGTCTCAGCGATCTGTTCGGGCGCAAGCGCGCCTACGTCGGCGGCTTTCTCGTCTTCGCGCTGGCCTCGCTCGGGGCAGGCTTCGCGACCGACGCGACGGTGCTGATCTGCTGGCGGGTGCTGCAGGGGATCGGCTCGGCGTTCCTGTTCGCCAACGCGGCGGCGCTCGTCACCGACGCCTTCCCCCATCGCCAGCTGGGTCTGGCGATGGGCGCCAACACGATGATCGCCGCGGTCGGCCTGGTGCTCGGGCCGGTGCTCGGCGGCGTGCTGGTGGAGATCTCCTGGCACTGGGTGTTCTGGTTCAACGTCCCGCTCGCGCTGGCCGGCGCGCTGTGGGGTGCCATGGTGCTGCACGAGCTGGCAAAGCCCGACGAGGTGCGCGGCCTTGACCTGCTCGGCACGACGACGTTCGTGGTCGGCCTGACCGGCCTCGTGCTCGGCGTCTCCAAGGGGGGCCTGTCCGGGTGGGGCAACCCGACGGTGATCGTCTCGCTCGCGCTGGCGGTCGTGCTTCTCCCACTCTGGATCGCGATCGAGCGGCGCGCAAGCGCCCCGATGCTCGACCTGTCGATGTTCTCCAACCGCCTGTTCGCCGCCGCGACCGGAGCGGCCTTCATCAACGGCCTAGCGCGCTTTGCGCTGATGTTCCTGTTCGTCTTCTACTTCCAAGGCGCGCAGTCCGACGACCCGATCACGGCGGGCATCAAGCTGATGCCGCTCGCGCTCGGGATGCTCGTCGCCTCCCCCCTGGCCGGTATCTACGCCGACCGCCACGGCTCGCGCGCGCTTGCCGCCGCCGGCATGGCCGTCACGGCGATCGGACTGGCCGGGATGACGACGCTCGGCGTCCACACCCCCTACTGGCAGAGCGGGGTCTGGTTGGCGCTGGTCGGAACCGGCTCGGGGATGTTCAACAGCCCCAACACGGCGGCGATCATGGGCGTCGTCCCCGCCAAGCGGCGCGGCGTGGCGGCCGGCGCGCGCACCCTACTGCAGAACACCGGCGCTGTTCTGTCGATCGCCTTCGTGTTGGCGATCGTCACCTCGGCGGTGCCGAAGTCGACGCTGTTCGCCGTCTTCTCCGGCGTCACCCGCGGGCTCTCGAGCCAGGCGCTGGCCCCGTTCATCGCCAACATGCACACCGCCCTGTGGGTGCTGGTGGCCACCTCTGTCATCGGGGTGTTCGTGTGCCTGCTGCGACCCTCCCAGGCTGGCGCGAGAACCGCTCCCGTCCAAGAGGAGAGCGCGCACCGATCGACGATCGACGTCGATCGTCGATCGGCCAGCGCGCGTGGCAATGGCCGCCCGGGGCACGAGCAGGCCGAGCCCGTATCCGCCGCGCCCGTGTCGAGCCGATGAGCGGCGTGTCCCCTTCCCCCGCACTGCGCATCGGCGACGTCGCCAAGCTGGTCGGCACGACGCCGCGCACGATCCGCTACTACGAGGAGCTGGGCCTGTTGCCCGGCGCGCCGGAGCGCCCGCTGGGGGGCCACCGCCTGTACACAGAGGCCGAGGTCGAGCGGCTGCGCGAGACGATCCGCCTCAAGGAGCTGCTCGGCGTCAGCCTGCAGGAGCTCAAGGAGCTGCTCGCAGCCGAGGAGGCGCGCGCGGCGGTGCGCGCCGAGCTGCAGCGCGAGGACGTCCACCCCGAGCGCCGCCGCGAGCTGCTGGAAGAGGCCCAGGGCCACATCGAGCGCCAGCTGGAGCTGGTCGAGCGCCGCGCCGAGGAGCTGGCCAAGCTACGCAACGAGCTACTGGCCACCCGCGCGCGCGTACGTGTGCGCCTGGGCGAGCTAGAGGCCGTCCGGACGCCGGCCGGCTCGACGCTAGGGTCTGAGTGATGGAGCGCAAGTGGTGGACACTGATCGCCGTCTGCGTGGCGATCTTCATGCTGCTGCTGGACATCACGGTGGTCAACGTCGCGCTGCCGTCGATCCAGCGCTCGCTACGTTCGAGCTTCCAGGATCTGCAGTGGGTGGTCGACGCCTACTCGCTGACCCTGGCGGCGTTCCTGCTCACCGGCGGCGCGCTCGCCGACCTGCTCGGGCGGCGGCGGCTGTTCACGATCGGCCTGGTCGTGTTCACCGCCTCCTCGGCGGTCTGCGGCCTGTCCGGCACGCCGCTGACGCTCAACCTCGCGCGCGGCGTGCAGGGCGTGGGCGGTGCGCTGATGTTCGCCACCTCGCTGGCGCTGATCGCCCAGGCATTTCACGGACGCGAGCGAGGCACCGCGTTTGGGATCTTCGGCGCGGTCACCGGCGCCGCCGTGGCGGCGGGACCGCTGATCGGCGGGGTGCTGACCTCGGCGATCGGCTGGGAGTGGATCTTCTTCGTCAACGTCCCGATCGGCGTCCTAGCGGTCGCGCTGACGCTCTCCAAGGTCGACGAGTCGCGCGACCCCAACGCCACCGGCGTGGACTGGGCCGGCCTCGTGACCTTCTCCGGCTCGCTGTTCCTGCTCGTGTTCGCGCTGGTGAGGGGCAACGGCCTGGGCTGGGGCTCGACCGAGATCGTGGCGATGCTCGTCGGCTCGGTGGCTCTGCTGGCGCTGTTCGTGCTGGCCGAGCGGATGCAGGAGCGCCCGATGCTCGACCTGTCGCTGTTCAAACGGCCCGCCTTCGTCGGCGCGAACATCGTCGCCTTCACGCTGTCCTCCTCGGCGTTTGCGATGTTCCTGTACCTGACCCTCTACATCCAGGAGGTGCTGCACTACACCCCGCTACAGGCGGGCCTGCGCTTCCTGCCCACGACGCTGCTGATGTTCTTCGTCTCCCCCCTGGCGGGCCGCCTCAGCGTGCGCGTGCCGATCCGCATGCTGCTCGGCGTCGGCCTGCTGTTCGTCGCCGGTGGCCTGCTGGCGATGACCGCGGTGACGCCGACCTCGAGCTGGACCGCGCTGATCCCAGGCTTCGTGCTGCAGGGAATCGGCGTCGGCTTGATCAACCCGCCGCTTGCCTCCGCGGCGGTCGGCGTCGTGCCACCGGCGCGCAGCGGCATGGCCTCGGGCGCCAACTCGACCTTCCGCCAGGTGGGGATCGCCACCGGCATCGCCGCGCTCGGCGCGATCTTCCAGCACGACCTCGGCGGTGGCGGCCAAGCCGCGGTTCAGCACGCCAGTCGTGCCGCGTTCGTCGGCGCCTTCACGAACATTCTCGAGATCGGGGCGGCGGTCGCGGCGGTCGGGGCGGTGGCGGCGTTCGCGCTCGTGCGCACCAAGGACTTCGTCGCCGCACAGGCGCCGATCGAGGCCGCCCCGGCGCCGGCCGCGACGCCCGAGCCGGCGGGGATGGTCTGATCGCGCGGGCGCCGGTCAGGCGTCGCCGTGCGAGTCGCGCTCGACGTCGCCTGCGCGCTCGTGCCCGGCACAGTCAAGGACCGGCAGCCGCGGATAGCGCGCGTACCGGCGATCGACCCGCGAGCGCCGGCACAGCCAGAAAACCGAGCCGCGCGTGTTGGGCACGAGCTGGCGATGGGCGCAGCTCGCGCAAAGCCCGCCCGGGCGCGCGGGCGCCGGCATACGCTCGACGGGCTGCTCGGACGGCGACTCGGCCACCACGAAAGCGTAGCCACCACCGATCCAGTAAGATCGTTGACTAAGCAACTATGAGTACCTTCTACCGACTGCTCGGCTTCCTGCGTCCCTACCGCCGCGGTGTGATCGCCTCGGCCGGACTGGCGGCGCTGGCGATGGTGATGACGGTCCTGATCCCAGCCCTGACCGGGCAGGCCGGCGAAGCGATCCACAAGGGCGCGACCCACCGCCAGCAACACCAGTCGGCGGCGGTCGCGCACGATCGCGAAACGCTGCTGCTGATCGCCGGCGCGATCGCGCTCGCCGTGCTGCTGCGTTGGGCGCTCACCTACGGGCGGCGGATCATCGCCGGACACGTCTCGCTGGGGATCGAGTACGACCTGCGCAAGCGCCTTTACTCGCACCTGCAAGGCTTGGAGCTCGGTTTCTTCGACCGCCAGCAGACCGGGCAGCTGATGAGCCGCGCTACCGTCGACCTGCAGGCGGTGCGCTTCTTTCTCGGCTACGGGCTCGTGTTCATCCTGCAGTCGGCGCTGACGCTGGTGCTGGCGGGCATCGCGATGGTCCTCACCAACCCGGAGCTGGGGGCGATCGCGATCGTGCCGGTGCCGTTCGTGGTCCTGATCTCCCAGCGCTATGGGCGCCGCGCACGCCCGGCGATCCAGGAGGTCCAGCAGCGGATCGCCGAACTGACCGCGGACGCCGAGGAGAACATCTCCGGCGTGCGCGTGGTCAAGAGCTTCGCGCGCGAGCCGCGCCAGCTCGAGCGCTTTCGCCGCAGCGTCGGGCGCGTGTTCGAGCAGTCGATGGTCTCCACGCGCCTGGAGGCCCGCTACAACCCGATGATCGCGTTCCTGCCGCAGCTCGGCCTTGCGGCGGTGCTGATGATCGGCGGCGAGGCGGTGATCAAAGCCAAACTCGACCTCGGGCAGTTCATCGCCTTCTACTTCTACCTGAACATGCTGATCGGCCCGATGCGCTCGCTCGGTGTGACGCTCGGCCTGGCCCAGCGCGCAACCGCCTCAGGTGCGCGCATCTTTCAGCTGCTCGACCGCCAGCCGCGGATGAGCGAATCGCCGGGCGCGCCCGACCTGCCGGCCGGCAACGGTCACGTACAGCTGCGCGGGGTGAGCCTGCGCTACGACTCCGACCGCGAGCTGGGCGGCGGCGAGATCGCCGCGGCGAGCGCGCACGACCGCACCTCCGGGCGTGCCGTCCTGAGCGGGATCGACCTCGACGTGCCGGCCGGGCGCACCGTGGCGCTGGTCGGGGCGACCGGCTCGGGCAAGACCTCGCTGGTGTCGCTGATCTCGCGGCTGTACGACGTAAGCGAGGGCCAGGTGCTGCTGGACGGCACCGACGTGCGCGACGTCAGCCTGCGCTCGCTGCGGCAGGCGATCGCGGTGGTCAGCGACGATCCCTTCCTGTTCTCGGCCAGCGTCGCCGAGAACATCGCCTACGCGCGTCCGGACGCGACGCGCGAGGAGATCGAGCTGGCAGCGCGGCGCGCGCAGGCCGACGAGTTCGTGCAGCGCCTGCCGCAGGGATACGACACGCGCGTAGGCGAGCGCGGGCTGACGCTCTCCGGTGGACAGCGTCAGCGGCTGGCGATCGCGCGGGCGCTCGTGGCCAACCCGCGCGTGCTGATCCTCGACGACGCGACCTCATCGGTCGACGCCTCGACCGAGCAGTCGATCAAGCTGGCATTGGCGGAGGCGATGGCGGGCCGCACCACGTTCGTGATCGCCCACCGTCTCTCGACGATCGCGCTGGCCGACGAGATCGCCGTGCTCGACCACGGGCGGCTGGTCGCCTACGGCGACCACCGCGAGCTACTGGAGGTCTCGGGGCTGTACCGCGAAATCTGCGAGAAGGGGCTGCCCGAGAGCGTGTTCATGACCACCGAGACGGTCGAACGCGAGGTGAGCAGCCTGTGAGCGCGCACGGGCGGGTACTCGGCCGGGGCGGACCGGGAGCGCAGTGGGACGGCGAGCGCGCCGCCAAAGGCACACGCGCGCGCAACCTGCGCGGCCTGATCGCGCTGCTGCGCCCCTACCGGGTGCGGGCGGCGGTCACGCTGGTGGCGCTGCTGGTCGGCACCGGCGCCTCGCTGGCGCCGCCGCTGCTGGCCAAGGCCGCGATCGACAGCGGCATCGAAAAACACGACACGACGGCATTGGCGCTGATCGTCGTCGCCTTCCTCGGCGCCGCCGCGCTGCTGTGGACGATGACCTACGTGCAGACCTACCTGGTCGGCTGGGTCGGCCAGCGCGTGCTCGCCGACCTGCGGATCAGGATCTTCAAGCACCTGCAGACGCTGCCGATCGGCTTCTACGAGAGCCGGCCCGCGGGCGTGCTGATCTCGCGCATCACCAACGACGTCGAGGCGCTCGACTCGCTGGTCACCGACTCGGTCGTGACGCTGTTCCAGTCGACGCTGATCCTGCTCGGCACGATCGGCGTGCTGCTCTACCTCGACGTCAAGCTGGCGCTCTTGACGTTCCTGATCTTTCCGATCCTGGCCGGCGCGAGCCTGTGGTTCCGGCTGGCCTCCGCCGGCGCGTTCCGGCGCACGCGCGAGACGATCGGCTCGATCACCGCCTACCTGCAGGAGACCTTGTCGGGGATCCGGGTGGTGCGCACGTTCGGCCAGGAGCCCCGTCACGAGACGGTGTTCGCGGAGCTCAACGAGGACAACTGCGACGCGAACATGGTGACGGTCCGCCTGAACGCCAACTACTTCCCGGCGGTGGAAATGCTCTCCGGCCTGGCGATCGCGGCGATCGTGCTGTACGGCGGATATCAGGCGATCGACGGGCACGTCACCGTCGGCACGGTTGTCGCGTTCATCGCGGCGCTGGCGAACCTGTTCGAACCGATCCAACAGCTCTCGCAGCTGTATGCGACCTACCAGTCGGGGATGGCCGCGCTCGAGAAGATCTTCCAGCTGCTCGACGTGCAGCCCGACCTGGTAGACCGCCCCGACGCGGTCGAGCTCGAGCGAATCCGCGGCGAGGTCAGCTTCGAGGGCGTGTCGTTCGCGTACCGAAAGCACGGCCGGGCGGGCAGGCCCGAACCGGCGCCGACCCTCGCCGGTTCAAACGGCGACGGCGCCGGTCCAACGGGGACAACGGCCAACGGGAGCACCGGCAGCGCACAGGCAGGCACCAACGGACAGGCGCCACCCGGGGAGCGTCTGGCCCTCGAGCACATCGACCTGCACATCCCTCCCGGCCAGACCGTGGCGCTGGTCGGCGCCACCGGCGCGGGCAAGTCCACCTTCGCCAAGCTCGCCGCCCGCTTCTATGACCCGACCCGTGGCCGGATAACGATCGATGGGCACGACCTGCGCGACCTCGCCGCCGGCTCGCTGCGTTCCCAGATGGGGATCGTGCCGCAGGAGGCGTTCCTGTTCTCGGGCACGATCGCCGAGAACATCGCCTTCGGCAGCCCCGGGGCCGGCGCCGAGCAGGTCCACGAGGCGGCCCGCACGGTCGGCGCCGACACCTTCGTCTCAGAGCTCGAGCACGGCTACGACACCGAGGTCGGCGAGCGCGGCGCCCAGCTCTCGGCCGGCCAGCGCCAGCTGATCGCCTTCGCCCGTGCGCTGATCGCCGACCCGCGCGTGCTGATCCTTGACGAGGCGACCTCCAACGTCGACCTGCACACAGAGGGCCGCATCGAGGCGGGCCTGCGCCGCCTGCTGGCGGGCCGCACAGCGATCGTGATCGCGCACCGCCTCTCGACGATCCGCCAGGCGGGGCGGATCGTCGTGCTCGAGCACGGCAAGATCGTCGAGCAGGGTACCCACGACGAGCTGATCGAGCTGGGCGGGCGCTACCACGCGCTGTACCGCGACTGGGCGCTGCACGCGGCGGCCTAGAACGGCCCGGAGGCACGGGATCGAACCCTATGCCTGCCGCAAATACCAGCTCCGGGACAGGGACTCGAACCCCAATCTCCCGGACCAGAACCGGGCGTCACTGCCAATTGGACTATCCCGGAATGCAGTGAGTCGAGCCGAAGGATAGCGATTTGCTCAGCAAATTCCGTCCGCCGCGTATGGGAACATACGTTCCCATGTCGAGTACGCGAGATCGAGTCCTAGAGCTAATTGAATCCGGTCATTCGCAAGCGGAAGTCGGCCGTGCGCTGCGCATTGCAAAGAGCACCGTCGCATACCACTGTCGAACGGTGCGCGAGCCCGATCCGCGCTTCCGTCGGCGCTACGACTGGAAAGCGGTCCAAGCGTACTATGACGAAGGCCACACCGTTCGAGAGTGCGTCGAGCACTTCGGCTTCTCGACCTATTCGTGGCATGCGGCCAAGAACGTGGGGCGATTGTGACGAGACCGAAGGAGATGCCGATTGACCGCCTATTGGACGGATCCCCCCGGTGCAGAAACCACATTAAGCGCCGCTTGCTCCAAGCCGGCCTTCTCGTGAATCGGTGCCAGCAGTGCGGACTTACTGATTGGCAAGGGGGCAGCTCGCGCTCGAGTTGCATCACATCAACGGCGACGGCTGCGATAACAGACTGCAGAACCTGGCGCTGCTGTGCCCTAACTGTCACAGCCAGACCAACAACTGGGGCGGGCGGAACAGTACCCTGCGTGTCCGAGCCCGACGCCGGAGATCCGAGCCCCGGGCGTAAACGGCGGTCAAACGGCCCGCGCCGCCTCCGGCGCGAAGAACTTCGTGATCTCCGACTCCAGGCCCGGGTCGAGCACGAGCAGCACCTCGTCGCCCGCTTCGATCACCGTGTCGGCCTTGGGAACGAAGCCACCCCCCCCGCGCAGAACCGAGATCACGAGGCTTCCTTCGGGCAGGTCGAGGTCTGCGACCCGCTCGCCCACGGCGGCCGCCTCGGCTGAGACCTCGAGCTCGATGATCTCCAGACGCTCCTCCTCGAGCGCGAGCAGGTGCACCAGGCCGTAGCGCGGAACCTCGTGCTCGATCAGGCGCATGATCAGGTCGGTGGCGGAGATCGCCGGCTGAATCCCGAGCAGCTTGAAGTGCTCGTGGTTGCGCGGGTTGTTGACGCGGGCGATGATCCGCTCGCACAGGTACTTCTCCTTGGCGACCTGGCAGACGAGCATGTTGTCCTCGTCATCGCCGGTGACGGTGATCACCAGGTCGGCGCGTTGGATGCCGGCTCGCTCGAGCACCCACAGCTCCGTCGCGTCGCCGTACTGCAGGGCGTGCTCAAACTCTTCTTCGAGCGCCAGGTAGCGCGGACGCGAGGACTCGATCAACGTGACCTCGTGGCCCTTGCCGATCAACTCGCGTGCCAGGTTGCGACCGACCTTACCGGCGCCGACGATGATCACGTACACGGCTCAGCCACTCCCGTAGTCGACGTCAGGCCGCGTCGGCGGCCAGCGCGCTCTCGAACATTTCGATCGCGTGCCTAGTCGGCGAGATCGTTTGCAGGCCCTGCTCGGCGTACCACGCTGCGCGCGCCGGGTCCATCACGCGCACCAGCACTTTGGCCACACCGAAGCGCTGCTGGGCTATCTGGGCGATGATCAGGTTGGTGTTGTCGCCGTCGGTCGAGGCGATGAAGACGTCTGCGCGCTCGATCCCGGCCTGGATCAGCGCGTCGGTCTCAAGCGCCGTTCCGAGCGTGAACATGCCGTCGGACTCCTCCCAGCTGCGCGCCTGGCCGGCGTCCAGGTGCTCGTGGGAGAGCTGGTCCTCGTCGAGGACCGATACTTCGTGACCAGCCGCCAGGGCGGACTTGGCGACTGCCGAACCTACGCTGCCGGCTCCGACGATGAGCACGAACATTGGCAGCGGAGCTTAGGCCATATCCCGTCGGACGTGCTCGACTGCAACCGCCGCGGGGATCTCGTCTCGATCCCCACCC
>DATASE010000010.1:0-40834 GCA_036269375.1 Solirubrobacteraceae bacterium
GGATCGGATAACCGCTGAAAGCATCTAAGCGGGAAGCCGGCCTCGAGATGAGCTCTCCCATCCCCTAGAGGGAGTAAGACCCCTGGTAGACCACCAGGTTGATAGGCCGGATCTGGAAGCGCGGTGACGCGTGAAGGAGACCGGTACTAATGGGTCGAGGGCTTGACGGATTATTTTTTCTGCCGGAGAGATCCGGTTGGTGTACCCGATGTGCCCGAATGGGCATGTGGCTCTCTGTGCAGTTTTGAAGGACCGCCGAGGCGAGGTCTCTCACAATTTTCCGGTGGCTTTGGCGAGGGGGAAACACCTCTTCCCATTCCGAACAGAGAAGTTAAGCCCCTCAGCGCCGATGGTACTTGGCCCGCAAGGGCCTGGGAGAGTAGGACGCCGCCGGTTTCTTCAAACATGCGGGCCGCCCACCGGGCGGCCCGCAGTCGTTCTGGATTGGTTGGCAGGCGTGCTCCCCCTGCGAATAGGAAGCGGGCACGCGCAAACGTGCTCGCGTTCCTGTACCGACCCCGAGCGGCGCGCGCGACGCTCAACACGGCCGATGCGGCGATGCGGATGCTCGCGATCGAGCGGCGACCATACCTGCCGCTCGCGCGTCCGCCGATCCGCGAAGGCCCCGTCGACCACGTGCATGTCGCCATGAGGCTCGTCCCGGTCGACCTCCCAGTCGACGTCGTAGTCGTCCTCGAGCAGCAGGAACGAGCGGATCAGGCGCAGAGCGCCGATCAAGCGGGATGCGGGTTGCCGGTTGTTCGCAGGGGGGAACATGTGTTCGTGTACGTTAGGTCAAGGAGCGGACGGAAGCAGGGCGAACAGGTGTGCGTGTTGGTCTGAGGGAGAGTTGCGGCACGGGAAACGGCTTGTTCAAGCGGTTTCTTGGTATGGCGGTCTGCAACGCGGCTTGCACGAAACCCTGGCGTTGTCCAGCTTCCGGCAGGCTGGCGACAGGCTTGGTGGCAGGAATCTCGGCGGCCGGGCGGCGGGATCTAGCAGCTGGGCGGAAGGCTTTCGCTTGCCTCGCTCGAACTACTGAGACAACATGGCTGTTACGCTAGCCGGGCACCCGATCCGCCCCTCCTCGTGGGGTCCGCGAAGGCGCATTCAGCCCATGGAGAAGTTCGTCATCGAAGGCGGCGTCCCGCTCTCCGGCACACTAGTGCCGGCAGGCAACAAGAACGGCGCGCTGCCGATTCTTGCCGCCTGCCTGCTCACCGACGAGGAGGTCATCGTCGGCAACGTCCCGCGCATCCGCGACGTCGAGGCGATGCTCGCGATCCTGCAGGAGATCGGCGTGGCGACGCAGTGGCGCGCCGCCAACGAGCTGTCCCTGCGCGCCGCAAACGTGCACAGCGTGGACGTCGCCCCCGAGCTTGCCGAGCAGATTCGCGCCTCCTTCCTGCTCGCAGGCCCGCTGCTGGCGCGCTTTCATCGCGCCGTGATGCCTCCGCCCGGCGGCGATGTGATTGGCCGCCGACGCCTCGACCCCCATCTGGACGCGTTTCGTGCGATGGGGGCGCAGGTGCAGTGCGACCGTGAGATCGTCCTGACGTCCCCAGCTTCCCTGCGTCCAAGCGACGTGTTCATGGACGAGCCGTCGGTGATGGCGACCGAGAACGCCCTAATGGCAGCAGCGCTCACCCCCGGGACGACGGTGATCGGCAACGCCGCGTGCGAGCCGCACGTCCAGGACCTAGCCCGGATGCTCGTCAAGATGGGCGCCGACGTCCAGGGCATCGGCTCGAACCTGCTCGCGGTGACCGGCGCCGAGCGTCTGCGCGGCTGCGAGCACCACGTCGCCCCCGACCACATCGAGATCGGCAGCTTCATGGCGCTGGCGGGCGTGACCGGGGGAGAGCTGCGGATCAAGGAAACGGTTCCAGACGATCTGCGCATGATTCGCCTGGTGTTCGAGCGCCTGGGCTTGCGCAGTCACCTGGACGGCGAGGACGTGATCGTCCCCGGCGGCCAGACCCTGGTCATCCAGGCCGACGTAGGCGAGTACAAGAGCAAGATCCAGGACGGCCCGTGGCCGGCCTTCCCCGCCGACCTCACCTCGATCGCCGTGGCGATGGCGACTCAGGCGCACGGCTCCATCCTGGTGCACGAGTGGATGTTCGAGAACCGCCTGATCTTCACCGACAAGCTGATCCTGATGGGCGCCGACATCGTCATGTGCGACCCCCACCGTGCGATCGTGACCGGCCCGAGGCGCCTACGCGGCGAGCGGGTCGAGTCGCCCGACATCCGCGCCGGCATGGCGATGCTGCTGGCGGCGCTATGCGCCGAGGGCCGCTCGGAGATCGGCAACATCCGCCAGATCGACCGCGGCTACGAGCGGATCGACGAGCGCCTACGCGAGCTCGGTGCCCGCATCGAACGCGTCGCGACCGAGCCGCTACGGGTCTAGAGCGAGCCCTCGCTCTTCTAGGGCACAACCAAGACAGGACACGCGCGTAAGCGCGTGTCTCATCCAAATCGACAAGCGAACGTGCGCCCACCCCCTCCGTCCGATTGAATGGCGGCGATGATCCACCCGATCCCCAGCGGCACGCGCGACGTGCTCCCCGACGAGACGCGCGAGGTGCGCGCGATCACCGACGCGCTGCGCGCGGTGTTCGAGCGCCACGCCTACGGCGAGGTGTACACGCCGGCGCTCGAGTACGAGTCGGTGCTGGCCAGAGCCGACATGGCCGAAGCCCGCCCCGCCTACCGCGTGTTCGACGAGAGCGGTGCGACGCTCGTGCTGCGCTCGGACATGACAGTCCCGATCGCCCGCGTGGTATCCACCCGCTACCCGACCGTCGAGCCGCCGCTGCGCTTCTGCTACCTCGCGCACTGCTACCGGGGCGTTCCGCCGCAAAGGGGCCAGCCGCGCGAGCTCCTGCAGGCGGGCGTCGAGCTGATCGGCGTCCCCGCCCCGCAGGGCACCGCCGAGGTGCTGAGCGTCCTGTGCAAGGCGCTGGACACGGTGGGCCTCGAGGCCTATCGAATCGGTCTAGGCGACGCCTCGCTGTACCCGTCGCTGATGGCGGCCGTCGGCGTCCCCGAGGAAGCCAGGCCGACCCTGCTAGCCGCGCTCGCCGGCCGGGACTTCGTCGCGCTTGAGCAGGAGCTCGCATCGCTCGCCGTCCCCGCCGACGCCCGCCGTCTGCTGCTAGAGGCGCCGCAGCGCCGCGGCGGCCCCGAGGTGCTCGAAGCCTCCGCTGCCGTAATGGCCGAGGCGACCGCGAACATGCGCGCCGTCCACGCCCTGCTCGAGCCTGCGGTCGCCGAGCGGGTGATCTTCGACCTGGGTTTGGTGCGCTCGATCGGCTACTACACGGGCGCCGTCTTCGAGGTCTATGACCCGGCGCTCGGCGCACCGATCGGCGGCGGTGGCCGCTACGACGACTTGCTCGCCCGTTTCGGGCGCGAGCTGCCAGCCGTAGGCTTCGCGCTCGGCGTCGACCGCCTGCACATCGCCCTGCTCGGCGAGGAGCGCGGCACCGGGGCAGCCTTGCCATGACAGCTCTAGGCGGCCTGACGATCGCGGTCCCGCGCGGTGCCCTGTTCGGCGAGACGGTCGACCTGCTGGCCGGCCTCGGCCTGGACACCGCAGAGCTGCGTGCCAACGACCGCAAGCTCCTGTTCGAGGACATCGGCGTGATCACGATGCGCCCCTCCGACGTGCCGACGTACGTGGAGTCCGGCGCTGCGGACATCGGCATCACCGGCAAGGACGTCCTGCTAGAGCAGCCAGCCGACGGCTTCGGCGCCCGCGCCCGCGGGATCTACGAGCTGCTCGACCTAGGCTACGGCGCCTGCACGATGGTGCTGGCCACCAGATCGGGCCCCGACCCCGCGGCCGAGGCGCTGCGCCGTCTCGGCGTGATCCGCGTCGCGACCAAGTACCCGCGGATCGCGGCCGCGTATTTCGAGCGCACGGGTCGTCAGGCGGAGATAGTCGAGGTCAAGGGCTCGGTCGAGCTGGCGCCGCTGACCGGCATGGTGGAGGCGATCGTCGACCTCACCGCCACCGGCACCACTCTGCGCGAACACGACCTGGTCGTGCGTGACGAGATCGTTCGCTGCACTGCCCGCCTAATAGCCAACCCTGTCGCCCACAAGCTGCAAGCGCAGGCGATCGACGCCCTGCTAGATCGCCTACGGGCAGCCTGAGATGCGGGTCGAGCGCCTAACCCTCGACCCCGACGACTCGCCGCAGCAGGCGGCGAGTCGTCTGCGCGGCAAGGTGCAGGCCGGTGGCGAGCAGGTCGAGCGCACCGTCGCCGAGATCGTCGCCGAGGTGCAGGCAGGCGGCGACCAGGCGCTGGCTGAGCACACCAGCCGGCTGGACATGAAAGGAGCCGAGCCGCCGCCGCTGCTCGTCTCCGAACGGGAGCTGGATGCGGCGCTGGAGCAGACGCCGCTGGAGGTCGTCGCGGGTCTGCAGGTGGCGATCGCCAACGTCGCCCAGGTAGCCGACGCGCAGGTCGGCGCCGACCGGACAGCGGTCGAGCTGCCGCAGGGTCACAGC
The DNA here is from genome assembly GCA_036269375.1 of Solirubrobacteraceae bacterium. Classification (GTDB taxonomy): domain Bacteria; phylum Actinomycetota; class Thermoleophilia; order Solirubrobacterales; family Solirubrobacteraceae; genus Palsa-744. Next base: position 4,526 of record DATASE010000010.1, read on the forward strand.
GTCACGGTGCGCGAGCTGCCGGTCTCCGCCGCAGCGGTCTACGCCCCCGGTGGCCGCGCCGCCTACCCGAGCACGGTCGCGATGGGCGTGGTCACCGCGCGCGCCGCGGGAGTGGTCGACGTGGCGGTGTGCACACCGCCGACGCCGGGGACACCCGGGGGAGCCCACCCTGCGATCCTCGCGGCGTGTCGCCTATGCGGCGTGCAGACCGTCTACCGGATGGGCGGCGCGCAGGCGATAGCGGCGCTAGCGTACGGCACCGAGACGGTCGCCCGCGTCGAGACGATCGTGGGCCCCGGCAACCTGTACGTACAGGAGGCAAAGCGCCGCCTCTCGCACGTCGTCGGCATCGACGGCTTCGCCGGCCCCAGCGACCTGATGATCGTCTTCGGCCAGGACGCAGATCCGCGCCTTATAGCGCTCGACCTGCTCGCCCAGGCCGAGCACGGCGCCGGCAGCCTGGTGGCGGGAGTGTCGGCCTCGGTGTCTGCGCTCGAAGCCGTGCAGCAGGCGATCGAGCGAGAGGCGCGCGCATGGTCGCAGCTGGGCCCGGACGCGTGCGTGCTCGTGCAGACGCCCGACGCTCAGGCGGCGGTTGCCTTCGCCAACGCGTTCGCGCCGGAGCACCTGCAGCTGATCGGCGCCATCGAGGAGGCGCTGGAGCCCAAGGTGCGAACCGCCGGCTGCCTGTTCGTGGGCTCGGGTGCGGCGACCGCGTTCGGCGACTACGTCGCGGGCTCTAACCACGTGCTGCCGACCGGAGGCGCCGCCCGCTTCGCCTCCGCGCTCTCGCCGCGCCACTTCCGCCGGCGGATGTCGGTGGTGCGGATCGGCGACCAGGCGGCGGTCAAGCTGGCAAGGGCGGCGGCCCCGGTGGCAAGAGCCGAGGGTTTCCCGCTGCACGCGATATCAATGGAGGCGCGCATGCGCGAGGACGAGACCCAATGACACGCAAGGCAAAGCTGGAGCGAAAGACCGCCGAGACCGACGTGCGCCTGTCGCTAGACCTCGAAGGCTCCGGCGCCGGCAGCCGCGAGACGGGCGTCGGCTTTCTCGACCACATGCTCGACCTGCTCGCCCGCCACGCCTGCCTGGACCTGGAGGTGAAGGTCAGCGGCGACCTACAGACCGGCGCTCACCACACCGCCGAGGACACGGCGATCGTGCTCGGCCAGGCGCTCGACCAGGCACTGGCCGACCGCGCCGGCATCCATCGCTACGGTCACGCGGTGGTGCCGATGGACGAGGCGCGCGCCGCGTGTGCGATCGATGTCTCCGGTCGCCCGCTGTGCGTGTTCGCCGCGCCGCTGCCGCCCGGCTCGACGGGTGGCTTCGACCACGAGCTGACAGAGGAGTTCTTCCGCGCGTTCGCCAACGCTGCAAGGCTAACGCTGCACCTAGAGGTGCAGGCCGGCAGCAACGCCCACCACATGATCGAGGCGGCGTTCAAGGCGTTTGCCAGGGCGCTAAGGGCGGCGTGTGCGATCGACCCGAGCGAGCGGGGCGTGCCGAGCACGAAGGGCACGCTGACCGCATGAGCGGCGAGGAGGAGGACCGGTCGTCGGTTTCGGGCTTGGTGGGACAGGCCCCGCCCTCGATAGGGATTCTCGACTACGGCATGGGCAATCGCCGCTCGGTCGAGAAGGCGCTAATACGAGTCGGGGCGAGCGCATTTGTCAGTCGCGACCACGAGCGCCTGCGCAAGGCGGCGGCCCTGGTGCTGCCCGGTGTGGGCGCATTCCCCGCTGCAATGCGCACGATCGCCGAGCTGGGCCTTGACGAGCTGCTGCAAGAGCGAGTAGCGGCCGGTGTGCCGCTGTTCGGCAGCTGCCTCGGCATGCAGCTGCTGTTCGAGCGCTCAGAGGAGCACGGCGGCGCTGAGGGTCTGGCGCTGCTCGCCGGCGAGGTCACCCGCCTGCGAGCCGACGGCCTGAAGCTGCCGCACATCGGCTGGAGCGAGGTCCAGTGGTGCTCGCAGTCCCCGCTACGCGACGGAGTCCCCGAGCCCACCTCCCTCTACCACGTGCACGGCTTCGCGGTGCGTCCAGCCGACAGCCGGATCGTGGTGGCAACAGCGGAGTACGGCGAGCGCTTTCCGGCCGTGATCGCCAGCGGCAACATCTACGGCGCCCAATCGCACCCCGAGAAGTCCTCGAAGCACGGCCTGGCTTTGCTCGCAAACTTCGCGCGGATCTGCGCCGGAGCGGCTGCCGACGTGTCGGTCCACGCATGAAGCTCTATCCGGCGATCGACATTCTCGATGGGGGCGCCGTCCGGCTAGTGAAGGGCGACTTCCAGGAAAAGAAGGTCTACGACGAGGATCCTCTGCGGGCGGCCGAAAGATGGGTCGGGGAAGGCGCCCGTCAGCTGCACGTAGTCGATCTGGACGGTGCCCGTGACGGCAGTCCGCGCAATCTCGACCACCTCGAGCGTATAGCCGAGCTGAACGCTCCGGTGCAGTTCGGTGGTGGCCTTCGTTCGCTGGCGGCCGTCGACGCGGCGATCGAGGCTGGGGCAGCGCGGGTGATCCTCGGCACGGCGATTTTCACACAACCAATGCTGCCCTTCGAGGCGATCGAAAAGCATGGCCCCGATCGCGTTCTAGTCTCCATCGATGCTCGCGACGGATACGTCGCGACGCACGGCTGGCTCGAAGCCACGACCGTGCCTGTGCGCGAAGCGATCGAGCGATGGCACGAGCAGGGTCGCGCCGTAAACGGCTTCGTCTACACCAACATCGACCACGACGGCATGCTAAACGGCATCGACGGCGAGGAGGCGGCGATGGTCGCAGAGGCCGCCGGCGACGGGAGCGTGATCCTCTCCGGTGGCATCGGCGAGCTAGAGCATCTGCGCGCGCTCGCCCACCTGCGCGAGGAGCGGGAACTGGAGAGCCTCACTGGCGTGATCGTCGGCAAGGCGCTCTACGAGCACCGCTTCACGGTCGCCGAAGCGCAGGCAGCGCTCGGCGATCAGTGAGGGTGGCGCAGCCAGCCGAAGGCTGGTGAGCCGGGCCCCTCATCCATCGATCAGTGACAGCCCGCCAGCCGCTACGGTGGGCAGGTGCACTACAAGCGAGTGATCCCATGTCTGGACGTGGACGCTGGCAGGGTCGTCAAGGGCGTCAGGTTCCTCGACATCCGCGACGCCGGCGACCCGGTCGAGCTGGCCGCCCACTACGACCGCGAAGGCGCCGACGAGCTGGTGTTCCTGGACATCACCGCGACCCACGAGCGCCGCGACACGATCGCCACGCTGGCCCGCAGGACGGCCGACGACGTGTTCGTCCCGTTTACGATCGGCGGGGGCGTGCGCTGCGTCGCCGACGCCCAGGCGGTGCTCGACGCCGGCGCCGACAAGGTCTCGGTCAACTCGGCCGCGCTCGCGCGCCCCGAGACGATCGGGGAGCTGGCCGAGGTGTTTGGCGCCCAATGCGTGGTGCTGGCGATCGACGCCAAGCGGACCGGCGAGCGTTGGCAGGCGTTCGTAGCCGGCGGCCGCACAGCGACCGGCCGCGACGCGGTCGAGTGGGCGCGCGAGGGCGTCGAGCGCGGAGCGGGCGAGATCCTGCTCACCAGCATGGACAGAGACGGCACGGCCGACGGCTACGACCTGGAGTTGACAGCTGCCGTCAGCGAGGCCGTCGGGGTCCCCGTGATCGCCTCGGGTGGCGCCGGCGAGCTGGAGCACCTCGTGGACGCGCTGCAGGCGGGAGCCGACGCCGTCCTGTGCGCTTCGATCTTCCACTACGGCCGCCACACGATCGGCGAGGCAAAGGAGCACCTCGCCGCGGCGGGCATCCCGGTGCGCGTGGGTTGAGCGCCGATCGCCCCGCACCCCTGACCGCGCCTGCGGTAAACCGAGGCGACGAGCTGCTGGCTCGCGTGCGTCGGCTGCCGGGCGGCGTCGAGCTGATCGAGCTGGCCGAGCGCCACGAGGGCGTCGAGCTGATCGGCGGCGCCGTGCGCGACCTGCTGCTGGGTCGCGACCCGCGCGAGCTGGACGTCGTCGTCGCGGCCGGCGTCGAGGAGCTGGCGGCAGAGCTCGCGCAGCGGCTCGGCGGCGAGCTGACGCTGTACGAGCGCTTCGGCACCGCCGAGGTGAGAGCCGGCGAGGTCGCGATCGACCTGGCGACGATGCGCTCGGAGAGCTACTCCGCTCCCGGCGCGCTCCCCGACGTGCACGCCGGCACGCCGCTGGAGGACCTGGCCCGGCGCGACTTCAGCGTCAACGCGATCGCGCTGCCTCTTGCCGGCGAGCAAGCCGGCGAGTTGCGCGCGCTGGCAGGCGCACTGGAGGACCTCCAAGCTCGACGCCTGCGCGTGCTGCACGAGCGCAGCTTCACAGACGACCCGACTCGCGTGCTGCGGCTGGTCCGCTACGCCACACGGCTCGGCTTCGAGGTGGAGCCGCACACCGCCGAGCTGGCTGGCGAGGCGATCGCCGGCGGCGCGCTGCGGACCGTCTCAGGCAGCCGTCTCGGCGCCGAGCTGCGCCTGGCGTTTTCCGAACCGTGCGCCGTAGAGGTGCTGGCCGAGCTGGACCGTCTGGGCGTGTTCGCAGCCTGGGAGCCGAGTGTCAGCTTCGACGAGCACGTCGTCCGTACCGCATTGGAGATCCTGCCCAAGGACGGCTCGCGCCAGCTGCTGCTGGCAACCTCGCTGCTATTGGAGCTCGCCAACCAGCTCGACGACGAAGACACCGAGCCGGCGATGCGCGGCTTCATCTACGACGTCGAGCTGCCGGCAGGCGAAGGCGACCGCGTGTTCGGCGCCGCGGTCAGCGCCTCGTGCGTGATCGACGCGATCGACGGCGCCGGCACGACGGCGGACCTGCTCGAGCTGACGCTCGGCACCCCGATCGAGTCGCTGGCGCTCGCCGCCGCCGTTCGCGACCTGGAGGATGGCCCGAGCTCCTACGGCCGTGGCGTGATCGAAGAGTGGCTGTCCACCCAGCGCCACGTCAGCCTGCAGGTGACCGGCGACGACCTGATCGCCGCCGGCGTGCCCGAGGGCCCCGAGGTGGGCATGCGCCTGGAAGAGTCCTACCGGATGCTCGTCGAAGAGCGGATCGAGCCGGGACGGGAGAGTGAGCTGCAGGCGGCGCTGGAAGTCGAGCTGTGACCGACACGGCGGCGGGGATCAGCGGCACGTCCGCTGGGGTCAGCAGCACGCCGGATGGCGTCCTCGGCACGCCCCCGGGCGTTCTGAGCACGGGCGCGCCGATCGACCTGGGCGGCGGGGCGCAGGCGCTGTTCACCGACCGCTCGCACGGAAACCTGTCGAGCGTCGGCGGGACTGGATGCGAGCGAGGTCTGCAGGCACGCGAACGTCTACGGGCGAGGCACGACCTCAGCGCCCTCGCGCGCGGCTACCAGGTGCACGGCAGCCACGTAGCCATGTTCCAGGCAGGCGATCCGCGCGAGCTGAGCGACAGCGCCGAGCAGCCGACCCAAGAGGCCGACGGCCAGGCGGTGGCGGTCCCCGGCGTGGCGGCGATGGTGCTGGCCGCCGACTGCGTCCCGGTAGTGCTCGCGGCCGACGGCGCGGTCGCGGCACTTCACGCGGGCTGGCGTGGCCTGGTGGCGGGCGTGCTCGAGCAGGGCGTACGCGCGCTACGCGACGTCGGCGGTAGCGGCGAGGTCGTGGCGGTCGTCGGCCCGTGTGCTGGCGTGTGCTGCTACGAGGTCGGCGAGGAGGTGCAGGCGGCCGTGGCCTGCGCCAGCGGCCCTCCAGGAGAGCGCGAAGGCGACCCGGAGCGGGAGCCGCCCGGCCCAGCGCCCGAGGCCGACGTTGGCAAGCGCGCCAGGATCGACCTGCGAGCGATCGTCCACCGCCGCCTGGAGAGCGCGGGCGTGGTCGCAGTCGCGGACGTGGCGGCCTGCACGATCTGCGACGAGCGCTTCTTCTCTCACCGTCGCGAAGGCGCGGCCGCGGGTCGCCAGGCGGGTCTGGCGTGGCTTGTCTAGTGCACGATCTGCGCGCCGAGCGCGTGCGCGCGAACCTCGAGGCGGTGCGCGGCGAGATCGCAAAGGCGGCGCGCAAGGCCGGACGCGACCCGGAGGCGGTGGAGCTGCTGGCCGCGTGCAAGTACGTGCCGCTCGAGGAACTGCCGGCACTGGCGCAGGCGGGTGTCCTACACCTGGGCGAGAACCGCGCCCAGGAGCTGGTGCGCAAGGCGAGCGCCCCCGGCAGCGAGCGCTTCAGCTGGGACTTCATCGGCGCGTTGCAGAGCAAACACATCCGCGCGATCGTCCCGCACGTCCGTCTGATCCACTCGCTGGCCAGCGAGTCGGCGCTGCATGAGCTGGCGCGGGTCGCCGACAGGGCTCGCCCGGGCATGCGGGTCCTGATCGAGGTCAACGTCGCCGGCGACGGTTCAAAGGGGGGTATCGCCGCCGAGGAGCTGTCGGACTATCTGGCAAGCTCCCCGTTCCCCGTCGCCGGCCTGATGACTATGCCGCCATTGACCGACGACCCACTGCAGAGTCGCCCGTACTTCCGCGCTCTGCGCGAGCTGGCCGAGCGCCACGGCCTGGGCGAGCTGTCGATGGGCACCAGTCAGGACTTCGCAGTCGCCGTAGAGGAGGGCGCGACGATCGTGCGAATCGGCACCCGCCTGTACGAGTAAGCGACAGTCGGTCGAAATGCCCAGCTCAAAAGAAATCGCCCTAGAATGCGTGCGATAGCAGGGAAAATCGTCCAGCCACCGAAAACGGCCCTTTGAGATGTCCTTTCGCGACTCATGGCACCGTGCGCTCGTGTACTTCGGCTTGGCCGAGGAGTACCACGACGACTACGACGAGGACCCCCCCTACGAGGAGGAGATCGCCGATCGCTACCGCGAGCGCCCGAACGTCAGGCGCCTCTCGCCGCGGCGTCGACGCGACGAGTTCGACGACATATTCGCCGAGGACGAACCGCGCGGCGCGGCCGGCCATTCGACGACCAAGCTGCGCTCCGTCGGACGCTCCAACGGCGACGTGCGCGTGCATCTCGTGATCCCCAAGTCCTTCAACGACGCCCAGCAGATCGCCGACAAGTTCAAGGACTCGATCCCGGTCATCCTCAACCTGCAGGGTGCCGAAACCGACCTCTCCAAGCGCCTGATCGACTTCGCCTCCGGCCTTACCTACGCACTCGACGGCGGCATGCAGCGGATCGCCGACAAGGTGTTCATGCTGACCCCGCGCAACGTCGAGATCTCCGCCGAGGAGCGGGCGCGTCTGATCGAAAAGGGATTCTTCAACCAATCCTGAGCGGCGTGCGTGCCCACCCGCCGCCCGGTAGCCTGAGCCCGCGATGAAGATCGGTCTGATCGGTTGCGGCAACATGGCGCGCGCGTTGGCGCGGGGCTGGGCCGAGCCGTTGCTGTGCTTCGATCCGGTGAGCGAGCGCGCGCAAGCGCTCGCGTCCGAGACGGGCGGCCAGGCACTCGGCTCGGGTGTCGAGGTTGCCGTGCAGGCCGACCTGATCGTGCTCTGCCACAAGCCCGCGCAGCTTGCAACCGTGGCGCAGGAGCTGGCGCCGACCGCCAAAGCGGTGGCGTCGATCCTGGCAGCAACGCCGCTGGTCGAGCTGCGGCAGGCCTATCCGGGCATTGCGGTGTCCCGCTTCCTGCCCTCGCTGCCGGCGGAGGTGCGCGCCGGTGCGATGGTCAAGGCGATCGACGCGCAGACCCCGGAGCAAGACGACGACGCGGTCGACGAGCTGTTCGCGCGCCTGGGTGTGCTCGTGGAGCTGCCGGAGGCGCTGGTCGACGTGGCGATGGGCCTGATGTCGTGCGCGCCCGCCTACGTCGCTCTGGTGGCCGAGGCACAGATCGACGCCGGCGTCCGCCGTGGCCTGCCGCCCGAGCAGGCATCCACGCTCGTGGTCGAGACGCTGGCGGGAACCGCCGAGCTGCTGCGCCGGCGGGGGTTTGACACGCTCGCGGTCCGCCGCGAGGTGACCTCGCCCGGTGGCATCACCGCGCGCGGGCTGGCAGCGCTCGAGCGCGGTGGCCTGCGGGCCGCGTTCTCGGACGCGCTCGACGCAGTGCTGGACAAATCATGAGCGCGGCGGCCGGGCCACTCCTCGGTGCTGTTCTGATCGCCAGTGCGCGCACGCAGATCGCCGAATACCTATCGACGCTGATCTACGTCTACACGCTGCTGATCATCGCTCACATCGTGGTGCAATTGCTGTTCGCCTTTGGGCTGAGGCCGCCGTACTCGCGCGCCACCGACGCGGTGCTCAGCTTCCTGCGCGACGTGTGCGAGCCCTACCTGCGCCTGTTCCGGCGGATCCTCCCGATGGCCGGCATGTTCGACTTCAGTCCGATCGTGGCGATCCTCGTGCTGGCGCTCGTCAACACGGTGGTGGTCAACGGAATCATCCACGGTTGAGCACCGTTCGGCCAGCGGCCCCGCGCGCGCGGGTGTGGCTGTGGGCGCTGCTCACGGCGATCGTCGTGCTCACGATCGATCAGCTCGCCAAGCTCGCGGTACGCGAATCGATCGCCCCCGGCGAAACCCGCTCGCTGCTGCCGGGAGTCAAACTCGTGGACACCCGCAATCGCGGCATTGCCTTCGGCCTAGAGCTGGGCAGCCACTGGCTGGTGACGGTGCTGATCGCGCTCTCGCTGCTGGTTCTGCTCCTCTATTTCGCGCGCAACAGCGCCCGCCCGTTGTTGTGGCTGTCCACAGGGATGCTGCTCGGCGGGGCGCTCGGAAACGTCCTCGACAGGATCCGCGCCGGCTCGGTGACCGACTTCGTCAAGCTGCCGCTCGGCTGGCCGCCGTTCAACCTCGCGGACGCCGCGATCACGATCGGCGTGTTGCTGCTGATCTTGACGATCGAGCGTCATGAGCGTGCCTGACCTGTCGATCGTCTGGCGCGACGAGCACCTGCTCGTCGTCGACAAGCCGCCCGGTTTGGTCGTCCATCCGGCGCGCGGCCATCGCGAGGCCACGCTTGCCCAGCTGCTGGCCGGCGTGGCGGGAGGTGGGGAGGCCGAGCGCGCCGGGATCGTCCACAGGCTCGATCGCGACACCTCGGGCCTGATGGTGGTTGCCTGTGACGAGCAGACCCACGCGCGCCTGCAGGCCGCGCTGCGCCGGCGTGAGATCGAGCGTGAATACGTCGCGCTGGTGGAGGGCCTGCCGCCGGCACGGACGGGAACGATCGAAGCGCCGATCGGCCGTCACCCCAGGATTCGCACGCGGATGGCCGTCGACGGGGTCGCCGCGCGCGAGGCGCGCACCCACTTCACGCTCGAGCGCGCGCTCGCGGACACGTCGCTGCTGCGATTGCGCCTCGACACCGGCCGGACGCACCAGATCCGCGTGCACCTGCAGGCGATCGGCCACCCGGTGTGTGGCGACCCCGAGTACGGGACCGGTGGGGGGGATTCGATCCTCGGGTTGCAGCGCCAGTTCCTGCACGCCGCGAGGCTCGCATTCACGCACCCGTTCAGCGGCGAGCGCCTGGATCTGACCTCGCCGCTGCCGGAGGACCTGGTGCGAGCACTGGCGCGAGCGCAGGCGGCGCCGTGAGAGCCCAAGGCGTCGTGCTTCGCTATCCTCGACGCTCGTAGCAAAGACCGAGTGTCGCGCGTAAGCGCATCGCGGCCCTGCCCGGCAACACCGCTAACGGCGTTTCCGGGTCCGTGACGCAGCGCGCGATCCAAACGAGACATACAAAGGGAGCAACGTGAGCGAGGTAGGTATCGCCGATCTGCTCGAGTCCGGAGTTCACTTCGGCCATCAGACGCGGCGCTGGAACCCGAAGATGCGCCGTTTCATCCACGGTGAGCGGGGCGGCATCTACATAATCGACCTGCTGAAGACCGCGTCGCTGCTGGCGCAGGCCCAGCAGTTCGCATCGCAGGTCGCCCACCGCGGCGGGACGGTCCTGTTCGTCGGCACCAAGAAGCAGGCACGCGACGCGATCAAGGAGGTCGCGGAGGCCGCCGACATGCCATACGTCAACAACCGCTGGCTGGGCGGTCTGCTGACCAACTTCCAGACGATCAACCAGCGCATCCGCCGCCTGCACGACCTCGAACGCTACGAGACCGAGGGTCAGCTCGCCCTGTTGCCGACCCGCGAGCGGATGGCCGCCCAGGCAGACCTGGCGAAGCTGCGCGCCAACCTCGGCGGCGTCAAGAACATGCAGCGCGTCCCCAGCGCGGTGTTCGTGATCGACCTGAAGACCGAGGCGATCGCAGTTCGCGAAGCGCAGCGCCTGCGCATTCCCGTGATCGGCCTGGTCGACACCAACTGCGACCCCGATGGGATCGACTACGTGATCCCCGGCAACGACGACGCGATGCGCTCCTGTGCGCTGATCGCCAAAGCGATCGGAGACATCGTAGCCGAGGGTCACGCCGTGTTCCGCGCAGAGGAGGAGAAGGCCCGTCAGGAACGCGCCGAGCAGGCCAAGCGCGAGGCCGAGGAGCGCGCCCGACGCCAGGCCGAGGAGCAGGCCAAGCGCGACGCCGAAGAACAGGCAAAGCGTGAGGCGGAAGAGCAGGCAAAGCGCGAGGCCGCGGCTGCCGCGGCCCAGGCTGCGCCAGTCGAGACGCCGGCGACCGCGCCGGCGGCTGCTTCCGCGTCAGAGCCGCCCGCGGCGGCGACGCCCCCGGCGGCCCCGGCTGCGCCAGTCGAGACGCCGGCAGAGGCGGCGCCTGCGCCGGCGACTGCTTCCGCGTCAGAGCCGCCTGCGGCGGCGACGGGACCGGCGGCCCCGGCTGCGCCAGTCGAGACGCCGGCGGCTGCGGCGCCCGACCAAGCACAGGCCGCGCCCGCGGCTGAGATGCCCGTCGCCCCGGCACCGACGCCGGCAGAGGCGGCGCCTGCGGAGGCTCAGCCCGAGGCGAGCACGCCGGCCGCCGAGCCGGTTGCCGAGGGGTCCGCCGCCGAGCCCGCGCCGGCTCCCGCCGCAAACACGGCAGAGGAGACGAACGCATCGTGAGCACCAAGGAGATCTCCGCCAAGGACGTGAAGGCCCTGCGCGATCGCACCGGCGCCGGCATGATGGACTGCAAGAAAGCGCTCAGCGAGGCCGCCGGCGACATCGAGAAGGCGATCGAGCTCCTGCGCCTGAAGCAGGGCAAGAAGATCCAGGATCTCGGCGAGCGCACAGCCACCGAGGGCACGATCCAGTCCTACATCCACGCGGGCGCCAAGGTGGGCGTCCTGCTCGAGGTCGATTGCAACACCGACTTCGTCGCCAAAAACGAGGACTTCGTCGGCTTCGCCCGCGACGTGGCGATGCAGATCGCCGCCACGCCCACCGTCGCATACGTGAGCCGCGAGGACGTGCCGACGGATGCACGCGACGCCGAGGCGCGCATCTACGAGCAGGAGGCGGCGGAGAAGCCCGAGAACGTGCGCGCCAAGATCGTCCAGGGAAAGCTCGACGCCTGGTATCGCACGATCGTGCTGCTCGAGCTCCAGATGCACAACCCGAAGTTCGACGGCAAGACCGTCCAGCAGCTACGCGACGAGTTGACGGCCAAGACGGGCGAGAACGTGGTGATTCGCCGGTTCGTCCGCTTTGCCGTAGGCCAGTAGAGCCGCCGGCCGGGTAGGCTCTGGGCCCGATGGCCGACCCTGCCTTCAAACGCATCCTGCTCAAGCTCTCGGGCGAGGCCTTGATGGGCTCGCACGACTATGGCACCGATCCCGATCGGGTGGTCGCCGTCGCACGGCAGGTCTCGACGGTCCACGCGCAAGGGGTGCAGGTCGCGATCGTCGTCGGTGCGGGCAACATCTTCCGCGGCATGAAGGGCGTCGCCGACGGGATGGATCGCTCGACGGCCGACTACATGGGCATGCTCGCCACCGTGCTCAACGCGCTGCCGTTGCAGGACGCCCTGGAGAAGCTCGGCACCGACACGCGCGTGCAATCGGCGCTGGGGGTCTCCGAGGTCGCCGAGCCGTACATCCGTCGCCGTGCGATGCGCCACCTGGAGAAGGGACGCGTCGTGATCTTCGCCGCCGGCACCGGCAACCCGTTCTTCACCACCGACACGGCCGCGGCGTTGCGTGCCGCCGAGATCCACGCGGAGATCATCCTGATGGCCAAGAACGGCGTCGAGGGCGTCTACAGCGCGGACCCGGCGCTCGATTCGAGCGCCGAGTTCATCCCCGAGATCACCCACATGGAGGCGCTCGAGCGCCGTTTGCGGGTGATGGACTCCACGGCGCTCGCGCTGTGCATGGAGAACGCGATGCCCCTGAACGTGTTCAACATGGACGACGAGACGAACATCACCCGGATCGTCGAGGGAGCGCGCGTGGGCACGCTCGTGAGCACGTGAGCGGGGCTTCGAGCTGCTGCGAGCGGCGGCGTGCCGCACTGGCGCTACGCTCGCGACCGCCGATCCCGAGAAACTCGACTGCGAGGAGGAACCGACGTGTCCGCTGAGGTGATCGATACCCTGCTCGACGGCGCTCGCGAGCGGATGAGCAAGTCGCTTGACTCGACCAAGGGCGAGTTCGCCACCGTGCGAACCGGCCGCGCCAGCCCGGCGCTGCTCGAGCGCGTGGTGGTCGACTACTACGGCGCGGCGACGCCGCTCAACCAGCTCGCGACCCTGTCGGCGCCGGAGGCGCGGCTGATCACCGTGCAGCCCTACGACAAGTCATCGATCAAGGCGGTCGAGAAGGCGATCAACGAGTCGGACGTCGGCCTGAATCCCTCCAACGACGGCAACCTGATCCGCCTGGTCGTGCCCGAGCTGACCGAGGAGCGCCGCCGCGAGCTCGTGAAGGTGGTTCGTCACCTCGCCGAGGAGGGACGCGTGGCGATCCGCAACGTCCGTCGCGACACGATGCAGCACCTGCGCGAGCTGAAGTCCGAAGGGGAGGCCGGATCCGACGACGAGCACCGCGCCGAGGTCGAGCTGCAGAAGCTCACCGACGAGCGCATCTCAGAGCTCGACGCCGTGCTGAAGGCCAAGGAGGAGGAGATCCTCGAAGTCTGATGGCGGTTGCGCCCCCGACCGACGCGCCGCGCGCGCGCTACGTCGCGATCATCACCGATGGCAACGGCCGCTGGGCCCGCGCGCGCGGACTGCCCGTCAACGAGGGCCACTACGCGGGGGCGGACACCGTCAAGGCGAGGTTGCGCGACGCGGTCGAGCTCGGCATCGAGGAGCTGACCGTGTACTCGTTCTCGACCGAGAACTGGTCGCGCCCCGGCGAGGAGGTGCAGGGCCTGATGGAGATGTTCGACCGGCGCATCGCCGGCGAGACCCCTGAGCTGCACGCCGAGGGGGTGCGGATGCGCTTCGTCGGTCGCCGGGAGGGGCTCGAGGAGCAGCTCGTGCAGCGGATGAGCTGGGCCGAAGAGCTCACCGGCGCCAACTCGCGCATCACCCTGTTCGTCGCCTTCAACTACGGCGGTCGCGCCGAGATCGTCGACGCGGCCGCTCGCTACGGCGGGGGCGGGGAGGAGGAGTTTCGAAAGCTCCTGTACGCCCCGGAGATGCACGACCCGGACCTGATCGTCCGCACCAGCGGCGAGCGGCGCCTGTCCAACTACCTGCTGTGGCAGTCCGCCTACTCCGAGCTGGTCTTCCGCGACGAGCTGTGGCCGGACTTCTCGCGCGCCGCGCTGGAAGAGTGCCTCGGCGAGTACGCGGAGCGCCGTCGGCGCTTCGGTGGGCGCTGATGGCCGGAGGCTCGGCGTCTTCGGGACTGGGCCTCGGCGCGCGCGCCGGCGGATCGGATCTGCTCTCGCGCGTGCTGTTCGCGCTGCCGCTGATCGCCCTGGCGCTGTTTCTGGTGATCGAGGGGGGGTTGGTGTTCGCCGTCGGCGTGTTCGTGCTCGGCTGCGTGTGCCTGCACGAGCTGTACGGGATCTACGAGCGGGTGCACCCGGTGCGCCTGGCCGGCTTCGTCGCGCTCGCCGGTCTGCTCGCGGCGGCGCTGTACGGAAGTCCCACCCACCCATCCGACGTTCTGCTGGTGACCGTCGCGGCGCTGCCGGTGCTGTTTGCGCTCACGCTCGCCCAGCCGCATCCGAGCGTTGGGGGCCTGGCGTTGACGTTGCTCGGGATCTACTGGGTCGGTCTGGCGCTCGCTCATGCCGTGCTGCTGCGCGGGCTTCCACACGGCGAGGGGATCGTGATCGACGTCCTCGTCGGCACCTTCCTCGGCGACACGGGCGCCTATCTCGGCGGCAGGCTGTTCGGAAAGCGGCCGCTGGCGCCGTCGCTGTCGCCGAAAAAGACAGTTGAGGGGCTCGCGATCGGGATCGCCTTCACGGTCGCGAGCGTCTGGTTTGCCGGTCGCTACCAGTCCTGGCTGCCCGGCACTCACGCGCTTGTGCTCGGCATCGCGATCGCGGTGGTCGCGCCGGTCGGAGACCTGTTCGAGTCGTTTGTCAAGCGCCAGGCGGGGGCAAAGGACGCCGGCAGCCTGCTCGGCGCACACGGCGGGATGCTCGACCGCCTCGACGCGGTGCTGTTTGCGGCGGTGGTCGGCTATTACGTCTGGCTGGCCTATGTCTGAGCCGGATGGAGCCGCATCGGCGTCGCCCCCTGCGATCGAGCCGGCGCTCCTCCGCGGCGGCAAGCGCCTGCTCGTCCTCGGCTCGACCGGCTCGATCGGCACGCAGGCACTCGACGTCGTCGCGCGCGAGCCGGGCGAGCTCGAGCTCGTCGGGCTCTCGGCGGAGCGCTCGTGGCAGCCGCTGGTCGAGCAGGCGCAAGCGCACGGCGTTCGCCGAATCGCCCTTTGTGACCCCGGAGCCGCAGCGCAGGCCGCGGCGGCATGGCCGGACGGCGAGGTGCTGGTCGGCGCCGAGGGGCTCGTGCGGCTGGTGGTCGAGTCGGGCGCCGATCTCGTGCTGAACGCGCTCGTCGGCTCGGCGGGTCTCGGCCCGACGGTTGCGACGCTCGGCGAGGGGATCGACCTGGCGCTTGCCAACAAGGAGTCGCTGGTCGTCGGCGGTGAGCTGGTGATGGCGCTCGCCGAGGCGACCGGAACGCAGATCGTCCCGGTCGACTCCGAGCACACTGCGCTTCACCAGCTGCTCGCCGGCCAACCTGTCGGCTCGGTGAAGCGCCTGACGATCACCGCCAGCGGCGGCCCTTTTCGCGGACGCTCGCGTGCACAGCTCGCGCAGGTGAGCGTCGAGCAGGCGCTCGCGCACCCGACGTGGGCGATGGGGGGAAAGATCACGATCGACTCGGCGACGCTGATGAACAAGGGCCTCGAGCTGATGGAGGCACACCACCTGTTCGGCACGCCCTACGAGCTGATCGACGTGGTCGTGCACCCGCAGTCGCTGGTCCACGGCTTGGTGGGACTGGCCGATGGGGCGATGCTCGCGCACATCGGCCCGCGCGACATGCGGATCGCCATCTCCTACGCCCTGCATGGAGGCGAAAGCGTCGAGCTGCCGATCGCTCCGCTCGACCTGGCCGAGATCGGCCAGCTGAGCTTCGAGCCGGTCGACCTGGAGGCTTTTCCGTGTCTGCGCTTGGCGCGCGAGGCGGCCAGGGCTGGGGGGACGGCGCCGTGCGTGCTGAATGCGGCCAACGAGGTGGCGGTGCACGCATTTCTCGCGGGACGCCTGCCGTTCCTCGGCATCGCCGAGGTGATCGCGCGGACCCTGGACGAGCTGGGTACCGAGCCGGTGCGTGCGTTCGAGTCGCTGTACGAGGCCGATCGGGGCGCGCGCGAAGTGGCCGAGCGGGTGTCCCGTTCGTCGGGGCTCGTCGGATAAGGAGGTATGGCATTTCAGGCATCCGCGCCCACGACGTCGATTTCGCCGATCGACGCGCTTGACCGTCGGACCAAGAGGTATGATCGCGGTATGACTAAAGTCGCGAAGATAGCCATCTCGTTGCCGGCCGACCAGCTCGAGCAGGTGCGCGCGGCGGTGGCGCGGGGGGAGGCGGAGAGCGTTTCGGGCTACATTTCGGCGGCGCTGGCCGCCGTGGCTCCGCCCACGCCGGAGGATGATGGCGATGGCGACTCGCTCGCCAAGCTGGTGGCAGACATGCGCGAGGAGCTCGGGCCGCCGAGCCCCGAGGCCTATGCGTGGTCTGACGAAGTGATGCAGGCTGCGCGTCGTGGCGGCTCGGAGTGAGCGGCCTCACGCTCGACGCCGGAGCGCTGATCGCGCTGGAGCGCGGGAGCGAGTACATGGGTGCGCTGCTCGAGCGGGTCCTCGACGATGAGGACGCGGTTCTCCACGTCCCTGCTGGCGCACTCGCACAGGCGCTTCGCAACCCGGCGCGGCAGGCGCGTCTGATGCGGTTCCTGGGTCGCCGGCAGGTGCGGGTGAAGTCGCTCGACGCGGCCATGGCCTACGCAGTCGGCCTGATGCTTGCTTTGCGGGACGCCAGCGATGTGGTCGACGCGAGCGTGGTGATTTGTGCGCGGCGCTACTCCCAGCCGGTTGTGACAAGCGACGTAAAGGACCTACGCCGCCTGGATGCGACGGTGGAGATCTTCGCCGTTTGAGCGGATGCAGCGGTTCGGGCCGGCCCGGCCCGGGCCGGCTGCCACACTGATCGGGATGGACTGGCTCCTCACCATCCTCGGGATCATGGCCCTGATCGTCCTGCACGAGGCGGGGCACTTCGCCGTGGCCAAGGCGACGGGGATGCGCGTCGAGCGCTTTTCGCTGTTCTTCCCGCCGAAGATCGTCGGCGTCAGACGCGGCGAGACCGAGTACGTGGTCGGCGCGATCCCGGCGGGGGGGTACGTGAAGATCACCGGGATGAGCCCGGAGGAGGTCGCCGACCTGCCGCCGGAGGTCGCGCGCCGTGCCTACTACTCGCAACCGCCCTGGAAGCGCATCGTCGTGATCCTCGCAGGCCCGGGGGTGAACCTGCTGATCGCGTTCCTGCTGTTCTGGGGGGTCCTGCTCGTCGGCAGCTTCAACGGGGCGTTGTCGCTCGAAGGCGTCGCCCCGGGCGTTCGCACGCTCGGGCCGGAGATCGCTGCGGTAGGCGGCGTCGAGGCGGGCATGCCGGCGACCGGAGTCTTGCGCGCCGGCGACCGGCTCGTCGCGATCGACGGGCGCGCTGTGGACCCGGCACGGGCGATACAGACGATTTCCTCTCACCGCTGCGTTGGCACCCCGACCGAAGGCTGTCGCGCGAGTAAGGCCGCGATCGTGAAGGTTCGTCGCGACGGTCGCGACCTGACCCTTGCGATTGCTCCGCGCTATGACGGCCAGGCCAAGCGGATGGTGCTCGGTTTTCGCTTCGTCGCGCCTCCGGTGCGCGCATTCGGACCGCTGGCTGCCGCCGGCGTCTCGCTGCGAGAGATGTGGTCGATGACCACCACGACCTTCGAAGGCCTCGGCAAAGCCCTGACCAGCTCCAAACAGCGCAAGCAGCTGAGCAGCATCGTCGGCATCACGCGCGTCACCGAGCAAGCGGTGGCCGAAGGGCCCGGTCGCGCGTTCGTGGTGATCGGCTACGTGTCGCTGGTCCTGGCCGTGCTCAACCTGCTGCCGTTCCTGCCGCTGGACGGCGGTCACGTGTTGTGGGCAGTGGCCGAGAAGCTGCGCGGTCGGCGCGTGTCGCTGACGGCGATGTGGCGATTCAGCTCGATCGGGATTGCGCTGCTGGTCTTCCTGGTGATCAGCGGCTTCAGCAACGACATCGGGCGGCTGGGCGGCTAGGAGATCGAGGCGGCGGCGTCGCCGGTGGGCGACCGGCGAGAGCGCTAGTCGGGCGCAGCTTGCGGCGGCCGTACGCACACCCAGCTCTTGACCAGCGGCCCCAGGCGCTCGGCTCGGGCTGGGCCGAACAGCTCCTCCAGCTCGTGCCGGGAGAGCAGATCGATCTCCTCGTCGGGGTCGGCTGCGCCCAGGCGCCAGTAGCGGCGGCGCAGCGCTCGCGGCAGCCAGTGCACGAATGGGAGCAGCGCGTGCGGCTCGATCGGGAACGAGCGCGCCGGCGTCTGGACGTACCAGCCTCGCGCCACCCGCCGCAGCTCGGCAGCGAAGGCGGCTCGCTGCTGGGGGGCGACGTGCTCGATCACGCTGGAGCAGTAGGCCAGATCGAACTCGCCGTCTGCGAACGGCAGTCCGCGAGCCGCGTCGGCGTGCACGAACGGTCCGGGATAGTCGGGCCGGTCGGCCAGGTCGACGCCGGTTATGTCAAGCCGCGGCTCGAGCGCGCGCAGGCCGAGCCGGCCGCAGCCGACATCCAAGACCCGCGCCTGCGGGCCGAGCCCGGCGCAGGCGAAGAAGCGCTCGTGGCGCCGGCGGCGCGCTCGCGCCGCAAGCGGCGATGCCAGACGCGCAAGCGGGCCGCGCGCGGTCGCGTACACGTCTGCCGCGGGCGTCATCGTAAACTCAAGATATGCCCTCGGAGCGCCAGATACACGTCGGCTCGGTCCCGATCGGCGGCGGCGCGCCCGTCGCGGTGCAGACGATGACCAAGACGGAGACCGCCAACCTGCAGGCGACGATGGCGCAGATCCGCACCGTCGCCGAGGCCGGGGCGGACGTCGTGCGCGTCGCGGTGCCGCGCGAACCGGACGCAGAGGCGCTGAAGACGATCGTGCGCGAATCGCCGATTCCCGTGATCGCCGACATCCACTTCAACCACACGCTCGCGCTGAAGGCGATCGAAGCGGGGGCGCATTGCGTGCGGCTGAACCCCGGCAACATCGGCGGGCCCGAGAAGGTCGCCGAGGTCTGCGAGCTTGCCAAGCGCACCGGGACGCCCTTGCGGGTCGGTGTCAACAGCGGCTCGCTTCCCAAGCACCTGCGCGAGCTGGAGTACGAGAACCCGGTCGAGGCGCTAGTGACCGCCGCGGTCGAGACGGTCGCGCTGATGGAGAGTCTTGAGTTCACCAACTTCAAGGTGTCGATGAAGTCCACCTCGGTACCGAACACGATCGCCTCAAACCGCCTGCTGGCCGAACGGATCCCCTACCCGCTGCACTTGGGCATCACCGAGGCTGGTACCAAGTGGTCGGGCTCGCTGAAGTCCGCGGTCGGCCTGGGCACGCTGCTGGCCGACGGGATCGGCGACACGATCCGCATCTCGCTATCCACCTTCCACGCCGAGGAGGAGGTCAAGGTCGCCTGTGAGATCCTCAAGGCGCTCAAGCTGCGGGAGAAGGGCCCAGTGCTGATCGCCTGCCCGACCTGCGGGCGGCTGCAGTTCGACATGGACACGGTCGTCGCCGAAGTGGAGCGCCGCCTGGAGGCCTACGAGGACCCGATCGAGGTCTCGGTGCTCGGCTGCGCGGTCAACGGCATCGGCGAGGCCCGCCACGCCGACTTCGGCATCACCGGCGCCAAGGACATGGGGATGATCTACTCCAAGGGCGAGCCGCTGAAGAAGGTGCCGACGGAGCAGCTGGTGGACGAGCTCTTCAAGGAGATCGACAAGTTCTACGCGGCCGGCAAGCAGGTTAGGCGCGACGAGCACGACGCGGCCGAGGCGCGCGAGTGGCTGGCCGCCAATGAGGACGCCGAGGCGATGACGCCGGAGAAACTGGCGGCGATGGAGGCCGCGGCGGTCGATCAGGAAGCCGAGGCGGACGCCGTGCTCGAGTCGATGCTCGCCGTGTCCCCGCAGGGGGAGCCGGCGGGAGCGGCGTCGAGCGCCCGTACGGCGCTCGACGAGGACGTCTCGCCGGTTGCCGGCCGGCGCTTCAGCCGCAGCTGAGCGCCGGCCGATTGCTGCTCACGCGACGGCGCCGAAGCGCTCGGCGACCTTGTTCCAATCGACCGTGTTCCACCACGCGTCGAGGTAGTCAGGCCGCTTGTTCTGGTACTTCAGGTAGTAGGCGTGCTCCCACACGTCGACGCCGAGCAGCGGCGTCTTGCCGTCTGAGATCGGGTTGTCCTGGTTTGGGGTGCCCTGCACGGCCAAGCCGGAGCCGTCGTGCACGAGCCAGGCCCAGCCCGAGCCGAACTGGTTGACGCCGGCTTCCTTGAGCTTGGCCTGGAAGTCCGAGAACGAGCCGAAGGTCGAGGAGATCGCGTCGGCCAGCGCGCCGCTCGGCTCGCCGCCGCCATCCGGCGACATCGACTCCCAGAACAAGGTGTGGTTGTAGTGCCCGCCGCCGTTGTTTCGCACGGCGGTGCGCTTGGCCTCGGGCACCTGACTGAGGTCGCGCAGCACGTCCTCGATCGCCGCGTCGGCCAGCGGCGTGCCCTGGAGCGCCGCGTTGACCTTGTCCACATATGCCTGGTGGTGCTTGTCGTGATGGATTTCCATCGTCAGCTTGTCGATGTGCGGCTCCAGCGCGTCATAGGCGTAGGGCAGCGGCGGAACGGAGTAGGCCATCGGGGCTCCTTGTCGGGGTTACACGGGGTTGTCGGTTGGTCCTAATTCATAGCGCGTAGGATGCAGCGGCCGCCATGACACGACTGTCCGAGTACCTGTTGCCGACCCTCAAGCAGGCGCCTGCCGACGCCGAGGCGATCTCGCACCGGCTGATGGTTCGCGCGGGGCTGATCCGTCAGATCGGCGCGGGCATGTGGACGTGGCTGCCCGCCGGCTGGAAGGTCCACCAGAAGGTCGTGCAGATCGTGCGCGAGGAGATCGACGCGATCGGCGGCCACGAGATGCTGATGCCGGTGCTGCAGCCGGCCGAGCTGTGGCGCAAGACCGGGCGCCTGGAGATCGAAGAGCTGTTCAAGCTCAAGGACCGCAAGGGCTCGGAGCTGGTACTGGCGATGACTCACGAGGAGGCGGTCACCACCCACGTCGCCCAGACGGTCGACTCCTACCGCGACCTGCCGTTGATCCTCTACCACTTCCAGGTCAAGGAGCGCGACGAGCCGCGGCCGCGCGCCGGTGTCCTGCGCACCCGCGAGTTCGTGATGAAGGACTCCTACAGCTTCGACCGCGACGAGGCCGGCATGGACGAGCGCTACGAACTGCACGTCGGCGCCTACGACCGGATCATGGTGCGCACCGGCCTGCGCTACTACCGCGTGGAGTCAGACGTGGGGATGATGGGCGGCCTCGGCGCGCACGAGTACATGGCGCCCTGCGCGGCCGGCGAGGACCAGATCGCGCTGGGCGCCGACGGGTACGCGGCCAACGTCGAGGTTGCCCGCCACGACCCGCACGTCCGCCACGTCGGCGAGGGAAGCGGCGAGGAGAGCTGGATGCGCGGCGGGCAGGCGCTGACGCTCGAGCCGGCTATCGAGATCGGCAACATCTTCAAGCTCGGCACCCGCTACTCCGAGCCGCTCGGCGCGACCTACCTGGACGAGCACGGCTCGGAGCTACCGATCTGGATGGGCTGCTACGGAATCGGGCCCGCCCGCATAGTCGCCGCTGCGGTCGAGCAGTTCGCCGACGAGCACGGCATCTCCTGGCCGCGCGCATTGGCGCCGTTTGCCGTGCACCTGGTCGCGCTCGGCAGATCAGGCATGCCCGAGCACGACGCCGCCGAGCAGCTGTACGGCAAGCTGAGCGACGCGGGTGTCGAGGTCCTCTACGACGACCGCGACGCCGGCGCGGGCGAGAAGTTCGCCGACGCCGATCTGCTCGGTTGCCCGCTGCGGTTGACCGTTGGGCGTCGCACGCTTGAGGCCGGCGAGATCGAGGTGCAGGTGCGCCGCACCCGCGAGCAGGGCGCTGGGTTGCCATTGCACGGCGATGGGGCGCAGATTGCGAGCGCGCTGGACGAGCTGTGCCGCGGCCTTCCCTGAGCGTCCAGCGCCTTCTCGGCCTGGACCGCTCCGGGCCGCCGCCGCCGCAGACGCTCTCCGGGCAACCGCTGCGACCTTGGACGATCCCCAACGCGATCGGCTTTGCCCGACTGGCGCTCATTCCCGTCTTCCTGGTGGTGGCGCTGTCGAGCTCGGACGGCGTCGGCGCGCCGCAGGCGATCCTGTTCGCCGCGATCGGCTGGGGGGACTACGCCGATGGGCTCGCGGCGCGGATCAGTGGGCAGTACAGCCGCCTGGGTACGCTGCTCGACCCCGTCAGCGACCGCCTGCTCGTGCTCAGCGGGGTGGTCGTGTGCTGGCGCTTTGAGCTGCTGCCGCGCTGGGCGCTTGCGATCCTCGTGGCCCGCGAGCTCTCGATGCTCGTGCTCGCGCGCGTCGGGCTGCGACGCGGGGTGGAGCTGCGCATCAACTGGCCCGGGCGGATCTCGGTCGCGCCGGTGATGGGCTCGCTGTTCTTCGCGCTGTGCGGCCTGCGCACGCTGGCCGAGGCGCTGTTGTACGTGGGCATCGCGCTTGCGCTGGTCGCTAGCGCGCTGTACGTGCGCTCGGGAGCGCGCCAGCTGCGCGACTCGGAGACCGATCCGGGCTCGCACCGGCCGCCCGGCGCTCGCACCTGAGCTGCAGCAGCCGCTCGCCGGTCAGCCACCAGCCCGCCACGCCGGAGGCGATCAGCAGCGCCATCAGGCTGACGTTGTAGCGCGGCTGGTCGTTGAACGGCGTCGCCGCAGCGGCGACGGCAAGCAGCACCGCGGCGCTGGTCAGCAGCGCGAAGCGCCGCGTCAGGATCGCTCCGGCCAACAGTCCGAGCCAGGCCAGCCACAGGTAGATCAGGTGCTGGGTCTGCGAGGTGTCGGGGTGGTAGGTGCCGTTGCCGCCGCTCCAGGCGTTGGTCCACATCTTCCAGAACTTGCCCCACAGCATCGAGGCGAAGGCGGCCGGTTTGCCGAGTGCGTAGCGGCGAACGTTGGCGAGGTCTTCGGCCTGCACTGCGGCGGTCTCGGACAGGCCGGGGTGGCGCGCCTGGATCAGTTCGAACAGCGGCTTTGAGCTCTGCTGCCAGTAGCGGCCGCAGTCGGCTGGGAAGTGGCGGCAGACCTCGGGCGCGAGCTTCTCCTCAGTCGGGACGAGCAGGCCCTTGCCGGGCAGGTAGCTGCCAATGAAGAAGGCGTCGGGGCCGGCTGTCGTGATCGGCACGAAGCGCCCTTCGGTGCCCGACGCGTAGGCTAGCCAGGGGGAGAGAGTGAGTAGCAGCGCGCCCATGTAGACGCCGCCGCGCCGCAGACCGGTGCGCCATCCGTGCCGGCCTGCCAGCGCCAGGGCCATGGCTATCGCAGCCATGCCGACGGCTAGGTCGCCGCGCGTCAGGCAGGCCAGGCCGCCGAGCGCACCGGCACCGGCCACGAGGAGCAGTCCGCCGCGCTCGTCGATTCGTCGCTGCGCTACCACGGCCGCCGTCACGGCGGCCAGCAGCGCGAGCGCACCGGCGGGCTCGCTCAGGAAGGTGCGGGTGGCGTCGATCAGCGGTTCGTATGCGGCGACCAGCGCGGTCGCGATCACCGCCGCCCACGGCCCCGCCAGCAGCCAGGCAAAGGCTGGCACCAGCGCCAGCGCGAGCAACCCCAGCAGCAGCTGCATCGCCTGCGCGGGGCCGTTTGCGCGCATGCTCAGGCGCAGAGAGTGGTGGCCTGAGAGGCGCGTGGCCGCCGCGAACGCGATCGAGGTTCCCGGCGGCCACTTGAAGGTCGCATAGCGTTCGCCCGCGAGCATACGGTTGGCGTTGGCGACGTAGCCCTGCTCGTCGGCGGACACGTGGGTGTTGGTGCCGATCTTCGCGGCGCGCGCCAGCCCACCGCCGACGATCGCCAGCGCGATCAGCACCAGAGCGAGTACCTGCCAACGATCTTGCACTATCCGTAGTCTAAAGCTCAACTTTACCTTTTGGGCTATACTCGGTCAGAGGCACGGACGCATCCGGCGGCCTGTGCAGACAGAGATCCTTGCGCAAGAGGAGGCAGCCCGCGATGGACACCTTTCCCGATCTCGGCTCGATGAGCGACAGCGAGCTCAAGGAGGTCATCCGAGAGCTGACCGAGGAGGAGATGGAGATCTCCTACAAGCGCCGCATCCTGCACGGCAAGATCGACATCCTGCGCGCCGAGCTTGTCAGCCGTCTGCGCGAGAAGCACCGCGACGGCGACGCGGGGATCTCCGGCGACGACGTCCAAAAGCTGACGGACATCCTCGCCGGCCGCGCGAGCGGGGCCGCCGCCGACGAGGGCTAGAGCCCGTGGCGGTTCACTGCACGGAGTGCGGCTTCCTCTCCGAGGAGGGCGCCAACTACTGCCAACGCTGCGGGGCGCTGCTGCCGCGCAAGCAGGGGGAGACCGGCGAGGCAGTCACGGCGACCTATCGCATCGACGAGTCAGGTGAGCTCGTGCCGATCGAGCCCGACGAGATGGCAGCCCACGGTCCGGCGCTCGTCATCCGCTCCGGCGGCGGGCGTGCCGGCGAGAGCTTTGCCGTCGAGGGCGAGAGCATGACGATCGGCCGCCGGCCCGACTGCGACGTGTTCCTCGACGACGTCACCGTCTCGCGCGATCACGCGCGGCTCGTGCGCCGCGGCGACGCGTGGTACCTGGACGACTGCGGGTCGCTGAACGGGACTTATGTCAACCGCTCGCGGATCGAGTCACAGCGCCTGGCGGAGGGCGACGAGGTGCAGATCGGCAAGTACAAGCTGACCTTCCACGCGCGCTGATGGCGGCCGCCCCGACAAGGACCGCGCCGCGCACCCCGAGCCACCAGGCGGCGCCGAGCGCCCCCGACGGCGAGCGCGAGGCCGCGCGGCAGAAGGCGCTGACGATCGGCTCGGTCTGCAAGGCGCTCGTGCAGGAGTTCCCAGACGTCTCGATCTCGAAGATCCGCTACCTCGAGAACCAGAAGCTGCTCAACCCGCGCCGCACCACCGGTGGCTATCGCCTCTACGGGCCGAGCGACGTGGCTCGCCTGCGCACGATCCTGCGGATGCAGCGCGACGAGTTCCTGCCGCTGCGCGTGATCCGCCAGGAGCTGGCCGCTGGGCGCGCCGATGCCGCCGACGTCCCGCGTCCGGTCGCGGAGGGCAGCAAGCGCGCCTGGCGCGCGAGCATGAGCGTGCGCGACGGCGACGGCGCGCTGCACTCGCTCGAGGACGTGCTCGAGGAGACCGGCGCCGAGGCGCAGCTCGTGCGCGAGCTCGAAGAGTACGGTGTCATCAAGGGCGAGATGCGCTCCGGCGTTCGCTACTTCGACGACACCGAGCGCGAGATCGTCGGCGCCGTCTCCGAGCTCGCACGCTACGGCGTCGGCGGGCGCAACCTGCGCGTGTTCCGCTCCTCGGCCGACCGCGAGGCCAGCCTGCTGCAGCAGATCCTCGCCCCGGCACTGCGTTCGCGCAACCCCGAGCGGCGCAAGGACGCGGTCGACGCGCTCGAGAACCTCGCGGCGGTGACGACGCACCTCAAGCATTTGCTGCTGGTGCGCGACCTGCGCAAGATAGTTCGCTGAGGGACGCGGCTCGTGCTGACCGTCGCCGCCAAGCGCACGATCGGCGCTGGCCCGGGAGCCGTTTGGGACGTGGTGGGGGACCCCCACCATCTGCCGCGCTGGTGGCCGCGGGTGGTGCGCGTCGAGGGCGTGGACGAGCGGGGGTTCACTCAGGTCCTGGCCGGCAAGCGCGGCAAACTGGTGCGCGCCGACTTCGACGTGCTGGAGGCCGACGCCGAGCGGCGGGTCGTCTGGGAACAGCATCTGGCCGGAACTCCCTTCGAAGCCGTGTTGGGCAGCGCCGTGACCGCGATCGAGATCGCCCCGGCGGCGGGCGGCGCCGCGACCGACGTTCGCATCGAGCTGCGCCAGGAGCTGACCGGCGCCGACGGAGGTGGGCTGCGAATGCTGAGTCTCAGACCGTTCGGTGGGTCGCTTGTCAAGCGCGCCGCGGCAAGGACGCTAGAGCAGGCGCTCGCGGGGCTGGAGCGGGTGTTCGGCACGTGAGGCTTCGGCCGTGAGAGGCCTCGCGCGTCCGGCGCGCGTACGGGTGCAAAGCCCCGAGCAAGCAGCAAGCCCCGGTCACGCAGCGGCGAGCCTCGACCGGGCGCAGGCGCTCGCTGGCGCGCCGCCGCGGATGCGCTGGTGGGGGTGGGGAGACCCCGAGCACGGGGGCGCGCTGCCTCCACGGGCGCTCGGGCACCTGCGCGAGACGATCGGCGCGCTGGGGCTGCCGCAGCCTCCCGTGGCGCTCGAGCAGGTCCTGCTGCCAGGCTGCGCGCTGGGAGGCGAGGACCTGGCCCGGCTTCGCTCGATCGTCGGCGCCGAGCACGTCCGCGCCGACCACGCCGAGCGGGTGCTGCACGCGGCCGGCAAGGGCTACCCCGACCTGCTCGCCATGCGCGCCGGACGGCCCCCGAGCGCGCCGGATGCCGTCGTCTACCCCGCCTCGCGCACGCAGCTCGCCGAGGTGCTGGGCGCCTGCTCCGAGCTGTCGATCGCGGTCGTGCCGTTCGGCGGCGGCACGAGCGTCGTCGGCGGTCTCGCCGCTCTGCGCGGGAACCACCGCGCCGCGATCGCGCTCGAGCTGGCACGGCTCGAGCAGCCGATCTGCTTGGACGAAAGCTCGCGCACCGTCACGGCCGGCGCTGGGACGCGCGTTTGCGCGCTCGAGCAGTGGCTGGGGGCGCGCGGCTTCACGCTCGGGCATTTCCCCCAGTCCTACGAGTACGTCAGCGTCGGCGGCTGCGCGGCGACCCGCTCGGCCGGGCAGGCCTCCACCGGCTACGGGCGCTTCGAGCAGCTGGTGCGCGGGCTGCGCGCCTCCACGCCGAGTGGGCCGATCGACCTGACGCCGGTCCCGGCCAGCGCAGCCGGCCCGAGCGTGCGCGAGCTGCTGGTCGGCTCGGAGGGGACGCTTGCGGCGATCGACGAGCTCGACCTGCGGGTGCGCCCCGTCGCGCAGGCGCGCCGCTACGAAGGCGCGTTCTTCCCGGACTTCGCGCAGGGTGTGGCGGCCATGCGCGGTCTGGCCCAGGAGGGTGCAGAGCCCACCGTCGCTCGTCTATCGGATGAGAGCGAGACTTCCGTCTCGCTGCAGCTCTCGCCCGGTGGCGCGAGCAGGCGAGCGGGAGAGGCCTACCTGCGGCTGCGCGGCTACGCGGGCGGGTGCCTTGCGATTCTCGGCTTCGAGGGCGAGCACGAAGACGTGGAGCGCCGCCGCCGGCGAGCGCGGGAGGTCCTGCGCGCGCACGCCGGGCTTGCGCTCGGCGCCTCGCCGGGGCGCAGCTGGCTTCACTCGCGCTTCGCTGCGCCCTATCTGCGCGACGAGCTGCTCACCCATCGGGTGCTGGTCGAGACGCTCGAGACCGCGACGCAGTGGTCGAACCTGCTCGAGCTGCACCGGCGTGTCGGCGCCGCGATCGCTCGTGTGCTCGCCGGCTGTGGGACGCCCGGGATCGTGATGTGCCACGTCTCGCACCTATACGAGACCGGCGCTTCGCTCTACTTCACCTTCTTTGCGCCACAGCTCGCCGGTCAGGAGCTCGAGCAGTGGGGCGCTGTCAAGCAGGAGGCCTGCGAGGCGATCGTCGCCGGCGGCGGCACGATCACCCACCACCACGCGATCGGACGCGACCACGCCGGTTGGCTGGAGCGCGAGATCGGACGCGAGGGGGTACGGGCGTTGCGCGCCTTGAAGGACGAGCTCGATCCGGCCGGCATCATGAACCCCGGCAAGCTGCTGCCCGCGCCCGGTTAGCTCGCTCAGTGCAGCGAGAAGGAGCCGCTCAGCACGATCGAGCCGGGGTGCGTGGCGTGCGTGTTGGTCTCGCGCGTAACGATCAACTTGGCGTAGTTGGCGGCGTTGCTCGGCAGCGGGCCGCCGCCTTCCAGGCGTCCGTCCGAACTGACCGCGGGGGCGCGGCCGAGCGGGGCTGCGCTCGAGGGGGAGTTGTACAGCCACACCGCGTAGAAGAAGCCCTGTGACGGGGGCAGCGACTTGGCGGCTACGTAGAAGGCGTGGCGAGCGCCGTCGGAGAGCACGTACGCTTCGCCGAGCGCCTTGCTTTCCGGTTCGGGCGGCGTCAGCGCGATCTTGTTGTCGATCCGAGTGCTTGCCTTTGCGGCTCCGGTCGAGCCGGTGCCCGCGGTGGTGCTTGAAGCCGTCTTCGCTGACGAGCCTTTGCTGTCGCCACCCCCGCCGCTGCTCAGAACGATCGCTACGACGATCGCGACGACGAGGATGCCGGCGAGCAGCAGCGCGCCGCCGCGCCGCGAGCTCGGCCGTCCCGCTCCACTCGGCTGCCCTGCTCCGCTCGGCGACGGGAGGCGGGGCGGGGGCGACATGGGCGGCTCCCCCCCGAGCGCCGACGCCCGCACAGGCTGTGCAGCGTCCGCGGCCACCTCCGCGGCCGAGCCCGCGGCCGAGCCGGCGGCTACGGCTGTGGTTCCGCTGCGCACTGGGCTCTCCCCGGCCGTTGCCAGCGCGTCCAGCGCGGCGTGGGCGCGTTCGCGTACCGTCGTTTCGGGGATAGAGAGCAGCGTCGCCACCTCGGCGTAGCTCTTGCCACGATCGAGCACGAGCGAGAGGACGGCGCGCTGGTCCGGTGGCAGTCGATCTTGCTCGGTCATCGGTGGCGGTCGCACGCCCGTTCTGCCAGGCGCCGGCCGATCCCTAGGCTATCGTGGCCGGCCGATGGCCATCCCCGCTACTGCAGAGATCAACCGGGTGCTGCACGGCTTCGACCGCCTCTACGGGCTCGAGCTGCTGGAGTGCTCGGAGAGCGAGGTGCGCGCTCGGGTGCTCGTCGGCGACCGGCACAAGCAGCCGGCCGGCCTCGTGCACGGCGGGCTGTACGCGTCGGTCGCCGAGTCGATCGCCTCGCTTGCGACCGGGATGACCGTGCTCGACGAGGGCAACGTTGCGATGGGGCTCTCCAACAGCACGAGCTTTCTGAGGCCGATCACCGCCGGCACCGTGCACGCGCATGCTGTGCGCCTGCACCGTGGGCGCACCACCTGGGTGTGGGACGTGACCTTCAGCGACGACGAGCAGCGCACCTGCGCATTGACGCGGATGACGATCGCGGTAAGACCGCTCGCGTCCTGACGCCCGCCGGCCACTGAATCTGCGGCCGCTGTGACGGCCGCGGTAGGGCTTATCAGTGAAACTGCGGCACAGGGCTGCGCGGCGGTGGCTGGACCGCGACTGGCTTCCCCAGCTGCTAGCCGTGAAACTGCGGCACCGGGCTGCCGGGCGGCAGCTGGCTTGGCAGGGGCAGGCGCCCGAAGCCCGTGTCGGGCACGGCCGGGGGGAGCGACTGGTAGGGGAGGCCGACCTTGTTGACCGGCGTCATCGCAAGCGCCGCGCGGTACGCGCGCACGGGGCTGTCGGCGCGCACGGTAACGACGACGCTGCCGGTGCGGATCGCCAGCGTGCGGCCGCCCTGGGTCGAGAGGGAGTGTGCGCCGCGCACCAAAGCCGCGCGGCCGACCTCCTGCGCTCCGGGCAGGAAGCCGTTGTTCGGCGACGTGATCAGCGAGATCGGCGCGACGCAGGTGAACTGGCCGCCGACCAGGCAGTCGCCGTAGCGCAGCGTCACCGCGCCGCCAGGGTCGGTCAGCACGCTGGTGATCCGCAGGCCGTCGAAGCGACGGCCAAGCCAGTAGACGGGGAAGCGGCTGGAGACGATCACGCTCTCCAGCTGCGAGGAGCCGATCGGCTGGTCCTGCAGCGTGTCGCCGCACGCCACGAGCGCCAGCGCGCACAGCGCCGTCGCCGCGATCGTCACTGCGCCCAGGCCGGCTGTGTGGATGCGGGCACGTCCGCTCATGCCCGATATGCGTTCGTTATCGGCATGCGGCGGTCGCGCCCGAAGGCGCGCTCGGTGATCTTGATTCCGGGCGGGGCCTGGCGGCGCTTGTACTCGGCCAGGTCGACCAGGCGCGCTGCACGCTCGACCTCGGCGGCCGGCAACCCTTCGGCGATCAACTGCTCGCGGCTGCGGTCGAGCTCGACGTAGCCGTACAGGATCCGGTCGAGGATCTCATATGGGGGGAGCGAGTCCTGGTCGACCTGGTCGGCGCGCAGCTCGGCCGACGGCGCGCGATCGATGATCGAGGCGGGGATCTGCGCACCCGAGCCGCTTGCGTTTCGCCAGCGCGCGAGGCGATAGACGAGCGTCTTTGGCACGTCCTCGAGCACGGCAAACCCGCCCGCGAGGTCGCCGTAGAGGGTGGTGTAGCCAACTGACGTCTCCGACTTGTTGCCTGTGGTCAGCACGAGCCAGCCGAACTTGTTCGAGAAGGCCATCAGCAGGTTGCCGCGAATCCGCGCCTGCAGGTTCTCCTCGGTCAGGTCGACGTTCGTGCCGGCGAAGTCTGCGGCCAGCGTCTGGGCGTAGGCGTCCATCGTGGTCGCAATCGGCAGCTCGTGCGCGCGTACGCCGAGCGCGCTCGCGAGCGTGTGGGCATCGGCCTGGGTGGCCGGCGAGGAGTACGGCGAGGGCATGATCGCGACGTTCACGCTCTCCGGGCCGAGCGCGTCGACGGCCAGACAGGCGACCAGCGCCGAGTCGATGCCGCCCGAGAGGCCGAGCACGACCGCCGTGAAGCCGTTCTTGCGCACGTAGTCGCGCAGGCCGAGCGTCAGCGCCTCATACACCTCCTGCTCGGTCGTCGCGATCGGCGGCGTGGGGCTCGGCGGCTCGACGGGGGGGATCTCGCACACGAGCAGGTCCTGCTCGAACTGGCGCGCTCGCGCGATCGTCGTCCCGGTCGGATCGAGCACGAACGAGTGGCCGTCGAAGACCAGCTCGTCCTGTCCGCCGACCAGAGCGCAGAAGGCTATGTACGCGCCGGTTTCCCGTGCGCGCTCGGCAAACAGCGATTCGCGCTCGGCGCCCTTGCCGGCGTGATAGGGCGAGGCGGAGACGTTGACGATCAGGCTCGCTCCCGCCTCGGCCTCGGCCGTGGCGGGAGCGCCGGCTAGCCACAGGTCCTCGCACACCGTGACGCCGACGGTGACGCCAGCCACCTCGATCGTCGTGCCCGCCGGATCGCCTGGGCGGAAGTAGCGCTGCTCGTCAAAGACGCCGTAGTTGGGCAGGTGCACCTTGCGGTACACGTGCTGCAATGCGCCGTCGGCGAGCACCGCCGCGGCGTTGTGCAGCACGGCGGCGACAGGGCCGGGAGCGCCCGCCGCCCCGCCACCGGCAGGGACGCGCTGGGCGCCGGCGATCCGCTCGGGAAAGCCGACGATCGCGACGATCCCCTCGGTCCTGGACGCAAGCGCCTGGAGCTCTGCGGCCGTGTCGCTGAGGAAGTGCTCGCGCAGCAGCAAGTCCTCGGGTGGGTAGCCGGTCAGCGCCAGCTCGGGGAAGAGCACCAGCTGGGCTCCGGCGCTGCGGGCGCGCTCGATCCCGGCGGCGATCAGGCGCGCATTGCCGCTCAGGTCGCCAACCGTGGCGTTTAGCTGGCACAGGGCAACGCGCAGGGGCCCGCTGGCGTCGGTCAAGCCGGGGTCCTCAGCGTGCCGCTGCCGTCTTTGCCCGACGCGACCTGCGCTCGCCGCCGGACGCCGGGCGCTTCGTGCGACCAGCGTGGCCATCGACGCCCGCCGCGGCGGCCAGCGCGGCGATCGAGCGGGCCAGCTCGGTTGCGATCGTCTCGAGCTCGGGTAGGGCGTCGTAGTCGCCGAGCAGGCCGAAGCCGAGCTTGCCGTCGTAGCTGATGACGGCGATCCCGAGCGCCTGGCGGCGCGCCAGCGGCACGACCGGGTAGAGGCGGCGCAGGCGGTGGCCGAGCAGGTAGAGGGGGAACTGCGGGCCCGGGACGTTGGTGACGACGAGGTTGAAGAAGCGCTGACGTGCCTGCAGCCGCGCGGCCTGGCTGAGGATCGTCGGCGGCGCGAAGCCGGCCAGGTTTGTGAGCGCCTCGGCGCCGACCGCCTGGCCGGAGTGCCTGATCCCGTCCATCTCCGCGCGCACCTGTTGCAGGCACTGGACCGGGTCGGCGACGCCGACCGGCAGCGGCGCCCACATCGCCGCGACGCGGTTGCCAAGCGCTCCGCGCTCCACGTCGGCCCGCACCGACACGGGAACCATCGCCTTGAGCACGAGGCCCTCGGTGTCGTGGCCCTGTGCGCGCATGTGCCGGCCGAGCGCAAGGCTGACGGCGGCCAGCACGACGTCGTTGAGCGTGCCGCCGAGCGAGTCCTTGATCGCCTTGAACTGCGCGAGCTCCGCGTCGACCCAGGTGTAGCGCCGGTGGGGGCTTATTTCGACGTTGAAAGGACTCGGCGGGGCCGGTGCGCTGACCCCGGCCAGCGTTGTCGCGCCGACGCCGACGAGCGTGTCCTTGACCTTGCCGAGCGCACGGCGCGGCGTGCGCAGCACCGCCCGCGCTCCGCGCACCATCTCGGTCGGCGCCGTCGAGCGCTCGACTAGCGCGTCGCGCAGCAGCTTGGCTGGACCCGGTAGCGGCCGCGGCACCCACGGCACGGCCGGGCGCGGCGTGCCGGCCGGCTCGGGCGCAGTGTCGAACAGCACGGTGGTTATGTCGACCCCGGAGATGCCGTCGACCAGCGCGTGGTGGGTCTTTGCGATCACCGCGAATCGTTCTCCCGCCATGTGCTGGACCAGCCACAGCTCCCACAGCGGCTTTGAGCGGTCCAATCGCTGGGAGAAGATGCGACCGGCCAACTGCTTGAGCTCGGCGTCGTCCTCGGGGGACGGCAGGCCCGTGTGGCGGATGTGGTAGCGGGGGTTGAAATGCGGGTCGTCGCTCCACACCGGCCGGCCCTGTCCGAGCGGCACGAAGGTCAGGCGCTGGCGGTAGCGCGGGACCAGGTGAAGGCGCGCGAGGATGTGCTGGACGAACTCGTCGTAGCCGGGCGCCGTTCCTTCGAAGATCATCACGGAGGCGACGTGCATGTGCGCGGTGCTGTGCTCCTCCAGGTGAAGGAAGGCGGAGTCAAGGCCGGTGAGGCGATCGGGATTAGACACGAGTGTCGATTGTCGCGGCTGTGCGCGCGAGCGTCAACGTCGTTGTGCGGCCAGAGTCTCGGGGCCGACCTCGTCGATGCTCGCGTGGCCTGACAGCGCCATGTTCAGGTCGAGCTCGGCGAGGAATGCGCGCAGCACGTCGATCACGCCCTGCTCTCCGCCGAGCGCAAGGCCCCACGCGTACGGGCGGCCCAGGCACACCGCCCGCGCGCCCAGCGCCAGTGCCTTGAGCGCGTCGGAGCCGCAGCGGACACCGCTGTCGAACAGCACCTCGCAGCGCTCGCCGACCGCCTCGACCACGCCCGGCAGCGCCTGCAGGGCGCCGATCGCGCCGTCGACCTGGCGGCCACCGTGGTTTGAGACGATCACGCCCTCGATCCCGTGCTCGACCGCCAGGCGGGCGTCCTCGGCGCTCTGAATGCCCTTCAGCACGATCGGCAGGCTCGTGCACTCACGCAGGAACGCCAGGTCCTGCCAGGTCACAGACGGGTTGGAGAACTGGTAGGCCCAGTAGGCGACCGCGGTTGGCATGTCCTGCTCGGGCGGCTCGGGCAGCGCCGCGCGGAACACGGGGTCCTGCAGGTAGTTGCAGTTTCCCTCGCCGCGCAGGAACGGCAGGAACCCGTCGCTGAGGTCGGCCGGGCGCCAGCCGAGCAGCCACGTGTCGAGCGTGACCACCAGCGCGCGGTAGCCGGCAGCGACCGCGCGGTCGATGAAGCTGCGCGCCAGCTCGCGGTCGCGCGGCCAGTAGAGCTGGTACCAGAAGTCGTGCGCGCTGCGGTCGCTCCCCGGATCATCCGTGGCTGCGCCAGCCTGCATCTGCGTATCGATTCCCGCCACCGTTCCCGCTTCGTCGCCGTCGAGCTCTTCGCCTTCGGAGGCGCCGGCCGCGGCTGCCGCCTCGGCGATCTGCTCGATCGTGTGCGAGGCAGCCGTGCTTGCGATCATCGGGATGCCGACCCGCGCGGCCGCTCTGGCGCTTGCCAGCTCGCCATCGGGGTGCGCGACCGTTTGCACCCCGATCGGCGCGAGCAGCAGCGGCGCGGGGAGGCGGGTGCCCAGCACCTCGCGCTCCAGGCTGCGCTCGGACACGTCGCGCAGCATCCGCGGCACGATCCGCCAGGCGTCGAAGGCCTCGCGGTTGGCGCGCATCGTCTCGCCGAGGCCGGCGCCGCCCTGGATGTAGCCGCGCGGGGCGCGCGGCAGCAGTGCGTACGCGCTCGCCTCCAGCTCGCGCCAGTCCAGCGTGCGCGCGGGCTTGCGGGCGGCGAGCATCCCGGCCGCGTAGATCTCGTGCTCGTAGTTGGAGTAGGGGAGCGGGAAGGGCACCGGCGCGGGATCCTATTCGAGCGTGCGGGCCCGGTGGCGGAGAGTAGGCGAACTGCCGTCGGGTAGAGTCATCCGTGCATGAGCTTCGACCAATCCAAGATCGGCCAGGTCGTCGCGGCGCAGATGGAGGCGCTGGAAGGACGCTACGGCGAGGACTGCGAGATCGGCAACGTCTGCACGATCGTCGAGGTGCTCGGTCCGCACGGCTCGGACGTATCGGTGCGCTCGAGCGAAGCGCGCCCGCACACGACGATCGGCCTGCTGCGGATGGCCGAGGCGATGATGCTCAACCGGCTCGGTGGCATCACGCGCGGCGAGGAGGAGTGAGGACGCGCGGCCCGATGGGCGGTCCCTAGTCGTTTCCGCCGCCGCGTAGTCGCGCAAGCCGGCCAATCAACCGACCGGGGGTCAGCGATCTCCTCGGCCACGGTCGGGTGTAGACGATTTCGCTGTCGGGCATTTGGTGTTGAGCTTTGAAGCCGCGCCTTTCGAACAGGGCTTGGGCGGCGGCGTTCTCCGGTCTGATCAGTGCCCACACCCGCGGCAACGAGCCATCGCACGCCCGACCGATGTGCTCGAGCGTGGCGTCGAGCAGAATGTCTCCGAGTCGTGAGTCATCGCTCGAGCGCTGGCCGCGGTAGCGCCGGTCGATGGCGACTACGTGGACGTAGTAGGCGGTCGCGCTTGGGTCGCGCTCAGTGGCCTTCCATTCGTCTTCGTCGTTTAGGCGCGAGGGGCGAAATTTGCTCACGCCAAGCAGCAGGCCGTGGGCGTCTTCGAGGGCGAGCACCGTTCGGCCGGGCTCTCGTCGGCCGCCCTGAAACGTTTCTAATGCCCATTTGTCGATGTATTTCTCCGAGTAGGTGCCGCGACCGCAGGAGAACGTTCGCAGTGGCACAAACCCATGCGGCTTGGCGATGACACGAACCGGCCTCAGGGGCTCGGCGAAGGTCAGTTTGGCGCCGCCACGGCGAGGCTCGCCCGAGAGGGTGTTCGATGGCATCGAGCGTAGGTCCCTTTCGATGATTGACAAATCGGCGTAGGCCCCCCCTCGTCTCCGCCCAACCGAATAGGCCAAATCTTACATATTGTGGAAACTACCAAACGCAATTGGAGCGCCAAAACGACGTCTCCCCGATGTTTGCGTATGTGTCCGTTCGCACACAAACCTCCCCATGGCTTCTTCTAGCGTCCGTCGAACTGACTGAATCGCCGAGTCGCCTCCGTTGATGGAGGCGAGCGGGGGACCCACTGCCGGACTCCTGAGCCTGAGGGACGGGATGCCGGATGGGGCGAATCGGCCGCTGCTGCGGCCGTAACCGCCAGATCGCTGCACGTAGGACGCGTGCGGTCGACTGCGGTGAGCCCGACAGCTAACCCCGTAGGCGGCTGACGCTAGGAGGACCTTTGTCGAGGTCGAACACAGGACGGCGCGCGCTGCGCGCCCAGCTGGCGCCGCTTGCGATCGGATCGCTTGCCGCGCTACGCATCGTCTCGCCCGCCGTGGGTGCCGACGCCGCTGCGACCGATGCCGCCGCGACCGGCTCCGCGGCCGATGCCGCTGGCAGCACGGGCACGTTGCTGCAGAGCGCCGGGGCGTCGTTTCGCCCCTTGGCTCCCGCTCGCGGGCGGCTTTCCTTCGTGCGCTTGCACGCCAAGCTGGACGTGCTCGAGGGGAGCGCCGCCTCGATCGGTGGGGCGCTCGTTCCGGGACGCGGCGGGCACCTGGTCGAGCTGCAGCACCGCCAGGAAGGGCGCTGGCGCACCGTCGTGCGCTCCTTCACCGGGGGACGCGGGCGTTTTCGACTCGCCTACACGCCCTCGCGACTCGGCGAGCAGGCCGTAAGGTTGGTGTTTCCCGGCGACCACGCCGAGCGCCCCAGCACACGGCGGCTCGGGATGCTGAGCGCGTTTCGGCTCGCCGGCGCCTCCTGGTACGGCGGCGGCGGTGGGCTCGCTTGCGGCGGGTCGCTGACCGGCTCGACGCTCGGTGTCGCAAACAAGACGCTTCCCTGCGGGACGCTTGTGACGCTCCGCTACGGGTCGCGCAGCATCACCGTTCCCGTGATCGACCGCGGGCCCTATGTGGCCGGACGCGAGTTCGACCTGACCGAAGCCACCAAGCGCGCGCTCGGGTTCGAAGGCGTCGGGGACGTGTGGAGCTCGCGTTGAGCGGGAAGAGAGCAGGAAAGCGAGCGGTGAGGAGGCATAATCCGACGATGGCCCGCAAGTCAAAGAAATCGACACGCAGCAACCGCTCCAAGCGTCGCCGCGCGCTGGCACTG
>DATASE010000011.1:0-8670 GCA_036269375.1 Solirubrobacteraceae bacterium
GAGTTCTTCGTCCTCTACCAGCCGACCTTCGACCTGCGCTCGATGACCCCGACTGGGATGGAGGCGCTGATCCGCTGGAGCCACCCGCGGCGGGGCGTCGTCCAGCCCGACGACTTCGTGCCGCTGCTGGAGGAGACGGGCCTAATCGTCGACGTCGGTCGCTGGGTGCTAAACGAGGCGTGCCGGCAGGGCGCCACCTGGCACGAGGTCGGCCACACGGTCGGCATCGCCGTCAACGTCTCCGCGCGCCAGCTCGACCGCGACGAGCTGGTGGCCGAAGTCCAGGAGGCGCTGGAGTCCAGCGGGATCGACCCGGCCGCGTTGACGCTTGAGATCACCGAGACGACGATCATGACCAACGCCGAGGAGACCGCCGAGCGCCTGGCGGCGATCAAGGAGCTCGGCGTGCGCGTCGCGATCGACGACTTCGGCACCGGCTACTCCTCGCTGGCTTACCTACAGCGCTTCCCGGTCGACGCGTTGAAGATCGACCGCTCGTTCATCACCCGCCTGCGCGAGGACGCGGACAGCGAGACGCTGATCCGCACGCTCGTCCAGCTGGGCAAGTCGCTGTCGATCGAGACGCTCGCCGAGGGCATCGAGCAGACCAGCGAGCTGTCGCTGCTACGCCAGGAGAGCTGCGACGTCGGCCAGGGCTTCCTGTTCGCGCGCCCGCTGGACGTGCAGGCTTGCGACGCGTTCCTAGAGAACTGGACCAGCCGCGCCGCCGCCGAGGCGACCGCCGCGCCGCGG
Source organism: Solirubrobacteraceae bacterium (assembly GCA_036269375.1). Classification (GTDB taxonomy): domain Bacteria; phylum Actinomycetota; class Thermoleophilia; order Solirubrobacterales; family Solirubrobacteraceae; genus Palsa-744. Next base: position 754 of record DATASE010000011.1, read on the forward strand.
CTGACCGCCTGAGACACGCCGCAGGCTTTCAGCCGAGCTTGACCAGCTCGCGCTCGGGCGCGATCGACCAGCGCTCGGCCAGCGCTCGCAGCTCGCCGTCGAGCGCCCAGCGGTCAGCCTTTGCCTCGCCCTCGTGTTCGAGGCTTGCCCCCTTCAACGCCATCGAGCCGCTGTTATCGCCGATCGCGCGCAGCTGCGCGACCTCCGCAGCGCTGAGCGGATTCTCGGCGGCCAGCGCCCCAAGCTCGGCGCGCTTGTCCTCCACCGCGCGCGCGTCGGCCCCGCTCTCCTGGATCAGCGTCGGGGCCACGCAGCTCACAGCCGCTTGGGCCAGATCCCAGTGGCAGGCCAGCTGCAGCGGCGTCAGCCCGTGGCGCTGCGCGTAGGGCCGCATCCGCTCGAGCCTGTCGATCCCCGCCTCGACCCACCCCTGCGGCCGGAAGCGGCGGTGGTCGTACTCGGCGAACTCGTGTCCCGCACGGACGTCGTCGTGGAAGACCCCGCCGTAGTCGACCACGCGCGCGATCAGCTGCACGCTGTGGCGTGCGGCGGCATCGAGCACCAGCTCCCCCGGCCACGGCTCCATCGGCGAGAGGATGATCATCGCCCAGTCGATCGCCTCGCCGTGGCGCTCGAAACAGTCGATCAGGTCGAGCGTGAACCCGTTGGCGGGCCCGGGAGCGACCCCGAGCAGTCGCGTCAACCCGGATTCGCGCAGCGCGACCATCCCCTCCCAGACGCTGTCGGCCGTGTAGCCGCTGCGGTCCGGGTTGTGCAGCAGCAGCAGGTCGAAGCGCTCGGCGCCGATCCGCTGCAGGCTGCGCTCGGCCGCCATGCGCAGATAGGCGCCGTGCTCGCTTGCCGGGCGCAGCCGGGGATCGGTGAAGCGGGGAAACCCCTTGGCCCCCTCGCGTTCGCCGCGGTAGAAGTCGTGCCCGACCGCGCCGACCAGACAGAAGTCCTCGCGCGCGACCCCCGCGATCGCGCGCCCGAGCAGCGAGTCGGCCTCGCCGGCGCCGTAGACGTCGGCGGTGATCACGGTGTCGACCCCCTCGCCCGGCCGCAGCAGCGCAAGCAGCCGCTCGTCGCAGAGCGGCTCGCCGAAGTGCATGAAGCGACCGCCGCTCCAGGTGCCGACGGCTGTGTGGGCGGGATGCATTGCCGCTGAGTCTAGATCGCGTGCGAGCGCGCCCGCAGGGCGGCCTGCAGCCGTCCGAGCGCATGCTCGACGTGCGCCGAGTCGAGCTCGGTTGCGCCACCGAGCGCGGCGATCGCGTCCTCCTCGACCGCCACGCTCAGACGCGCCAGCTCGCGCACGCGCTCGCCCATCTCCTCGCGCCCCTCGCCGGCCAGCTCGATCAATGCAGCGGCGTAGGCGCGCTCGAGCCCGATCGCGGCCAGCGCGAGCCGCCCGGCGTCCAGGTCGGCGCGCACCCGCAGCGCCAGCTCCTCGCAAAGCAGCTCGCGTTCGCGCCCGGCAAGCAGCTGCGCCAGCCGCCCCTGCGGTCGCAGCATCGCGCTGCGCCGTTGCCGGCGGTGGCGTGCGAGCACCAGCTCGCGCGCGTCGTGCCAATCGCCCTCGGCGACCTGCTCGCCCGCGCCGAAGCCGGCGCGGATGACGAGCGCCTGCCCAAGCTCGACCTCGTGCAGGTGGGGCGCCCCGGCGGCGATCCGCTGCGCGAACAGGACCCGGTTGAGCGTCTCGGCTGCCCGGTGCGCCTCGAGCTCGGGGTCGAGCTCGCGCAGCCAGGCGGCCGCCTGCGCCTCGCTCGAGAGCGAGACGGGATCGACGACGGTGGCACGAGCGACGGGCACGGCGCCCGGCTCGGCGTCGGTGGCGCGGGTGTGTGCGCGGCGCCGGAAGCGAGCGCGCGGCGCCGCGCCGACGGTGGCAAGCACGACGACGCGCTGGGGCGCGCCGGCGTCGGAGCCGTCCAGGCGGCGCAACAGGTAGCGCCCGTCGGCCGGCCCCAGCTCCCATGGCAGCTCCATCTGCACGAACGTGAACAGCCTCATCCTCGCGGCGCACGCTACTCTTCCTGCGATGCACGAAGCGGGCAAAGCCTCGGGCTTGCGCGAGCGCCTCACCAGCCACACCGAGGACCGGCTCGGCAAGGCGATCACCGACCTGTTCGAGAACCCGCTCGTCTCCAGCACGATCGGCCGAGCCTTCGACGCGCGCGAGCGCGCCGCGCAGGCCCAGGAGCTCGCGCTCTCGGCGCTGAACATCCCGACGGCGGCCGACATCGAGCGGCTGACGCGCCGCCTGCGCTCGGTCTCTCAGCGCCTGGAGGGCATCGAGGACGGCGTTCACCGCCTCAACCGCGCGCTCGCCGACGGCGGCGTCGAGCGGCGCCTGGCGGCGATGGAGGAGCAGCTGAAGACGCTGAGCGCCAGGCTCGCGGGCGAGTCGCGCCGGTCGGCGCCCGCAGCAGCCTCGGCCCCGAGGTCGGCGGCTGCGAAGGCCTCGGCGCCGAAGACCGCGCGTGCAAAGAGGACCTCGGCGACGAAGAGCACTTCGCCACGCAGGGCCGCGGCGAGAAAGCCTGCAGGCGCAAAGCCCGCTCGCAAGCGGGCTTCGAGCAGTCGCGCCAAGCGGAGCTAGCTCGTCAGGACGATGGCCGCACTGCGGCCCATCGCCTCGGCCGCAAGCAGTAGGGCGTCGTCGTCGATGCGAGTGCGCCGGCCGTAGGCGTCGAAGGTGTCGCTGACCGCCAGCAGGCAGGCGAGCTCGATCCCGGCGCGCACGCCGACTGTGAACAGCGCCGCGGTCTCCATCTCGACGGCGATCGCCCCCTGACGGCGCCAGCGCTCGCCGCGCTCAGAGCCGGCTTCGTAGAACACGTCCGTGCTCGCGATCGGCCCGCGGCGAGCGCCCGGCGCGGCGGCCGCCACGCGCTCGAGCAGCTCCGGGTGGGGGTGCGCGCGCTCGTCCGCGCCGAGCGCGACGCTGGTCCCGTCGGCCGCGATCGCCTCGCTTGCCACGACCAGCTCGCCGAGCGCGAGCGTGGGATCGAGCGCGCCGCAGGTGCCCACGCGGATCGCGCGCCTGACGCCGAGCTGGATCAGCTCGTGCAGGACGATCGCCGCGCTCGGCCCGCCCATCCCGGTCGCCTGGACGGTGAGCGGCTCGCCGTCTGTGTTGGCCGGGCCTGTGTAGCCCCACAACCCGCGGTGGTGGTTGAACATCTTTGGCTGGGAGATCAGCAGCTGCGCGAGCATCAGCGCCCGTCCCGGGTCGCCCGGCAACAGCACCCGCTCGGCCAGCGGCGCGGTGGGGCGCAGGTGGATCGGCTCGAAGCCGGGGCGCGTGGACACGGCGCGCGACTCTACGCACTTTGCCGATTTACATCTCCCGTGCGCCGGCGATGCGCTCGGGCGGCCGCATAGACTGGCCCGTATGCCAACCCCATTTCGATCGGCCAAGGAGTTCCGGGCAGTGATGGACGAGCTGTTCGCGATGATGAGCGACGATCCGCAGATGGGCCCGGCGCTGCGCGACGCCGACGTGCCGCAGCGGTTCGAGTTCGACGACCTCGACCTGGTGATGAACATCCGCGCGCGCAGGCCCCCCGAGCGCGAGAACCTGCACTGGGAGTGGAGCGACGACGTCGATTGGGAGCCACGCGTGCGGATGAAGATGTCCTCGGAGGTGGCCAACCGCTACTTCCAGGGCAAGGAGAACATCCCGCTGGCGATCGCCCGGCGACGAATCAAGACGGGCGGCGACGTCAAGGCATCGCTGGCGCTGATCCCGATCACCAAACCCGTGTACGAGCGCTACCGGGAGCTGTTGCAAGAGCGCTACCCGCACCTGGTGGTCTGAGCCGGTGGCGGTGCAGGAGCGGGAGTCGGCCGAGGACGCGCCGTCGCCGACGCTTGCCCAGGTCGCCGAGCGCGCCGGGGTCTCGGCTGGCACCGTCAGGCGCTGGGTCAGCGAGGGTCTGGTGCCCCAGTACGAGGGCGAGTGGGTTCCAGCCGCGGTGGCGCAGGTGCGGATCGTCGGGCGCCTGCGCTCGCGCGGCCACACGCTCGCGGACATCCGCCGGGCGCTCGAGAGCGGTCAGCTGGCCGGCTACGTGCAGGGGATGTTCGCGCCGCCGGAGGGCCGCTACACGCTCGAGCAGGCGGCGCGCGAGGCCGGCGTCGCCACGGCGATGATCGAGCGCATCTACATGAGCCTCGGGTTGAGCACGCTGGCGCTCGACGCGATCGGCGAGGAGGACATGGAGATGATCCGCTACATCGGCGCGATGCTCGGCGTCGGCATGCCCGAGGCGGTGCTGACGCAGCTGGCGCGCGTGTACGGCCAGACGATGGCGCAGATCGCCGACGCCGAGGTGCGCCTGATCCACATCTACGTGCACGAGCCGATGATGCGCGAAGGCGTGCCCGGGGTGCAGATGGCCGAGGCGATGGAGGGCCTGGCCGGCGAGCTCTTGCCGTTCGCGGCGCCGTTCATGCGCTACCTGCACGGGCGCTTTCTCGGCCACTTCATCGAGCAGGACGTGATCGGCCACATGGAGGCAGAGCTGAGCCGCGACGGAATCCCCGAGGAGGGCCGGATGCGGATCGTCGTCGCCTTCGCAGACCTCGCCGGCTACACGCGCCTGACCGAGGAGCGCGGCGACGAAGAGGCCGTCGGCGTGGTCGAGCGCTTCGTGGAAGCGGTCGAGCACTCGCTGCCGATCGACGCGCGCGTGATAAAGACGCTCGGCGACGAGGTGATGGTGGTGGGCGCCGACGCGGTCGCGCTGACCCGCTGGGCGGTCGCCTTCCAGGGTCAGATCCCGGCTAAGGCCCCCCAGCCGCGGATCGGCATCCACTGCGGCGAGGCGATCTACCGCGACGGCGACTACTACGGCCGCGACGTCAATCAGGCGGCGCGGGTGGTGGCGCGGGCGGCCGGCGGCGAGGTGCTGGTAACGCGCCCGATCGTCGAGGTCGCCGAGGGCGCGGAGGAGCTTCGCTTCGAGCTGATCGGCGAAATCGGGCTGAAGGGCTTCAGCGAGCCGATCGAGCTGTTCCACGCGCTGCCCGGAGAGTAGGCGTGGTCGAGCGTGTGCGCGAGCAGGTCCGCTGCGGCGGCCTGCTGCCGGCCGACGGGCGCGTCGTGGCGATGCTCTCGGGCGGGCGCGACTCGGTCTGCCTGCTCGACGTGGTCGTGTCGCTGTGCGGCGCTAAGAAAGCGACGGCGCTGCACGTCAACTACGGCCTGCGTCCGGCGGCCGAGCAGGACGAGACCCATTGCCGGGCGCTGTGCGAGCAGCTCGGCGTGGCGATCGAGATCCTGCGCGCCGAGCGCGAGCCGGACGTCGGCGGCAACCTGCACGCCTGGGCGCGCGAGCTGCGCTACGCCGCTGCGCGCGAGCTGGCCGAGCGCCACGACGCGCTGATCGCCGTCGGGCACACCGCGACCGACCAGGTCGAGACGATCCTCTACCGCCTGGCCGCCTCGCCGGGGCGCCGCGCGCTGCTCGGCATGCCCGCCTGCGACGGGCGCCTGGTGCGCCCGCTGCTGGCGCTCGAGCGCGAGCAGACCGCCGCCTACTGCGCCGAGCGCGGGCTCGACTGGCGCGAGGACGAGAGCAACGACCGGCTCGAGTTCGCCCGCGCGCGGGTGCGCCACGGGCTGCTACCGGCGCTCGAGGCGGTCCACCCGGCGGCGCGCGCCAACGTGCTGCGCACCGCCGCGCTGCTGCGCGAGGAGGGCGAGCTGATCGACGCGCTCGTCGACGCCGAGCTGGGCGAGAGCGCGAGCATGGAGATGGCGCGGCTGGCCGAGCTGCCGAGCGCGCTGGCGCGCCAGGTGGCGATCCGCCTGGCCGAGCGCGCGGCCGGCACGCTGGTGCCGCAGGCGGGCGAGCGCGTCGGCGAGCTGGTCGAGCTGTGGCGGCGCGGCGGACCGGCGGAGCTTCACATCGGCGGCCTGGTCGCCGCGCGGGTCGCCGCGGGCCGGTTGTCGATGCGGCGGATCGAGCCGCGCCCGCAGCGCCCGCGGCGCTCACGGCGCCCGACCCCGTCCGACGGGCGCGGCGGGGACGGCGGGGACGGCGGGCAATCACGCCAATAGACTGGAGCGCGCCATGTCCGGGCCGGCGGCGTCGCAGCACGAGGAGGTCGGAGAGGTGCTCGTCGCAGACGAGGACCTGCAGCGGCGCGTGCGCGAGCTCGGCGAGACGATCTCACGCGACTATGGACCCCGCCCGTCCCAGTCCGACCCACCTCGGCCGCTGCTGCTGGTCGGGGTGCTCAAGGGGGCGGTGTTCTTCCTCTCAGACCTGATGCGCCACATCGACATCCCCGTCGAGGTCGACTTCATGGCCGTGGCGTCCTACGGCTCGGCGACCGACTCCTCGGGCGTGGTGCGCATCCTCAAGGACCTCGACGTCGCGATCGAGGGACGCGACGTACTGATCGTCGAGGACATCGTGGACTCGGGGCTGACGCTGCAGTACCTGCTGCGCAACCTCGGCTCGCGCAACCCGGCGAGCCTAGAGGTCTGCGCGCTGCTGACCAAGCCCGAGCGGCGCAAGGTCGCGCTGCAGGCGCGCTACGTCGGCTTTGAGATCCCCGACCGCTTCGTCGTCGGCTATGGCCTGGATTACGGCGAGCGCCACCGCAACCTCCCGTTCGTGGCGGCGCTCGAGCGTTGAGCCCGACCGCGGCGCGGGCGCCGGCCCCCTGCAAGATCTCATACCGGGCGTGCAGGGCGTCCAAACCGCCGGTCTTTGCGCGTTCTAGTGGTACCCTGAGAGGCTGGCGGGCATGGTCTGAAGCGCTCGCCGCGCCCACAGGTCAGAGCCAATGAGCCGTTTCTTCAAGAGCGCCGCATTCCCCATCCTGATCGTCGTCGTGATTGCTTTCTTCGCGGCGCGGCTGCTTGGCGGCAGCGGCAACAAAGGACCGGAACACACCTACCAGACGCTGGTCGCCGAAAACATCCCTCGGCACGAAGTCAAGTCGGCGGAGCTGAAGGTCAAAGACAACTCCGTCGAGGTCGAACTCAACAACAGCGCCAAAGAAAAATTCGAAGTCGGCATCTTCAACCAGCAGGTTCCGCGCCTGGAAGAAGAACTGAAGAAGGCCGGCACTCGCTTCAACGTCGAAGCGAACAAGTCGAGCATCTGGCCCTCGCTGATCAGCATCCTGCTGCCGTTGATCCTGATCCTGGCGTTCTGGTTCTTCCTGATTAACCAGGTCCAGGGTGGGGGCTCGCGCGTGATGAGCTTCGGCAAGTCGCGCGCCAAGCGCCTGTCGGCCGACTCTCCCAAGATCACCTTCCGCGACGTCGCCGGGGTCGACGAGGCCGTCGAGGAGCTGCACGAGATCAAGGAGTTCCTGGAGAACCCGAAGAAGTTCCAGGCCCTCGGTGCGCGCATCCCCACCGGCGTGCTGCTGTACGGGCCGCCCGGCACCGGCAAGACGCTGCTCGCGCGCGCGGTCGCCGGCGAGGCCGGGGTGCCGTTCTTCTCGATCTCGGGCTCGGACTTCGTCGAGATGTTCGTCGGCGTTGGCGCTTCGCGCGTCCGGGACCTGTTCGAGCAGGCCAAGCAGAACAGCCCCTGCATCATCTTCATGGACGAGATCGACGCGGTCGGCCGCCACCGCGGCGCCGGCCTCGGCGGCGGCCACGACGAGCGCGAGCAGACCCTCAACCAGCTGCTGGTCGAGATGGACGGCTTCGAGGCCAAGGACAACATCATCATGATCGCGGCGACCAACCGGCCTGACATCCTCGACCCGGCGCTGCTGCGCCCCGGCCGCTTCGACCGCCAGATCGCAGTCGACCGCCCCGACCGCAAGGGGCGCGCGAAGATCCTCGAGGTCCACACGCGCGGGAAGCCGCTGTCCAAGGGCATCGACATCGACGCGCTCGCCGGGCAAACGCCGGGCTTCACCGGCGCCGACCTCTCG
>DATASE010000012.1:0-50603 GCA_036269375.1 Solirubrobacteraceae bacterium
GCCTCGCGGGGGGTCGAGAGGCTCAGTCCTGCAGAGCCAGGCCCGCCGGCACGCGCGCGGCAAACCAGCCGGGAATCGCGACCATCAGCACGGCGGCGGCGGTCACCAGCGCCAGGCTCGAGAGCGCGACGATCACGCCGACCGAGCTGACCACCGGGTAGTTGATCACGAGGTTCAGCGCGCGGTCGAGCAGCTGCTGCCCGAACAGGCCGACGATCGCTCCGCTGAGGCAGCCGACCCCCAGCAGCATCAGGCTCTCCAGCACCAGGGTGTGCCACAGCTCGACGCGCGCGAACCCCTCGAGCTTCAGCTTGGCAAGTCGCGGGCGGCGCTGCCAGATCATCGCCCCCATCGCCGCGCCCATCGCCAGCACGGCCGCGACCAGGATCAGCGTCGCGATCTGGGAGAGCCGTTCGAGCCCCTGGCGGGTGATCGATTCGAGCCGTTGCTGGTGGTGGTCGGCCGTCTGCACCTGTAGGCCGGTTTCGGCTCCGAGCGCTGCACGGGCTTCGTTTGCCAGTCGTTGCGGTGAGACGCCGGGCTTGGCCAGCAGCTGGTAGGCGCTCGCGTCGGTCGATGCCCACGCCCGCGCGTAGTCCTCGGCGTTGATCAGCACGGCCCCCGGCGCCCAGCCGATGTTGGTGCTGATCGCCGCCACCCTGAACGTCGTCGGGTTGGGCGAGGGCAGCGTCAGGGCGCCCCCCACTTTCAGGTGGTGTTCTTCGGCCAGCGTCAGCGAGACGACCGCCCAGCCGCCGCCGCGCACGCGCGCGTCGGCCTGCGCGACGCTGCCTTCCACGAGCTGACTGGGAGGCACGAGCGGATTGGCGGCGCTCGTCGGCGCCATCACCCAGATGCGCCGGTTGCCGTAGTCGAGCAGCCCGCCGCGGTAGATGCGCGCCTCGCGCACCCCCGGCAGTGCGCTCAGGCGCGCCAGCTGCGTGGTCGGAAAGGGCGAGGTCATCAGCAGGTTCGAGCTGCCCGCCGCCGAAACCCAGACGTCGGTCGGCGCGTTGGTGTCCCGCGCCGCGTTGTCGAGCCCTTCGAGCAGGTCTCCGTGCGCCCCCTGGATCGCGACGCTGCCGAACACGGCGATCGCCCCGGTCGCGGCGATCGCCACGGCACGCGAGCGCCCCGCCCGCAGCTCCATCGTGGCGATGTGAGGCACGGCGCTGACCACACGCGGTGCAAGTCCGCGCACGAGCGCGAGCATCCCCACCAGCGGCAGCACCAGCAGGGCCAGCAGTGCAGCGATCAGCGTCACCATCCCGGCGATCGCGGCCTGGGGGGCCGTGAGCAGGATCGCGAGCGTCGCCGCCAAGCAGACGAGGCCCACCGCGGTCAGCGTCCGCGACACGCCGCCGACGCGCTCCTCGCGCACCGCTATCGCGGCCAGCGGGTCGCGCGAGACGATGTCCTTGAAGGGGCTCAGCACGGCGACGCTCGCGGCGCCCATGCCGCCGACCACCGCGATCGCGATGCTCTGCCAACTGACCACCCGCTCCGAGCCGACGGCAAAGGCCGAGGAAAGGTAGCCCGGGTTGGAGTGAAACAGGTGGATCGACAGCTCGTCGCCCAGCAACAGCCCGAGCCCGCACGCTATCGCCCCGAGCACGACCGCGTCGAGCATCAGGATCGCGATCACCGCTCGCGGCGTGTAGCCGTCGCGGCGCAGGTCGGCGATCAGCCGCCGGCGCTGGGGGACCGTGAGCAGCATCGCGTTGAAGGCGAACAGGAAGCCGACCAGCGCGCTGATCACCGCGAACAGCTGCGTGGACTGGTTGGTCGCGGCGGCGGCCTTTGCGAACAGGACCTCGTCGTAGCTGGAGGACTCGACGCCGATCCGCCCGCCCGCCAACCGTTCGAGCTCGCCGCGCACCGCTGCGGTCCGGCCGGGCGCGGGCTCGACCAGAGCGCGCGTGACCCGCCCCTTGGCGCCGCTTGCTTCCTGGGCGTATTCGATCGGCCCGACCGCGATCGGGCTGTCGATCAGCGGTCCGACGGCCTTGGCGGTGAGCTGTTCGTCGAGCACCGCTTCGCTGTAGAGGCCACCGGCCTGGACATGAAAGACGTCGCCGTACTTGCGCACGCCGACCGCGCTTGCCACCGGAGCGGGCAGGACCAGGAAGCCGAGCGAGCCGAACGGCTTCTGCTTGACGTTGTGCACGAGCGAGCCGCCCAGCTTCAGCAGGTTTTCGTCCGCCCCGACCAGCTCGACCGACTCGCTCCCCCTCGGACCGACTGCGTTGGCGGGCACTTCGAGCATCGGCGCGACAACGCGCACGCCAGACAGCCGCCGCGCCTGGGCGACCACCGTTTCGGGGAAGCCGTGCGGGTCGCGCGAAGTGAGCTGCAGCGTTGCGCCACCGACGATCCCGCTGTTGAGCTGGCCGACCGAGCTCGACAGGCTCGAGCTCGCGATCTGCGAAGCGAACAGCAGCCCGACGCCTGCGGCGATCCCGACCACGGCAAAGCACTCCTGCAGCAGCCGCGCGCGCAGGCGCACGCGGTACAGGTGCAGCGCGTTGGCGAACCTCACGAGGCGCTCGCCGGGGCGAGAGGCGGGCGAGGTCTTTCTTCGGGTTCGTAGTCGGCCAATTTGCCGTCGCGCAACGCCAGCACGCGATCGGCGTAGCCGGCCGCCTGCGGGTCGTGACTGACGAGCACGATCGCCACGCCGCGCTCGCGGCACAGTTCGGTCAGTAGCTCGAGCACCTCGCGTCCCCGCTGGGTGTCAAGGCTCCCGGTCGGCTCGTCGGCGAGCAGCAGCTTGGGCTCGGTCGAGAGCGCCCGGGCGATCATCACCCGCTGGCGCTCGCCCATCGACAGGGTCTCGGAGCGGTGGTTTAGGCGTCCACCGAGGCCGAGTCGCTCCAGCAGCGGCTGTACGCGCTCGTGCGCCTCGCGCCAAGGGGTGTCCTTGAGCAGCTTCAGGACGGTGTTGTCGATCGCCGTAACGCCGGGCAGCAGGTCGAAGTTCTGGCGCACGAAACCCATTTCGCGCAGCCGAAAGTAGGAGGCCTCGCGCTCGGAGAGCGAGGAGACGTCGCGCCCGTTGACCAGCACCTGGCCGCTGGTCGGCGTCAGCAGGGCCGCGACCATCAATAGCAGCGTCGTCTTGCCCGAGCCGCTCGGGCCGTACAGGGCGACCATCTCGCCCGCGCGCACCTCCAGCGAGACGCCGTCGACGGCCCTGACCGTCTCCTCCCCGGCCGTCTCGTAGTGCTTGACGAGATCGCGCAATTCCAGCATCCGATAACCCTACCCCTCTCCAGAGCCTCCCCAGGCTCGACGCTCTATTCCCCGATTCGTCTCACCGCGAACACCGCCATCGCCGCGCCGATCATCGCGTCGGCGCTCGCAATCACCGCGTCGCGGGGGACGCTGAGCTCCGGGCTGTGAGCCTCCGGGCTTGACAGGTAGTTCGCGATCATGGCCGTGAGCATAACCCGATGGCGCAGTGAATTGGGAATATTCGCTGCCGCGGCCCGGGCGCGCAGCGTCAGCTCGCCCAGCCGCGCTGCGGCATCGGCCGGTGGGTAGTACTCGAGCAGGCTGCGGTGTCCGGCGGCCTCGTCCTCGCGTTTGTCGATCAGGTTGTCTAGCAGCGAGTGCAGGCATCCGATCCACGGGAAGTAGGCGTCCGACAGCGAGCGCGCCTGCTCGGCGTTCAAGCCGGGCTCGGCGGCTGCGGCGATCAGGGCGTGCACGGCAAGCGAGGATCCGGCCGCCGCGGCTGTCTCCCACCAGCGCAGATCGGTGCCGGCCGGGGTCGCCCGCTCGCCCCACTGCGCGAGTCCGGCGTGGTCCCCCTGCGCCTCGCTCAAGTTCAGGCTCTGAAAGTCCGCGATCCGCTCGGCGGCGTCGCGGGCCCAGGGCTGGACGGTCTGTGCGGCCGGCAGCTGCACGAACGCCGTGCGGCACTCGTCGAGAAGCGAGTCGAGGAAGCCGCCGTCCTCGCGCTGGGGGTGCAGCTCGTACCAATCCAGTCGCGGCGCCCCCGGAGTGAGTGCGAACACGAGCGCCTCGTGCAGTCGCCGGCCGTCGCGCACCGGGTCTGCGCTCGGCTGCTCGCCGAGCATGTCCAGCAGGTTGTACGCGCACTGGAAGGCTCCGGCGGCCCGCACCGCGGCGGCGCGACGGCGCCAGGGAGCAAACGCTGCAAACGCAGCGGCGCCCTCGATGTTGCCGCGCTTCTCAAGCGCGGCGAGGGCTAAGGAGCGCAGCAGCGGATCGGGGATGCGCCGCGCCTGCCCTCGCCAGCGCACGACCAGCAGGCACACCTGCGGGAACACGCTCAGCCAGTAGGCAACTGCGCCGCGGGCGAAGATCGCGAACGTCAGCGCGCGGTCGATCGCGGCTCCGCGAGTCGCCGTCGACCCATCGGCGACACCCCCGGCGGGGAGCGTCCCTATCGTCTCTGCGTCGTGGACGTCCAAGTCGTCGACCCCTCCTCCTACACACCACCCTACGACCATGCGCTCTGCTCTGCGCTGTCGCGGGCCGGCGCACGCGTCGAGCTGGTGTGCAGCCGTTTCGCATACGGCACAGTCCCAGAGCCGCGCGGCTACGTCCGCAGCGAGCTGTTCTACCGTCACGCGGTCGGCTTGGCGGCGGGGCGGCTGCGCAGCGCAAGCAAGCTCGCCGAGCACGTGCCGGACATGCTCCGCTACCGCCGCCACGCGCGCACGGCCGACGTCGTCCACTTCCAATGGCTGCCCGTGCAGGCGCTCGACCGCTGGCTGCTGCCCAGCCATCGCCAGGCTGGGTCGCGCGCCGGCGGCGCCCTCGCGCGCGGCGGGGGTACCGCTGCGCCCGCGCTCGTGCTCACCTCGCACGACATCCTCCCGCGCGAGCCGCGCCGGGGCCAGCTGGCCGCGCAGCGGCGCCTGTACGACCGCTTCGATGCGATCGTCGTGCACTCGCACCGCGGCCGCGAGCGACTGGTGGCTGAGCTGGGGGTGCCAGCCGACCGGGTGCACGTGATCGCGCACGGCGTCTTCGACCACCTCGCCGAGCGCTCGCCCGGCGCCTTGCCGCCGCAGCCGCCGCACGACACCGACAGGCCGGTCGTCCTGATGCTCGGACTGCTGCGCCCCTACAAGGGCCTAGACGTCCTGCTCGAGGCGTGGCGCGGGGCCGATGGCGGCGGCCCGATCGAGAACGCCGAGCTGTGGATCGCCGGTCTGCCCCGGATGAACGTCGACACGCTGAGGGCCACGGCCCCCGCGAACGTGCGTTTCGACGCGCGCTTCATCGACCAGCACGAGCTGCCCGGCTACTTCGAGCGCGCCGACCTGGTGGTGCTGCCCTACCTGCAGGCCGACCAGTCGGGGGTCCTGTTCACCGCGCTGGCGTTTGGCAAGCCGCTGCTGCTGAGTGACGTCGGCGGCTTCCCCGAGCTCGCGGCCGACACAGGCGCGGCGCTTGTCGTGCCCGCCGGCGACGCCGCAGCGCTCGCGCGAGCGCTGCGCGAGCTGCTGGGCAATAGGGCCGCCCTGGCTGAGATGTGCGTGAAGGCCAGGGCAGCCGCCACTGGACATTACTCCTGGGAGGCCGTCGCGGCTTCGCACCTCGCGCTGTATCAGGAGCTGCTCGGTTGACCCGACCGTGCGCGAGCCCCTCCCCCGTGCTCTCCGAGAGAATGGCGCCATGAGCTCGGCTCTCCAAGCCGCCTTCTGGACGGCGTGCGCCCTGCTCGCCTGGACGCAGGGCGGCTACGCGCTGTGCATCGCGCTAATCGATCGCGCGTTGCCTTCTCGGCATCGGGAGGAGCCGCCTGGCCTCACAGCCGCTGCGGAGCTGCCCTCGGTCTCGTTGATAGTCGCCGCGCACGACGAGCAGAGCGTGATCGCGGCAAAGGTCGCAAACGCGCTGGCGCTCGACTATCCCCGCGAGCTGCTGCAACTGCTCGTCGCCTGCGACGGCTGCACCGACGCGACCGCCGAGCGCGCCCGATCGGCGGGCGCGGACGTCGTGCTGGAGCTGGGGCGGGGGGGAAAGATCCTTGCTCAGGACGCCGCGGTCGCGCGGGCGGCCGGGGAGGTCGTCGCCTTCTCGGACGCCAACGCGCTGTGGGAGCCGGACGCCCTGCGCCAGCTCGTGGCGCCGTTTGCCGATCCCCGCGTCGGCTACGTCTGTGGGCGCGTCCGGTTCGCCGCCGAGGGCGATGGCGCGACAAACCAGGAGGGGGCGTACTGGAGCTATGAGACGTCGCTGCGGGAGCGCGAGTCGCGGCTGTGCTCAGTCACGGCTGGCAACGGCGCGATCTACGCCACGCGGCGCGAGAGCTACATCGTCGTCGATCCGGTGATGGGCCACGACCTGTCGTTCCCCTTCAACATGGTCAAGCGCGGCTGGCGCGCCGTGGAAGCGCCCGCGGCGCGGGCCAGCGAGAAGATGGTGCCCACAGTCGAGGGCGAGTGGCGCCGCAAGCGGCGGATGATGTCGCACACCTGGCCGATCGTCCTGCGCGGGGGGATGCTCTCGCCGCGCGGCTATCCGCCCGGCTACGCGCTGATGATCCTGTCGCATCGCCTGCTGCGCTATCTGACCCCGTTTCTGCATCTGATCGCGCTGGCGGCCAACGTCGCGCTGGTGGCAAGCGGCGCCGGGGTGGTGTACGTCGTGACGCTGGCTCTGCAGTGCGCGCTGTTGCTGGCCGCGGCGCTCGCTCGCACGCTGCCTGCGCCGCCGCTGCTGATCGCCCGCTACTACGTTCTCACCGTCGCCTCGCCGGCGGCGGGCATGTGGGACTGGTTGCGGCACGGGACCGCAGCCCATTGGCAGGCCGCGGAGGGGACCCGTTGATGCGCCGCGCAATCGACGTCCTGGTCGGGGCTGCGCTGCTGCTCCTGAGCTCGCCGCTGCTCGCGCTGGCGGTCCTGGCGATTAGACTGGAGTTCCGCGGCCACCCGATCTACCGCCAACGGCGCGTCGGCCTGGGGGGTCGCGAGTTCGACCTGCTCAAGCTGCGCACGATGGTCGACGGTGCCGAGCACATCGGCGCGGGGCTTGCGGTCAATCACAAAGATCCGCGCGTGACGCGCGTCGGGGCGTTGCTGCGGCGCACCTCGCTGGACGAGTTGCCCAATCTGGTCAACGTCGTGCGCGGCGACCTGTCGCTGATCGGCCCGCGGCCGACGATCCCGATCCAGGTCGCCCAGTACAGCGAGCGCGAGCGCGGGCGGCTGGCGATCCGCCCGGGAATCACCGGCTGGGCGCAGGTCAACGGCCGCGCCTCGCTGCCCTGGAGCGAGCGGATCGAGTTCGACCTCTACTACATCGAGCACCGCTCGCTCGCTCTGGACCTGCGCATCCTGGCGCGCACGGTCGCGATGGTGCTTGGTGGCTCGGGGCTCTACAAGGGGCAGACCGGCGGGTGGACGTGACGCCGGCGATCATGCTCACCGGCGTCGGCAAGCGCTACGACATCGTCTCCTGCTTTGCTGCGCTGACGACGGTGGTGGCGGTCGACCCCAACCCGCTGGCGCCGGCGCAGTACGCCGCGCAGGTGCGCGTCGCGCCGCCGCCGATCGGCGACCCCGAGTACGTGCCGGCGCTGCGGCGGCTGTGCGAGGAGCACGGGGTCGGGCTCGTGCTGCCGCTCACCGATCTGGACGTCGAGCTGCTGGCGCTCGCGCGCGAGCGCGGCGAGCTGCCGGCGCTCGTGCCCTCCTCGCAGGTGGCGCGCGCCACCTACGACAAGTACGAGGCGCACCTGCTGCTCGAGAGTCTGGGCCTGCCCTCGCCACCGACTGTCCTGCCGGACGCCGATCTCGAGGACTTCGACTACCCGGCGATGGTCAAGCCGCGCCAGGGGTCGGGGGCGCGCTCGATCCACTTAGCCCGCGACGCCGAGGACGCTCGCTTCTTCCTCGACTATGTGGACGAGCCGGCGATGGTCCAGTGGGCGATGAACGGACCGGAGCTGTCGATCGACTGCCTCGGCGGGCTCGACGGGCGCTGTCTGAACGCGATCCCTCGCACGATGCTCGAGTCGCGCGGCGGTGAGTCGATCAAGGGGACGGTGATCGAGGATCCCGAGCTGGTCGAGCTCGGTCGGGAGGCGATGGAGGCGCTTGCCGTGCGCGGTCCGGCCACCATCCAGGTCTTCCGCGACCCCGAGCTGGGGGTGCGGATCACCGACGTCAACACCCGCTTCGGGGGCGCCTTCCCGGCGCCGACGCTGGCGGCGCTGCCAGGGCACAGCTACCCGGAGCTGATCGTCGCGATGGCGTGCGGCAAGACCCCGTCGCCGCACGTCGGCGAGTACCGCCGCGACGTCAGCTTCACTCGCTACTACTGGCAGCTGGAGCTGGACGAGCGCCTGCGCCCGACCGGCAGAGACGTCGTCGACGGCGGACCGCCTGCGCCCCGCTGAGGGCCTCGAGCAGACTGGCCAAGAGCGAACCGGCCGACCTCGCCGCGCATTGGTGTCAGAATGAGCCCCATGTCCGAGTGCGCGCAGTGCGGAGCGCCGATGCAGGAGGGGCAGGACTGGTGCCTGCAGTGCGGGGCCGGCAAGTCGGGGAGCTTGGTCGGCGGTCCAGGCTGGCGCACTGGCGGCGCGATCCTGGCGGCTACGGTTTTGCTCGTGGTCGGCGCGTCGGTGGCCGCATACGCCGCTCTGACCAAGCCAAAGCCCAAGCCGAAGGTCGTCGCGGTCGCGCGCAGGCCGCTTTCCTCGACTCCGTCCACCACCGTCCCGGGGACCGGCAGCGGGGCGTTGCCGTCGATCCCCACGACGGTCTCGCCGGCACCGAAGATCCCGACGCCTGCACCCACGCCGGCACCCACGTCCGCGTCGAAAGGCTCGGAAGCCGGGCCGGTGTTCCCCGAAGAAACGAACACGGGCACGAGCGGCAACACGTCGAGCACGAACGCATCGACCGAAGCCGGCAAAGGCTCAGAAGAAGGCAAAGAAAAAACCGAATCGCAGTCCGGCTCGGAACCGCCGAGCCCGATCCTGCTCGACACCAACGCCGCTTCGGTCTACAACCCCTACAGCTATCCCGCCACCCTGTTCGGGGACCCCAGCCTGACGATCGATGGCGAAGGCAAGACCGCCTGGACCGCGCAGGTTCAGCCCGAAAAGGCGCCGAACATGGCCGAGGGGCTGCTGCTCGACCTCAAGACGCCGCAGAAGCTCGGCAACGCGACAGTGAAGAGCACCACCACGGGAGCGACGGTGGAAGTCTACGGCGCCAACGGCGCCGCTCCGGCGGCCTCGATCACCGATCCTGCCTGGGTGCGGCTGGTCGGGCTGAAAAAGCTGAAGAAGAAAGACACGAACTTCAAGCTGAAGACGAAAGGCAAGTCCTACCGCTTCGTCGTTCTGTGGCTCGTCAAGGCGCCGCCGGGCTCGACCGCAGCCAAGCCGGGCGCAGTGGCGATAGACGAATTCGAGCTCTTCCCGCCGAGCTGACGGCCGTGGGGAGGCGCCATGTGGCGTCCTCCCTCCCTCATGTGCCGTTAGCACGCTACGCTCGGTGCGTCCTTGCCTGGCATCTCCCCACGGCCGTCAGGCGCGTGTTGGGAGCTCAGGCGCTGTCGGCCTTCGCGCGGCGCGGCTTGGCCGCCCACACCTCGTCAAGGAAGGTGGCGATCTCGTCTGTCAAGCGGTCCGGTTTCAAGCGCAGCTCGACCAGCGAGTCGGCTTCGATCAGACGCGACTGCGGCAGCTCTTCGGCGAGCATCCCGGCGTCAGAGAAGGGATGCACCGGGTCGCGGCGGTGTCCTAGGACCAGCGCCGGGGTCCGGAGGGTCCGCCGTTCGTTGCGGTGCGGCGCGATCCGCCCGAAGAACAGCCCTTGCAGCAGTGCCCCGCCCGGTCCCGGGTCCTGACGGACCAGGTCGAGCACGACGTTGCCGTAATAGGGGAGCAGGCGTCGCGGGATCGCGCGGGTGCCGCGGGCGACGAGCTTCATCAGCGGCTCGCCGAAGGTCAGCCCGACCAGGATCGGGGTGAAGGTCAGCGCCGAGGCCAGCAGCGCGTTGTCGAGCACCGGCATCTCGATCACCATCCCGCGCAGCCGCTCCGGCGCGCGCGCGGCGACCTCGAGCGATGCGTTTGCGCCCAGTGAGGTCCCCAATACCACCGCCTGCTCGATCTCCAGGTGGTCCATCAGCGCGACCAGCTGCTCGCCGAACGAGTACATCGAGTAGCGCCACATGTCCCGCGGCCGGTCGGATTCCCCATGTCCGAGCAGATCGACGGTGATCGCACGGTTGCCCTTGGCCGCGAGTGCTTTGGCGAGCGGCCGGTGCATGTTCTGCGAGAGCAGCAGTCCGTGCACGAGGATGATCGGTCGCTTCTCGGCGCTCGCACGGCGACTGGAGCGTCACCGTGTGCCGTCCTTGCCAACGGCGGCCAGCCCTGCGCCGTACTCCGTGTAGGCGATCCGCTGCGAATGAAAGCGAAATGACGGCACCCCGCTAAGCCTACTCCGCGTCCGTCGATACTCGGACCCGGCCGAAGTCATGGGTCGGGTTGTTGGGTCCCATACTCGGACCCGGACGGAACCCTGGGCGGGGTGGGCGGGTCTCATACTCGGACCCGGGCGAAGCCGTGGGTCGCCCGGGTCCGGTCCCCTCTCCGGAGCCATCTCTCTGTGCACCGAGGATGACCTGCTCGCTTAAACCCTGGACGCGCTGCGAAGGTGCGGTGTCCGCTACCTTTCGGGGATGGCCAAACACCCCCGCGTCCTTGCCGGCCAGACCGCTGCCATCACGGGAGCCGCGCGCGGAATCGGCAGAGCGACCGCACAGGCGCTGCTGGGCGAGGGGATGCGGGTGGCGATCGGCGACGTCGATCTCGCCGCAGCCGAGCGCACCGCAGCCGAGCTGGGTCCCAGCGCGATCGCCGCGCCGCTGGATGTGACCGAAAGGGATTCGTTCGCGGCCTTCCTTGACCGTGCCGAAGAGCAGCTCGGACCGATCGACGTGCTCGTCAACAACGCCGGGATCATGCAGATCGGGCGCTTCGTCGACGAGGACGACCTGACCGCGCAGCGGATGGTCGACATCAACCTGCACGGTGTCATCCTCGGCATGAAGCTCGGCCTGGAGCGAATGATCCCGCGCTGTCGCGGTCACATCGTCAACATCTCCTCTCAGGCCGGCAAGTACGGCTCGCCCGGAGGCGCCACCTATTCCGCCACCAAGCACGCCGTGGTCGGTCTCACCGAGGCGGTGCGTGGCGAGCTGCGACTGATGGGCGCGCACATCGATCTCAGCTACGTGATGCCGTTCGTCGTGAATACCGAGCTCGGGTCGGGTCTCGGTCAGGCGCGGGGCCTGAAGAACCTGCAGCCGACGGACGTCGCCGAGGCGATCGTCGAGGCGCTGCAGACGGGCCGCGTGGAAGTGTGGGTGCCGAAGTCCTCCAAGCGCACGCAGGCGTTGGGCGTGCTGTTGCCGCGATCGCTCTCGGAGGGAATGGCGCGCGCGATGAAGGCCGACCGGGTGCTCGCCGGCGCCGACGCAAGCGCCCGCCGCGGTTATGAGCTGCGGGCCGCTCATTCTGAGCCAGGCCTTGAGCCCGCCGCGGAGCCGCCGCGGCTCACCGACGGTTCAGCCGGCGAGTAGCCAGTCGGCGACCTGCCGGCCGATCTCTGCGCCGGCGTCCTCCTGCAGGAAGTGCGAAGCGTTCTCGATCACGCGCGGCCTCTCGCGCCCGATCGCTTCGGCGAAGCGCTCGCCGGTTGCCAGCGGCAGGACGGGATCGGAGTCGGCCCACAGCATCAACGTCGGTCGCCGATCCTCGCGCAGCGCGTCCAGCACCCGCTGCCCCTCGGCGGCGCCGGGAAGCTCGGGGGAGCGGGGGATCATCAGCGGGAAGGCGCGCGCGCCGGCCTTTGCGGCCGCGTTGGGGAACGGCGCCTCGTAGGCGGCGATCACCTCGTCGCCCGGATCGTTCTTGCAGGCTCCGCGCACAAGCATCCCCACGGGGAGGTCCTCGGTGCGCTCGACGAAGTCGCGAAACGCAGTCCACGCCTCTGTCATCTGCTGATGCCCGGTGAACAGGCCGGTGTCGAGGATCACCAGCCGCTCGAACCGCTCACGGTGCTCGACTGCCAGTCGCAGCCCGATCGGCCCGCCCAAGTCGTGCACGACCATGGTCGCGCCGCGTACGTCCAGCTCGTCCAAGAGCGGCGCGACGGCGGCCACGTGACGGTCGTAGGAGTACCAGTCGATCTCGATCGGCTTGTCCGAGCGCCCGAAGCCCGGCAGGTCGGGCGCGATGCAGCGAAATCCGGCGTCGCGCACCGGCGCGATCACCTTGCGCCAGAGAAACGACCAGGTCGGCTCGCCGTGCATGAAGAAGACCGGGGCGCCGTCGCCCTCGTCCAGGTGCGCGAGCCGCAGCCCTTCGTGCTCGCGGTAGTGCGCGGCGAAGGGAAAGTCCGGCAGCCCTTCGAGCAGCTCGTCGGGGGTGCGCACGGCGTCGGTCATGCAAGCGGGAGCATATGTGACCTGCCCGCCGTGTGGCCGCGCGATGCGTTACGCTCGCGCGCGTATGCACGCAGCGCTCCTCCAGCTAGCGCCGGTCCTGGCCGCCGCCAAGAGCAGGACGCCGTACTACATCGCCGGCGGCGTGCTGGTCGCCTGGGCGCTCGTCCTCTCCCTCGGGATCGGCCTGCGCCGTCCCGAGTTTCCGGCCAACCGATCGGCGCAGCGCGCCGTCATGGCCGTCTCGGCCGTGCTCGTCGTGCTCACGCTGACGACGGCCGTCGCCACGTCCGGCGGCGGCTGAGCCGCGCGGCCCAGCCGCCTTCGCCGGTCGCGCTGCCGATCGCCCGATCCTCGCCTTCCCGTCTTGCGATCACGCTCGGATCGTGGACTCCCTCCCGCGCGGCGCTCGTTGGACGTCCCCATGCCAGTTGCCAAGATGATCTGATGAGCACGGTCTCCGAGCGGCGGGCACCGCGGTTGACGGCGGTGATGCGCGACGGCGAGCGCGTCACGCCGCTCGAGCTGTTCTTCGACCTGGTCTTCGTGCTCGCGCTGACGCAGTGCACCACGCTGATGGCCCGCACCCCGACATGGAAGGGACTGCTCGAGGGGTTGCTGGTGCTCGGCATCCTCTGGTGGTCGTGGGTCGGCTACGCGTGGCTGACGAGCGTGATCGATCCAGAGGAGGGCGCGGTGCGCCTGGCGATGTTCGTCGCGATGGCGGGACTGCTCGTCGCCGCGCTGTGCGTGCCGGGCGCGTTCGGCCCTGAGGCGCTCCTGTTTGCCTGCGTCTACGCGGTGGTGCGCGCGGCGCACATCGCGCTGTTTGCGATCGCCAGCCGCGGGGACGGCCAGCTGCGTCACTCCGTTGTCGGTCTGGCCGGCAGTACGGCGCTCGGGGTCGGGCTGCTGGTGGCCGCCGCGTTTGTCGGCGGCGCGACGCAGATCGGGCTATGGGCGCTGGCGCTCGCGCTGGACATGCTGGGCCCATATCTGTTCGGGGCCGATGGTTGGAAGCTCGTGCCGGGTCACTTCGCCGAGCGCCACGGTCTGATCGTCTTGATCGCGCTCGGCGAGTCGATCGTCGCGCTCGGCGTCGGCGCCAAGGAGGTGCTCGACGTGGGCATCGTCGCTGCGGCCGTGCTCGGGATGGTGGTCGCCGTGTCCCTGTGGTGGGTGTACTTCGACGTCACCGCGATCGTCGCCGAGCGCCGTCTCTCACGCGCCGAAGAGGGACGCGAGCGCAACGAGCTCGCGCGCGACTCCTACTCCTACCTGCACTTCCCGATGGTCGCGGGGATCGCGCTGCTCGCGGTCGGCGTCAAGCACACCCTGGCCGACGTGTCGGGGACGCTGGCCACCGTGCCGGCTGTTGCGCTGCTCGGCGGCGCGGCCGCGTATCTGCTCGCGCACGTCGCCTTCCGCCTGCGCAACATGCACACGCTCAGCCGCCGCCGGCTCGCCTGCGCGCTGGCGCTGATCGCGTTCGTGCCCGTCGAGCGGGCGCTTGCGCTCCCCTCGCTGGCGACGCTCGGTGCGCTGGCGGCGGCGATGGTGGCCCTGATCCTCTACGAGGTGGTGCGCTACGCCGACGTGCGCGACCGGGTCCGTCACGGCGTGCCAACCGCGCAATCCTCGGCGCCGGGATCCGATCTCGCTGGCGCCCCCGTGGAGACCGTCTGAGCTCCGCGTCTGTCGGTTGGTGTGAAGGACGGCTGGGGCGGCCAGGGCGAGCCGGCTACGGCCGCGACGGAGAGCTCGGCAGGTACTGCCTGAGGATCAGGCCGGCGAGAACCGCATAGCCGAGATCGGTCGGATGGACGTCGGTCAGCGGCGTGCACATGTTGGTCAGCAGGCAGATCCTCGGCTGCTCGGCCGCTCCCGGCGGGTTGAACACCGGCAGCGGGTCTGCGAAGCGCGCACCCGCGACGCCCGCCACTCCGCGAATGACTTCGTTGAGCGCACGGGTCAGTTCGTCTCCTCCGGCAATCGTGGAGCCGAACGGGTTGTAGAGCCCGAGCACGACGATATTCGCGGTCGGCGCGGCGCCGCGCAGGTCGGTGAGGATGGTCCCGAGGTTCGTCGCGACGTGCGCGAACAGCGCCGGCGCGTGTTCCTGGATGCAGCCCGACTGCAGCTTGCAGGTCCCCTCGATCACGCCGAGCGCGTCGTTGGCGCCGATGTCCAGGGTGATCGGGCTGACGGTTCCCCGGTTCGCGCTCAGGTAGGCGAGCGCGTCGGAGAGCTGGGATGCGCTAGGGCCGCCGGCATAGGGGTGGTGCAGCGCAAAGGCCAACTGGTACTTACAGGGCCCTTCGATGAACGAGTCGGTGGTCTCTCCCGGGCAGCCGTCGTTGACGACTGCGGCGTCCCGATGAGTCTTAACCAGAAAACGCCCGAAATCGTCGACGTAGCCGGTGTCAAACGCGGCGGGATCCTCGCCAGGGAGCAGTTCGTCGAACTTCGCCTGCTGGTAGCCGAAGGCGAGCGAGTCGCCGAGCGCCAGATAGGTGCGCTGGTGCACGTCGGCGGCGGCACTCGCCGGCGTCAGCCCCGCAAGGACAAGTGCCGATGCCGCGAGCGGTGTGGCGAGCGCTGCGCCCAGCTGGCGTGAGCGGATGCGAAGCCAGTTCTTCATCTCTGCCTCCTCGACTGTGCTTGCCCGGCGCGATGGCGATCGGACGACCGCCTTGTCGGCTGCTTACTCGAAGGTAGTTCGGCAGCAGCGGCTCGTCAAAGACGGTTCGGCCAAACCTGAGCGACTCGGTTGGCCAAACGCCACCACCACCCATCCACGGAAAGACGCCATCTACGGAGGGCCGGTTGCCCTGACGCGCCACCATCACCCATCGGAGGACCCTCAGACCTCGGATGACAAAGCTCGGCGACCATGAGCGCACGACCCGGGGCGGGGTCGGGCCTTGCCGGGCTCCTCAGAGACTCACGCCGGCGCTGCTTGCGTGTGCGCTCGTGGCCGCCGCTCAGCTTCTACCCGCGCCGGCTCGCTCGAAAACGGCGCATGCCGATGGCGCTCGGCCAGCCGTACTTCGCAGCCGCGCGACGGACTGATCGTGATCGAGCGGCGCTTGGCCGTCTCGGCGTTCTCGCCGACCGGGGCGATCGCAAAGCGGGCCAGCACAGCCCGCAGCACCACCTTCATCTCGAGCATCGCAAAGCTCGCTCCCAGACAGCGCCGCCGCCCACCGCCGAACGGCAGCCACGTGTACGTGCCGGGCGCCCGCCCGCCCTCGCTCTCAAGGAAGCGCTCGGGGAGCAGCGCGCCCGGGTTGGGATAGACGTCGGGATCGTGGTGCACGAGGAAGGCGCTTGCGATCAGCACGACTCCGGGCTGGTACTCGACCCCACCGATCGTGACCGCGCGCTTGACCAAACGCGGCTCTGCGTTCATCAGCACCGGACGGCGGCGCATGATCTCCTGGATCGTCGCGGTCAGGTACGCCTCGTCTTCGGGGTCGCGGTCGAGCTCGTCGCTCAACCGCCGCAGCACGCGCGGCGCCCGCGCGAGCTGCTCGAAGCCCCAAGCGAGCTGAGAGGCCGTCGTCTCGTGGCCGGCCACCAGCGCGGTGACAAGCTCGTCGCGCAGCTCCTGGTCTGACATCGGCGAGCCATCCTCGTGGCGGGCGGCCAGCAGCAGCGCGAGCACGTCCGGGCTGTCGTGCTCGGCTCCGCCACGGCGCTCCTCGATCAGCCCGTAGATCAGCCGGTCTGCCTCCTCGCCCGCCCGTTCCAGGCGACCCATTGCGCCCCGTCCGGCCAACAGCCGCTGGGCGAAAGGGAGGATCGACAGTGGGCTCTCGGCAAACTCGAGCACTTCGGTGAGCAGCTCGCGCAGTCGGTCGAGCTTGGCGCCGCGCTCGAGGCCGAACACCGCGCGCAGCACGATCTCGAGCGTCAGTCGCTGCAGTCGTGGGTGCAGAGCCACCGGCTCCTCGAGCGGCCACGTGGCGAGCTCGCGCTCGGTCAGTTCCTCCATCAATCCCTGCAGGCGCTGCATCGTCTCGCCATGGAAGGCCGGCAGCATCAACTTGCGCTGGGTCAGGTGCGGCGCCTCGTCGAGCAGGATCACCGAGTTGGGCCCGAGGATCGGTTCGAGGATCCGCGCCCCCTCGCCGGGATGCAGGACCTCTGGCGGAGCTTGGAAGATCTGCTTGATCTCCTCAGGGTCTGAGCAGATCACGAACGGAGGCTGCCCGAGCAGGCGCACGGCAAAGCGCTTGCCATACAGCTTGCGCGCCCGCAACAGCCCGGCGGTGGGGCGCGTCCAGGTCGCGAGCGTCTGGGCGGCGACCGGGAGTTTCGGACCGGGCGGGAGCTGCCTCATCAGCCGGCGCGTGGCGAGCATCTCGGCCCATCATGCCAGGTTCAGGCGAAATTTGGCTGTGCGGCCAGTCACACTCCCGGCGAATCATCCGATCCGGGTGACGGTCAGCGGCATGGGCCCTGTCATCGTGGACGCAGTCACCGAAACGAGGACGACTCGATGCCACCATTTGCGCTTGCAACCGGCGCCGGCGTGCTGCTCGGCGCGATCTATGTCGTGCTGCTGATCACGCTTGGGATCATCTCGATCCGCAAGGGCCACTGGGTGATGTTCCTGATCGGGATCTTTATCCCCTTGTTCTGGATCATCGGCGCGCTGTTGCCGCCCAAGGGCGCCGGCGAGCGCGAACACGAGCACGAGGATCCAGCGCACGACTAGCTGCGAGCTGCTCTCGGCGTCTTCTCAAACGCCGGCATCACGTGCTCGGACGAGCGGATGGCAAGGATCGCCACCGCCACCGCCAACCCCACGAACGCAAATAGGATCAAGGCGTTGTGGACGGTGGACTGGGCCGAGAGGGATCAGCGTCAACAGCAGGATCGGCCCGAACTCACCTACCGCCACGGCGGCCAGCAGGAAGGTGCCAAAGCGCGTGCGCAGCTCGCCTGAATCCGAGAGGAATGGGATCAGCGTGCCGATCGCGGTCGTCGCCAGCGCCGAGCCGGTGTAGAGCAGCGACAGCACGATCCCGGCGGCGGCCAGCGCACCGCCGATCGTGTAGGCCAACGTCAGCGACAGCCCCCAGCCGAGCAGCCCGAGCTGCAGCGGCAAACCCGCGATCCGGCGCAGGTCGATCTCGTACCCGGCGAAGAAGAACAGCAGACCGAGCCCGAGGTCGGAGAAGAAGGAGACGGACGCGTTTCCCTTCAGGCCGAGGACGTACGGCCCGAGCACGACGCCGAGCAGCAGCTCGACGACCACCACCGGAAGCACGATCCCGCGCCCGGCCGCCGCTGCGCTGCAGCTGGCCGCAAGCGCTGAGGCGGCGATGATCGCAAAGAAGGTGCTCGGCGAGACGCTGACGGTGGCCAACACCCGGGGCAGCCTCCCACAACTGCCGCGATCCGGGCAGAGTCGAGCCGGGCTCCGTCGGCGAGGTGGCGCTCGGCCCGCCACGGTCCGCCGACTGGCGCTGCCCGGGATCGGGCCCAGAGTCGAGAACCTAGCGAGCGGGCGGCAGGGCGCGCGTTTGCGGCGCGTCTGCGCCGGCGGTCCGCGGCAACGGCAGACGCGAGGAGTGTGGCTCTTCGAGCAGCCGTTCGATCATCTCCACGAGCGACTCCTCCACCTCTGCCCGCGCCAGTCCCATGTCGCGCCGCAACAGCTTCCACATGTACACGTCGCAAAGCGCCGTCAGTTGGGCGACACGGCGGTCGCGGCTGCGGGCGTCAAGAGCCGAGAGTTGCGGCTCGAACATGCGAGTCACCCATTCGCGGTGCAGTTCGCGGCTGCGGTCGGTGATGTGGTGCATCAACGGCACGTGCGCCTCCGCCCCGAGCATGCAGAGCACTCCCTCCCCCCAGTTTTCGTAGTGGCGCATCAACCCCGCCACGGCCGCACGCACGTCGCCGGGCGGCGCGTCGGCGCGCTCGCGTGGCACCACCGACCCGGTCCGGCGCAGCAACGCAGCGACGAGCCCTTCCTTGGAGCCGAAATGGCGCAGGGCCGTCTGCTTGCTCACCCCGGCCCGGCTGGCGACCGCCTCGAGCGAGGTCCCCGCGAAGCCGTCGCTCGCCAGCTCCGCGTTTGCGGCGTCGAGCAGCGCTTCGCGCGTCTGCTCGGTCGCCTGCGCGCGCGCGACCTGCCTGTAGGGACGCCGTCGTCGCGCCGACATCGAGATCAGTCTTGCAGGGCGAGCGCCGCCGGCACCGACGCCGCCATGTATCCGGGGATGGCGAGGATCGCGACCGCAGCCATGGCGACCAGCGCGACCGCGCGCAGTGCCGCGAGCGTGGAGAGCGAGTAGACGACGGGAAAGTTGATCGCCTGGGCGAGCGCGCGGTCAGCTAGGTGTTGGGCGTAGAGGCCGAGCAGGGCGCCGCACAGACAGCCGGCCGAGAGCAGGAGCAGCGCCTCGAGCAGCACGGTCCGCCACAGCTCCGCCCGCGCGAGCCCCTCGAGCTTGAGCTTGGCAAGGCGCGGCCGGCGCTGCCAGAGCATCGCTGCCAACGCGGCCGCCATCGCCAGCACCGCGACGATCGGGATCAGAGTGGCGATCTGCGTCAGGCGCGAGAGGGCCTGGCGGCTGAGCGCGTCCTGCGCGGCCGCGTGCTGGGCGGCGGTGCTGACCGCAAGCCCACTGTTCGCGCCGAGCGCTCGCCGCAGCTCGGCGGCCACGAGCTGCGGCGAGGAGCCGGGCGCCAGTCGCACGAGGTAGGCGCTGGGCTCGGGGCTGGCCCATGCGCGCGCAAACGTCGCCGGACTCATCGCGATTGCGCCCGGCGCCCAGCCGAGGTTGTCGAGGATTGCAGCGACACGCACGTGCGTCGGTAGGGCCGTCGGCAGCGTCAGCGCGTCCCCAATCTGCAGCCCGTGTTCTTCGGCCACGGCGCGCGAGACGTCGACCCAGGCGCCGGAGCGCAGGCGTCGCTCCGCGAGCGCCGGTTCGCCTGCGAGCACCTGATCGGGGCTCGGCAGCGTTGCACCGGTGGGCGTCGGTGGCGCCGCGATGGCCAGCAGACGGCGCGGCCCGTAGTCGAGCAGGGCACTGCGGTAAGGCAGCACCGCCGCCACGCCCGGCAGTCGCGAGAGCCGAGCAGGCGAGGTCTGCCGGCTCGTCGGAAAGGGTGTGTCGTCGAGCAGGTCGTAGGAGCCGACCGGGGCCACCCACAGGTCGGCGAGCGCGCTGCGCTCGCTCGCGGCGCGTTCCAGCCCCGCAAGGAGGTCGCCGTGCGCTCCCTCGATCGCGACACTGCCGAACACGGCGACGGCGCCCGTAGCGGCGATCGCCACCGCTCGCGCTCGCGCCGCGCTCAGCTCCATGCCGGCCACGTGCGGGATCGGGCTGACGATCAGCCCGCCGGCGCGGCGGGTGAGCCGTAGGGCAGTGCCGAGTGCCAGCGGCAGCTCGAGCAGCAGCGCGAGAACCAGCAACGCCATCGCCGGGATCGACGCGTCCGGAGCGCGCACCAGCACGAGCGTCGCCGCTGCGATGCAAACGCCGCCGGCAAGCGCGAACGCGAGCGCGCCGCTTCCGCGCGTGCCGCCGCCCCGCTGGTGACGCGGCGTGCTTGCCGCCAGCGGGTCGCGCGAGAGGATGTCGCGCAGCGGGCTCAGGACCGCGACGATCGCGGCGCCCATGCCGCCGCCGATCGCGAGCGCAAACGTCTGCGCTGTGACGGTGCGCTGCGAGCCAACGGCAAAGGCGAGCGAAAGAAACTGCGGTTCGGCCTTGAACAGGTGCTGGGAGAGGACCTCGCCGACGGTCAGCCCGAGCGCGCAGCCCACCCCACCGAGGGCCAGCGCGTCGATCAAAAGCACGCCGATCGCCGTAGCCGGCGTGTAGCCGTCGCGGCGCAGGTCGGCGATCAGCCGCCGCCGCGCGGGCACCGTCAGCAGTGTCGCATTGAAGGCGAACAGGAAGCCGACGAGCGCACTGATCGCCGAGAACAGGTTGGTCGACTGGTTGCTTGCCTGCGCGGCGTTGGCAAACAGGGCGGCGTCGTAACCGGTTGGCTGTACCGCGACGCCCGGTCCGGCGAGCGCGCTCAACTCGTGCTGCACGCGCGCCTGCTCCCCACTGCGAGGCTGCACCAGAATGCGGCTGAGGCGGCCAGGCAGGGCCGCCGCTTCCTGCGCGAAGGACAGCGGGGCGAGCGCGACCGGGCTGCTCGCGAGCGCTCCGACCCGGCGCGCGCCGAGCACTTCGTAGAGCGGTACCTGCAGCGAGTGTCCAGCCAGCCTCAGTGTCATTTCCTGACCGAACCGCCGGACCCCCAGCTCCCCGGCGATCGTCGCGGGAAGGACGACTGCGCCGACGCCGCCGAATGGGGCAAGCGAGCTGCCACGCACGAGCCTGCCGCCGAGCGAGCCGAGGCTTTCGTCGGCGCCGATCAGCTGCAGCGAGCGCTGACCGCGCGGTCCGATCGCCTCGGCGCCGGCTTCGAGCAGCGGCGCGGCGTGCTCAACGCCCGGCGCCGCGCGCACTCGCGCCAGCAGCGTCGCCGGGAACCCCTGAGGTCCGCGCGCCAACAGCTGTAGCGTGGCTCGACCGTCGACGCCTGCGCTCAGCCCGGCAACCGAGCCGGCGAGCGAGGAGCTTGAGACCTGGGAGGCGAACAGCAGCGCCACCCCCGCCGCGATGCCGAGCACGGCGAAGCACTCCTGCAGCAGCCGCGAGCGCAGTCGCACGCGATACAGCCGCAGGGCATTGGCGAGCTTCACGCGGCGACCTCGACCTCGTAGTCGCACAGACGCCCGTCCCGTAGCGAGAAGACGCGATCGGCGTAGCCCGCCGCCGCGGGATCGTGGCTGACGAGCACCGCCGCGACGCCTTGCTCGCGGCAGAGGCTGCGGAGCAGGTCGAGCACGTCGCGACCGCGCTGGGTGTCGAGGCTGCCGGTCGGCTCGTCGGCGAGCAGCAGGCTCGGGCGCGTCGACAGCGCACGGGCGATCATCACCCGCTGGCGCTCGCCCATCGACAGCGTCTCGGCGCGGTGGTGCAGTCGCTCACCGAGACCGAGGCGCTCGAGCAGCGGCTGCACCTCACGCTGCGCGGCTCGCCAGCGCTTTGCCTTCAGCAGCTTGAGCACCGAGTTGTCCAGCGCGCTGACGCCGGGCAGCAGGTCGAAGCTCTGGCGGATGAAGCCCAGCTGGCCCAGGCGGAACGCCGAGGCCTCGCGCTCGGAGAGCGTGCCGATGTCCCGCCCGCCGATCATGACCGCGCCCGAGGTGGGCGCAAGCAGCGTGGCGATCATCAGCAGCAGGGTCGTCTTGCCAGAGCCCGACGGTCCGTACAGCGCCACCATCTCACCGGCGTCCACCCGCAGCGAGACCCCGTCGACCGCTCGCACTGTCTCGCCGCCGACGGACGGGTAATGCTTGACAAGCTCCCTGAGCTCCAGCATCGGGGCCCGCCTACTCGGTCACCCGACCGCTGACGTGCACCGAGATCGCATCGTTGGAGCGCTGGATCGTGCCGCTGAAGCCAAGCCCCGAGCCGTGCGCGTGCGCGTAGGCGCCACTGGCCTTGACGATCGACAGCGCGCCGGCAAACGAGGCGTTGGTGCGACCGCGGTGGTAGCTGGCGCTGCCGCGGCTGGAGATCGAGCCGTTGCTCGGGTAGAAGTTGATTTCGGCGGTCACCCGCGAGGAGGAGACGATCGTCAGGTGCACATAGAGCATGCCGCGCGTGGTCCCGCTCGCCTCGCCCTGCTCGTTGAACGTGAAGCCGTGCTTGCTTGTCAGGTGCAGATTGGCGCTCTCGTTCAGCGTGACAGTTCGCGCGCTGCCAGCGGCCGCCTGCGAGGCGCCCGGCGCGCTCTGCGCTGGGACGGCGGCCAGCGCAAGCAGCGTCACGGCAAGGACGCCGCAGCTGCCAGCCCGGCGCAGGCGAGTGGCGGGCACGGTGGGCGTCCCGGTCGGGCGCGCGGCTTCGGTGCGGGCGGCCCGGCGCCCGGCGGTTGCGGCTTTGGTCTTCATCGGTGGCTCCTTTTGATTGCTCATCGTGGACAGGGCAGCGAATAACCGGCGCTTGCAGTGGTGCCGTCGGTGAAGGTGGAGTCGATCGCCAGCGGCAAGCTGCCGGCTCGACAGCTCTTTGGCGCGACGACCGCGTTGGCGCGGCGCGAGCGAGCGGCGTCCGGCGCTCCGACCGTCAGCGACATCGAAACGATCGCCGCGTCCGGCTCGA
This sequence comes from Solirubrobacteraceae bacterium, assembly GCA_036269375.1. GTDB lineage: Bacteria > Actinomycetota > Thermoleophilia > Solirubrobacterales > Solirubrobacteraceae > Palsa-744. The sequence goes on from DATASE010000012.1 coordinate 22,650, forward strand.
GTGGCAGCGTGGGTATCGGCGGCAGCGCAATCGCGAGGTCTTCCCCGTACGGGGCTTCGTCGGGACTCACGCGCCCCGTGACGACTACGCGCTCGCGAAACGGGGTGTAGCCCTGGGCGAGGATCTCGAAGGTCGGCTGCAGGTTCACGAGCGGTCCCACGAACAGCCACAGCGAAATGTGCTCGTGCAGCAGCTGCGAGCCGAGCGCGGCGCCGACCAGCGCGTTGCCGCGACCGATCAACGCCTGCGACGGACAGCCGGCGGCTCCGCGCGCCCGCAGCTGGGCCGCCGCGCAGCTACGCAACACGGGAACGTCGATCCCGAGCGCCTGCGGCAGTCGCAGGACGGCGAGGCGCACCGGGACCGGCAGGGAGGCATCGGGCTGCGCGTAGTCGATCGTGAGGTCGAGCGTGCCTCTGGCGCCGGGCCGGTCCGGGTGAAGCGCCGCGGAGAGCCGCGAGGCGGTTGGGCCGGAGGGTAGTGGAGCCGGCGCGGCCGTGCCGCCCGCTGTGCCGGCCATCGCGGTGACGGTCGCGACGCTCGTCAGAGCGAGGACCGCAGTCAGGCGCCGGGGCACGGGATCCTCGGTTCGACGGTGAGCGAGCTGCCGCCGGCGAACTCGACGGTGGCGGCGCCGATCCAGCCGCCGCGGGGACAGCGGCGCGGCGTCAGCAGGCCGGGCAGCGCGACCAAGCGGCGGCTCCCGCGCACCCGCTCGTAGTAGTAGACGTTGGCGGCGCCCAGGCTCGCAAAGACCGTTTCGATCGACGCCGGCGCTGCGCCCGGAATCGTCACGATCGGAGGGATTTCGACGCTGAAGCCAAAGCCGTACGGAGCGGGCACGGCCACCTCGCGCGCGACCAGGACCAGTTCGACGCCGATCGGCGCCAGTGCGCTGGCGTAGGCCAGCAGTGAGAGGTGGCCTGGGCGTGTGGAGGCAAAGAAGAAGTCGAGCGTGAAGCTCTCGCGAATTGTCTGCGAGGGCAACTTCAGCACGCCGACGCCGCCGCCGAAGCCGGCGCGCGAGCGCGCGGGACAGGCGGCCGGTCCGCGTAGCTGCAGCAGCGTTCGCGAGCAGGTCGCTGCGCCGCGGGTGTCGACCCCGAGCCCAGCCGGGGCGAACACGGTGAGCTTCGTGGCCCTTTCGGGTACCCCTTCGAGTGTGGGGGAGAGCGCAGCGGTGAGGGAAAGGTTGGTCGGGGAGTCCAGGCGATTAGGCGTGAACGCCTCGTGCACGACGAGCTGGGGCGAGGGGTCAGCTGCGACGGGGACGCTCGCAAGGCAGAGGCCGAACGCAAGCGATGTCGTGAGGACTGCTGCTGCGGGCATCGGCTTCACCTCCTCCCCCTCCCCAATTGCGGCGCCGAGCGCGCGTGGCGCGCTCTCGGTGATTTCGCGTTACGCAGAGTAACGTCAAAGTGAGTGGTCGTCAAGATGTGTTTCTGGCTCAGCGGCTCGGCTCGCGCCACATCGCCCACATCGTTGGTCCCCGTGGTAGTTGGAGCTCGCGCGTGACGCGGAAGCCGTGGCGCGCGTAGAAGGCGATGTTTCGCTCCTTGGAGGACTCGAGATAGGCACCGACCCCGTCGGCGTCGCAACGCTCGAGCACGGCAGCCAGTGCCGCCGAGCCGAGCCCCTGTCCCTGTGCTGGCGGGTCGGTGCCGAGCACCGCCAGGTACCAGTGCGGCGGCTCGCGCGGGTGAGCCAGCTCCATGCCGCCGAAGCCGCGCGCGAGCAGCGGCATGCGCCAGATCAGTCGCGGGTGCAGAAGGCAGCGGGCGATCTCCATGTCCTGCCGCGGGCTCTCGCGCCATTGGCCCGGAGGAGCCCACAGCGCGGCGCAGCGTCCCTCGGCGTCGGTCCAGACCTCGTCGTGGGTAAGCAGTTGGCGCAGACGCGTGCCGTGGAAGCGTTCGAGCATGCGCGGGCGCAGACGGTCGGGCCTGCACGACCAGATCGCCACCGGGTCATCGAGAAAGGCGCGCGCGAGCACGGCGGCGAGAGTCGGCACGTCCGCCGCTGTCGCCCGGCGCGTCGGCCCGGCGCTCATTTGGCGACTCCCGGCACCTGAGGAGGGTAGTGCCTGCGGCTAGTCGGAGGTAACCGCCGCCGCGGAGGCGCCGCTCGCGTGGTCGGGGTGCTCGCCGACGATGCGGGCGGTGCGCTCGGAGCAGTGTGTCGCGCAATAGACGCCGCGCACGTTGCCGTCGGCGGCTCCGTACCCGAGCCACTGACCGTCGCGCCAGCTGAAATGAAAGAAGCCCTCTGCCCTGTGCGTGAGCGACAGCTCGCTCCTCCAAGCGTCGCGAGCGACGCTCGCAGGCACATGGGCGTGGCAGCGGTCGTCGCGGCCGGGGGCGCCGCTCCACACGCACTTGAGCAACTCGTGAAGCGCTCCGATTTCAGATCGCCGTGCGCCACCGCCAGCGGCCGGTCGCGACCGATCGGCAGGCTCGGAGTCTGCGCGGCGGATCGGCCGTACCGCCGTTGCGCGGTCGTCTGCCGACCAGGGCCATGTGTGCTGTCGCTGATTGCGGTCTGACTGGAGGCTCATCTGTCGTCCCAACGGTGCTACGCCCGTGTGGTCCTTTTGGTGCTACTGCGGGTTTCGACGGACCATGGAGCTTCCCTGTATGGCTATTTGGGATTGCTGGACGAACGTTCGACCTGGCATAGACGTTCTTGTCTGTGGCTTGCAAAGCGGTCGGCGGTACGTGAGACACAGGCGACCCGCCCACGGCGTGGGCGGGTCTGGCGACATCCTCTGGGTGAGGCGATCGCGCTCACAGGTTCGCCCGCTCGACCGCGCTCACCCGCGCGGGTCGAGGACGATGATCGGAATCGTTCGCCCCTCGGCGAGGCGCTGATAAAAGTCGTATCCGGGGAACATCGCAAGCAGGTCGTCCCAGAGCCGGTCTCGCTCTACGCCGGCGGCCAGGCGAGCGTGCACCGGGCGAACGCGAGCCCCGATCTGGATCGTCGTGTCGGGATTTGCCATCAGGTTGTGAAACCAGGCCGGGTGCCTTGGCTGGCCGGCCTTCGAGGCGGCTACGACGATCGCGTCGCCGTACTCGTGGTACATCAGCGGCGATGTTCGCTTCGTCCCGCTCCTGGCACCCGTGTGCTCGAGCAGGGCGATCCGCGCTCCCGGCCAGCCCGGGAGCGCGCCGCCGATCCTGCCGCCGGTGCGGCGATAGAGGGCGACGTGAATCTTTGTCGAGCGACGCCCCGCGTACACCCCGCGCCTGTTGGCGAACTGCGAGCCCGCGACTGTCAGTCGTCCGAGTAGCGACACGATTCTCCGTTGGCAGTGTCTCAGAGAAAAAGCGCGAGCGCGTGTTCTCGAGTCCACCACCGCGCTGCTATTGAAAATCGGTGCTCGCGTAGACCTCGGATTGCTGCAGGACGATCGGCTCGGGTGACTCCTCGGCACAGGCGCCGACATGGTGAACGGTGTAAGTGCTCCGCCCGAGTTGGAGGATGGCTGCCACCGTGCGTCCCGTGGCGGCGTCGGGCTCGCCGACTTGCAGCAGGCAGTCGCGACCGCGGCGCCGGCATTGCAGGAGCTCGATACGCCGTTCGCGAGCGACTGCGCCTGTGCACTGCTCGGCCTGTTCGCGCAATTCGCGGTAAGCCTGCTCGGAGGCCGTGCTGCGATCGGGGAGAGGTGGGAGAAAGAAGCGCCCCATCAGATTCGTCTTGCGCCCCCGCGACGAGCGCCGGGCTCGCGCGGCGGAAACCGCCTGCGCTCGTCAGGCGTCATCTGCCGGATCACGAGCTTGCCCTCCGCCACCTGCTCGCGGATGTCGCGAAGCTTCTCTTCGCGCTTCTCCAGCTGGCGCTGCTGCATTGGGCTTGGCACGTCGTGCTCCTGGTAGCAGCGGCGCGTGCAGAGCTGACACCGTCCGTCGCTGGTCTTGGGATCGAGCGACACGAAGTCTCGCCCAGAACTCTCAGATCAGCTTAGCGCGTAGGCCCCGAGCGCCCGGAATGGTCCCGATCGCCGGTAGCTCACCGAGCTGTGCGTCACCGAGCTGTGCGGCGGTCGAGTCCGTAAATCGCACCACACCCTCTGCTAGGTTGCGTGACAGCGGTCGAGATCTCGGCCGCGAGGTCAGCTCGCTTGAGTCCCGCCAGCAGCGGTTCGGGTCAGCATCAGCCTCCCAACCGCAGGCGCCAGCGAGCGCCGTCAGGAGCAACACATGTCAAAGCAGTCCTTCGCCGAGCTCGGCGTGTCACGCGCCGTCTGTGATGCGCTTGCGCGCCGTGGCATAACAACCCCCTTCCCGGTCCAGCGCCTCGTCCTCGAGGACGCGCTGGCCGGACGCGACGTCCTGGTCAAGTCCCCGACAGGCTCGGGCAAGACACTCGCGTTCGGCATCCCCGCGGCCGAGCGCCTGCAAGCAAACGGCGCCGCCCCCGGAGCGCTCGTGCTCGCACCGACGCGGGAGCTGGCCCGCCAGATAGTCGAGGAGCTCAGCGACCTCCTCGCAGCGAAGGGCTTGACCGCCGCAGCGGTGTACGGAGGGGTGGGGCTGCCCGCGCAGGCGCGGCGGGCGGCTAAATCACATCTGCTCGTAGCGACGCCGGGCCGACTCGAGGATCTGCTGGCGCGGCGGGCGTTCTCACTCGAGCGGATCCAGTTCCTCGTGCTCGACGAGGCCGACCGCATGCTCGACATGGGCTTCCGTCCGGCGATCGACAGGATCGTCGGCGCATGCCCAAGCGATCGCCAGACGCTGTTCTTCTCGGCCACGCTGGAGGGCGTCACGGGCGCCGTCGCCGGTCGCTACACCCGCAAAGCGATCGCCCACGAGCACGGCGCGGCAGGCGGATGCGACACGAGCCGAGTGGAGCACCGCTTCGTCGCCGTGCGCGACTCCGACCGCCTGCCGACGCTGGTCCAGGAGCTCGGGGGCCAGCGAGATCGCGCGATCGTGTTCGTACGCACCAAGCGCGGCGCCGATCGCCTGGTCAAGCGACTGGACGCGCATGGGGTGAAGGCCGTCTCGATTCACGGCGACAAGTCTCAGGGCCAACGCGATCGAGCGCTCGCAAGCTTTCAGTCGGGGCGGGTCGACACGCTGGTCGCCACCGACGTGGCCGCGCGGGGGATCGACGTCGACGGCGTCTCTCACGTCGTCAACTTCGATCCTCCGGCCGACGATCAGGCCTACATCCACCGCATCGGGCGCACGGGTCGAGCGGGCGACAGCGGCGTCGGAGTGACGCTCGTGGGCGAAGGAGAGCGCCGGGAGATGCGCCGGCTCGCCGGCCGTCTTGGCCTGAGCCACGAGCTGGGCGGCGCGGACGTTCGCGAGGGGGAGTACGCTCGATCTGTGGCACCCAGACGACCTCGTCGGCGCACACGCGAGCGCACGGCGCGATGACCGGCGCCCGGCGCGGCCGCAGCTCCGGCCGCGGCCGCTGACTGCGTAAACGTCTCTGACGAACAGTCACAGCAAACGGCTCGGGCGACATGGACCCCACGGAGGCCGCTTCACAGCGGTTCCCATCTGGGGCTAGCTGAGGTCGGCAAAGAGCGGATGTTGCTAACGTCTAAACATCAGGTTGGGTATGCAGCCCGACACCGCAGTGCCAGCGCTCGTAGCCATTGCTCAGCAATCTCCGCGTTCGCCGCACTACAACCAGGAGGAAGCAGAATGGCTACCGGAACCGTCAAGTGGTTCAGCGACGACAAGGGCTTTGGCTTCATAACGCCAGATGACGAATCGAAGGATCTGTTCGTCCATCACAGCGCAATTCTCGGCGAGGGCTATCGCTCGCTCGCCGAAGGCGCGAAGGTGAGCTACGAGCCCGAAGCTGGCGACAAGGGCCCCAAGGCCACGAACGTACAGCTGGCGTAGCGGTCTCGGGTGGCGCGGGCGCAAAGTTCGCGCCACCCGGAGAGCGCCGACCGCACGGCGGCCCATGCGCGGCCGCCGGGCCAAAACGGAGCGCCGGCGCCCAAACGAAGCCGATCCTTCAAACGGCTCTCAGGCCGGCGAGCTCGGCACCTCCGACAAAGGAGTGGAAGAACATGGGCTCAAGCGGCAAGAAGAAGACAACCATGGCAAAGCTCGCCCGCGAGAACAGGCTGCGCGAGCGCCGCATGAACAAGAAGGCCAAGAAGGACGCTCGCAAGCAGGCGGCTTCCGAACCCACCGATACGGGCGAGGAGCTACTACTCGAGGGCGAACCGAGCGACCTGACGAGCGAGGAGCAACCTTCGGCTCCGGGCGAGAGTGACGAGGCGGTCGGCTCGCCGCAGCAGGACGACCTCGACGCGACCGATCCGCGCGCCAAGGAAGTCGCGCTGCACAGACTGCGCGACGCGCCGGACGAGGAGCTGGCGGTGTTCGAGGCCAAGCTGAGAGAGAGCGCGCTTGAGACGGGGGCGAGCGAGCGGGAGATCAGGGAGGCGCAGCGCGATCATCCGGGGCACGCTGCTTAAGGTCGGACGCGAGGAGGCGGCTATCTCAGCAGGGCACGTGCCAGGGCGTACGTCAGGACATTCTGGAGGGAGTCGAGCCGTGGTGAGTAATTGCCGGACCGGCGGCGCTCTGCCGTCGGGGTCAGCGCCCCACGGCTAGGCCCATGGGGGCGCTTTCGGCCTGCGGCACCATGGCTCCGGCGAGGATGAAGCTCTGGTTGACGTGTGAGCCGTTTAGATTCGCGCGCCCGATGCTGCCGGAACCGTAGTTAGTCCAGTAGAGGTGTTGGGAATCGACGGTGATGCCAAACGGCTCAGTTACGTCCGTAATGAAGTTCTTGTTGACGTGCGGACCGTTCAACCGCGCCCGTCCGATGGTGGCTTTGCTGCCGTCGGTGGGGTCGCTTGCCCAATAGACGTAATTACTGTTGAGGGTCAAACCGGTCGGAGCCTTCAGGCCGCCGATCAAGTGCGCGTCGATATGCGTGCCGTTGAGGTCGGCTCGACCAACTGTGCCTTTGTCCCGGTTGCTCCAATAGATGTGACGCGGATCGACGGCCAGCCCGCCAATAAATGTGCCGGTACCCACCGACATAAATCCCTTTTCGACATGGCTGCCGTCGAGGTTTGCTCGGCCGATTCTGGCCGAGCTGGACGGTCCGTTCTCGCTGCTCCAGTAGATACTTTGTCCGCGGATAGCCAGTGCGTCGCTTAGCCCTTGCACCGAGATGAAGCTCTGTCTGACATGCGTTCCGTCGAGGTTCGCTCGCCCGATCTGGTCGGTTTCCCCGTTGGTCCAGTAGATGTAATGACCAGCGACGGCGACGGCGCCTGGTATCTCGATGTTGCTGATAAAGCTCTTTTCGACGCCCGTACCGTTGCGTCGAGCCCGACCGATCGTGTCAATGCCCGGGCCGCCCGAACCCCTGGCGGTCTCCGGGTTGGTCCAGTAGAGGTGCCCGTTCAAAGTCGCCGCTGTGCTTGCAGGGTCGCTTGCGGGTATGCCAGCGGCCGAAGCGGCAGCGCCTGATATCGATGTGGCCATCAGGACAGCGACGGTCGCTCTTTGCACAAACCGACGATACGGCGCAGGTGAGATCGCAGTCGGACTCATCACACAACGGTTGCACTTGGTGACGAGGGAGTCCTCTCAAGGCGCGTCATTACGCTAAGCAAGAAGGCCGGTCGGTCCAGGTCGCCCATTCGGAAGCCTTTGCGTCGAGATAGGAGTCATGCTGTCGAGATAATACCGGTCATGAGACATCTGTGAGGAGCCAAAAGCTCTCTGACGTCCGGGCGGATCGCCGCCCGATCAACTGCGTCGAAAGCGAGGGCTCCGAGCGTCGGCAGGCGTCAGAGTGCAGGCGCCGTCGTTGCAGGATCGCTTGAGCCGGCTCCGGGAGACGATCTGGATCAATCCTGCGAGCCAGCAGGCGGGGCAGCCACGCAGCGCGACCATGCCCGGGACTACGAGCATCAGCGCCGCGCCCCCATGGCTCATAGGAAGCACGAACCCAGAGCCGATCAGTCCGAAGCCGATCGCACCGCGCGCCAGATGGCGACTGACAGGTGCGCCGGCGGCTGTGCCTCGATTGAACTCCGGCATCATCGCTCGCCTCGGTAGCTGGATGTGGCACGCACCTCCAGTTGTGAGCGCAAGGTCTTGCGCCCGCGATGCAGCCGAGACTTCATCGCGGCACGGCTGAGACCCAGCGCGTGCGCTGTAGCTGCTCCCGAGAGGCCCTGAATGTCGCGCAGGACAAGCACGGCACGTTGCTCGGCCGGGAGCCGTGAGATGGACTCGACGATCCGCTCGAGCTCGAGGCGCCCGAGCGCGGCGTCTTCCGCAGAGGGCTCCTCCGGGATCTCGGGGATAGGCCGGCGAAACGGGAGGCGCGACCTGCGGATGCACTCACTGCGCACGATTTGAAACATCCACGATGCGAGTGCCGCGGTGGCGCGCAGGGTGCCGATCTTCCGGTACATGACGATCAAAGCCTCCTGCGCTGCGTCCTCTGCGTCCTCGGGCGTTGAGCAGAGCGCGCGAGCAAAGCGCTGCACGTGTGTGTGCGAGTCGTAGACAAGCGTCGTGATTGCGTCCGGGTCGCCCTGCTGGGCCGCGCTGACCACGCGGTTGGTGGGCCAAGAACCCGCGGTGCGGTTCATCGCGCACCCCTCGTTCGAACGACGAAGACACAGACGCAGATGATGACGGCCACTGCGATCAGGTAGATGGCGATCATAAGGCTGGCTGTCCTTTCGGGTCGAGCTTATTTCGATGCATGCAGATAAGAGTGCTACGTCGCAAAAAGGATTCTCAGGCGCTGCAAATCTGTGTTCACGGCCCCAAAGCGCTCCGCAGCACTCGCCCGCGAGCCCGCGGACATCGCGCGTTTCCTTGCGGGGTAGCTGCGCGCCCTTTACCCGTGAGGCGCTTGCCCTCGGCGAGCCACGACGAGGCCGGCCTTCCAACCCGGGGCGCGTCCACCAGATGGTGGCTGGATCGCCTCAGGGCATAGGTCGCCGCTGGCGATCAGCCACGAGACCACCGAATTGGAGTTCCACATTTCGCCTGCGGCCAGCTCGTCCCGACCCCAGACCGGCGTTGGGAGCGAGGTACCAAGTCAAGTAACCGGCGCGCACATTCTGGATCGTCCGTCAGCCGCAGCGGGCTACCGGCCGCCTCGCCGATGTCCGGGATGGCACCGTCGCGCCAGCGTCGTACCTCGTAGCGAAAGATGCGAAAGCGCCCTGCCCAGCGCGCGCCAACCGCGCCAGTGGCGGCGACGCCGCGCCGTGCTCCATGCCTATCCGGGACCGTCGTCTGCTCAATCACGAAGCATCCCTCGGGCACGCGCACCTCAAGTGCGGAGTGGTAGAGATCACACGGCCGATGCTCGAGCCGTGACACCACCGCCTCGAACACGCGACCGTTCAGACGTACGAAAAGACCACCGGCGCCCAACGGGAGCCAGTAGAGGTCGATGCCGGAATCGGGCTTGGTTCCGCTTATCACCTTCAGAGAGGCCTGTCAGTCCACATGAGTACTGTGCTTGTCCCAGGCGAAGCTGACCCCGAATGACCGCGAGGCGCCTCGTTGTGACACCAGGATTGGTCGCTCAGCCCGCAGAAGCGGCGATTGGCTGCAGCCACCCCGGCGGCAGCACCGCCGGGGTTCTCCCCGGGAAGCGCTTGACGATCTGGGTTGCCAGCCGGCCTGCCGCCCGATTCTCGATCGCCGGTCGGAGATCGTCGAGGCTCATAGCCAAGCGCAGGCTCGGAGCGATCTGCAGGTCGGCTGCGTTCGGGGACTCGCCCCCGAGGATGCCCTCCTCTATCCAATCGTCTATTCGCTGGAGCATCTTCGGGAGTGAGGCGATCGCATGGCGGACGTTGTCGTCGGTGGCTCCGCGGGACCGGGCATCGAGGGCGATGAAGGGGCCTGCGGTCATCGCCGCGATTCGATACGGCATCCCGATCTTTGCGCCCTGGAGATAGCCGACGAGTCCGCTACGGTCCTTGCGGGCCGACCAGAGGAAGATCTCTCGGACCCGTTGCTGGAGCTCCTCGTCGCCAAAGCGCTCGGCCTCTTCCACGGCTCGTCTCCGCTGCGCATCGCCAGGAAACAGCGGCGGCTCCGGCTTGCGGCGCTCGAGCTCGCGGGCGATCGCCCGCGTTCCCTGAACTCGTTCACCATCGATCTTGGCTGCGGGCACAGTCACGTCGGGGAACCGAAGAGCCTTGAGCACCACCCACGAGATGACCGGTAGAAGATCTGTCCGCTTGTAGCTGATTCCCTTGTGGTCGAAAAGCAGTTGCCCCGTCATCGCGGCGTGCGACCCAGGCATCGAAAAGAGCCAGACATCCATAGACAGCCGGAGAGTAGCAACACCCGTGCAAACCGCCTGCCCACGGGAATCCGACCCAAGACCCGAGAGCGAGACCTCTGTTCAAGCGATTGTCAGCAAGGGCGGTTTGCTTGTGAGCCAGTCGGGCGTATCGGCAACGGAAGCGACGGAAGGACGTATAATCCGCTGGTCGCGGACATGGATCCGGCAAGGACGCCGAGACAAGTCACGCTTGCGTTTGTCCCGGTCGCAGGACGCCGTCGCTGGCGATAGCCGAACTTGCGCTCGAGTTCAGGTCTGAGTGGCGCTAGCGAGTCCGAGGAACACGATTAGTGACCGGTTCATTGCTACGAGCTCGTCGTCGCGGAGGCTGCCAAGGCGCTCGCCGAGGCTGGATCTTGGCACGGTTGTGACCTTGTCGACCATGATCCGGCTCGTTTGGTCGAGACCGTTCTCCTCGGATGGATCGATCGGAAGTCTGATGAGCGGGGCCTCGACGGGGTTGGTGGTGAACGGGCAGATCGTGATCGACGCCGTCCCGTCGAAGCGATCGTCCTGAAGAATCACGACGGAGCGAGGCTTGCCGGTGTAGGGGCCTCGCGCCGCAGCCGTATAGATCTCGCCGCGGGTCACCGAGCGGAAGCTTCTTCATCCTCGACCTCCCACAGAGAGGAGATCGCGTCGACGAAGGCTTGGTCGTCCGCCTCACGCTCGCTCGCAGCGATAGCAATGGACTGGCGGTGAGCCTCGGCGATGAACTCGGAGGCCCGAACGTCGGGCACCCAGATCTGGAGAGGGCGCAACCCCTGACGGCGCAGGCGAGCCCGATGTTGGCGTACTCGGTCGCGGGTCGATGCCATACAATTACGTTACATGTAACGGGGGCGGCCGTCAAGCACCGGCGAGCCACTTTTCAGGCACTTAAGCGCTTAAGTGCTTGAAAAGGGTGGCCACCCGGAAAACACCCAGGCAGTCGTATAATCAGCAAAATACCTGCAAATCGTTACCTTTTGGGGTTATGGAGCTAGCCGGACTCGAACCGGCGACCTCCTGGGTGCGATCCAGGCGCTCTCCCAACTGAGCTATAGCCCCGCAAGTGCGACGGGCGAACTCAAGAGTTTAGTGCCCTGCTGACCGTCCTGGCAGCCAAACCTTGCGATGGAGGCACACCTTTGCCGGATCTATGCCTCGGCGCGGCCGCGCCAAAGCCGCGGGCAGGCGCAGTATGGTGTTGCGGCGCATGGGAATGCTCGATGAAGCCATCCGCGAGCACCTGGAGCTAAAGCGTCTTCGGGGAGCCGATCCGGGCGAGGTGGCCCGCGAAGAGCACGATGCTCTGGGTCGCGTTCCTCGCCGAGAAGACGCGCCGGACGGCGAGAGCAACGAAAGCGCAGAGGCCACGGCGTCGAAGAGCGGCGAAAGCGTGGACGACGCCGATAACCGACCGGTTGCGAGCGCTACAGGTCAAGAGACGGTTGAGATCGACATGGAGCCCGAGCTGCGCGCCGAGACCGTCAGTGTTGGCGATGCGGCCTCCGGCGAGCGCGATATCGCCCCCCGCGCTACGCCGGTCGGTCATCCCGCACACACGCAGGCCAATCCCGGGGAGTCGCCGGAATGGGAGATGCCCGCCGACCGAAGCACGGAGGACGGAGAGCTTGCAGATGACGAGGCGGTCGAGGACGTTCTGGAGGAGACGCCGGATTTCCTGCGTGAGACGCCGGAGCACGAGCGCCTGTGGTTTGAGCAGCAGCCGCCGCGAGACTTCGATTTCAACGAGTAGGCGCTTCATTCTGCCCTCGACCGCGGCGCGCGCGGTCGAGAAGGCTCAGGCCTTGTCTGCTTGCCCTAAACTCGGACCAACTCTGGGGCCATAGCTCAGCTGGGAGAGCGCCTGCTTTGCAAGCAGGAGGTCACCGGTTCGATCCCGGTTGGCTCCACTTGAGAATCACCTGCAAATAAGCCATTTTCGAAGAAGAGCTGAAGTCGGATTCGCCAAGATGTTCCCCAGCCGTGTTCCCCAGGTCCCGAGAGCCGTCCCGGTACGGACTCGGCTGAGGACCCGGCCTTCCCCTCAACGCGCTTGCGATGCCAGTCGACAGCGGCCGGGATGCTCGAGGGCGTTGTACGAATCCGGTCCGGGACTGCGTCCCGGTATTGGAATCCGCTGGAGCGGAATAAACCGCCAGGCCTGACGGCCTGGTTCGGTTTTCGACCGTCGCGGCCCGCGCGTGCGTGGTTTTAGGGATGAAAGGTTCTGGAGCGGGCCACGACGGTCGAAAACCTCCCAGTCCTGAGCTGGTAGAGAGTTGGACGGGGTTGGTGTAGGGCGCGGTCGTCGCGGCGCTCGATCGTCTTGGTTTGTGGCAGGTGGTCTCGTGAGACGTAGCGGGGATGTCGGCGTTCTCTGTCTCCGCGTCCTTTTCGGGCGGGACGGAACTGCAGCACTTAGGGCGTGCGACCTGAACGCTGTTAGCTGTCCCTGATCCTTGCAGCCGGGACGGCCAGCGTTTCCTTGTTTGGCTGTTGTCGTGTCCCGTTTGCCGCTGCTCGCCGGATTAAACAAGCGAAGGGTTTTGTTGGCGAGAACGGAGGCCGGTTGTGCAGACTGAGAGGGACGGTCAGATAGTCGACTGGATCGGCCGGCTTGGTGCCGCCGGCGCCGAGCACGTGATGCGCCGCTTCGCGACGAGCCGCAGCGTTGCCTATGGTCGGCTGCGCTCACTGGTGCGAGACGGGCTGCTCGACCACCGCGCCGTACTGTACGCCCGTCCCGGGATGTACACGGCGAGTACGGCTGGTCTTCGCTGGCAAGGAAACCAGCGTCTCGGTGGGTGCTCACTCGGTCCCGGCGGTTTCGAGCACGCCTGGCAGCTCGCGCAGGTCGCCGTTTGGCTCGAATTGGCGCTTCCCGGCTGGCGTACGGTGAGCGAGCGTGAGATTCGGGCAGTCGAGGCGGCAGAGGAGCGTCCGTTTGCCTCTGCGCGGGTCGGGACGATTGCCGATCGAGCAACGTGGCACCGTCCCGATCTGGCCTTGAGTGACCTGCAGGGGCGCACGGTGGCAGTCGAGGTCGAGCTGTCGATCAAGTCCGCAGCCCGACTCGCCGCGATCTGCCGAGGCTGGGCGCGAGCACGCCACGTGCACCACGTCTACTACCTCGCGACCGCCGGACCGGCACGCGCCGTCGCCCGCACTGTCCGTGCGATCCAGGCGACGGACTACATCACCGTGCTCGGGCTCGACGGTGTTCCGCGCCTGGCAGCTGAGCTTGAACCGCAATCGAGCCTTCATGCGTGAAGCACAACCAGCCGCGGAACTCATCGTCCTCTTCTGCGCGATCGTCCCGCTTGCAGGGTGGCTGCTGGCGGTCGCCCTTCGCCGCCGTGCACTGGCGTGGACATGGGCGCTGTTCGCGTTGGTGCCAGCGATCGTGCTGCTCTCAGTCGCACCGGCGCTTGCGCTCGGCCTGCTCGGGACGAGCGTGCGGGCCAGTCGCTTAGGGGCGCGTTGGCACGCACACGACCTAATCGTGGGGCGTGACGTGGCCGAGCACGCCAACGCGCGGCTGACCATCACCGGTGCGGTCAAGCGGGCGCGGCTCAACAGACGCGCTCGCCGGCGGGACTGGCTGATCGACGGGCAGTTGCTCGTCGGTCGCAGCGACGCCAGGTATCCGATCGCCATTCCGGTCGGTCGGGCGTCGGGATCGCACGCGTTGATCTTGGGGGCCACCGGATCGGGCAAGACTGTGAGCCAGACCTGGATCGCGGGGAGACTGATCGAACACGGCCACGGCGCGATCGTGGTCGACCCCAAGGGCGACCCCACCCTGCAACGCGAACTGCGGCGGCTTGCGAGCGTCGCTCACCGGCCGTTGCTTGAGTGGACGCCCGCGGGACCCTGTGCCTACAACCCCTACGCCAGCGGTGCAGACAGCGAGATCGCCGACAAGGCGCTCGCCGGCGAGGTGTTCACCGAGCCGCACTATCTACGCCAAGCGCAACGCTATCTCGGCCACGCCGTGCGCGCCATGCACGCCGCCGAAATCCCCGTGACCGTGCCAGCGCTGATGGACCACCTGCAGCCAATCAGGCTTGAAGTGACCGCTCGCAAGCTGCACCCAAAGGACGCTGAGCCGCTCAACGACTACCTCGACTCGCTGACAGACCGCCAACGGCGCGATCTCTCCGGTGTGCGGGACCGACTCTCGATCCTCGCCGAGTCCGATGTCCGGTCGTGGTTTGACCCCGAGTGCGCACCTGTGATCGACCTGCGCTCCGCGGTGCGCGAACGAGCGATCGTCTACTTCGCCCTAGACGCCGACCGCCGGCCGCTGCTCGCCCAAATGGTCGCCGCCGCACTGGTCAGCGACCTGGTCACCCTCGCCGCGCACATGCAACAACAGCCGATCCCAACCGTCGTTCTCATCGACGAGTTCTCCGCGCTCGCGGCAGGACACGTCGGCCGGCTTTTCGCCCGAGCGCGCTCAGCAGGCATGAGCCTCCTGCTAGCCACGCAAGAGCTCGCCGGGCTGAACGCCGCCGCAAGCGGCCTGCGCGACCAAGTGCTCGGCAACGTAGAGGCGGTCATCGCCCACCGCCAAAACGTCCCCGAATCGGCCGAGACGATCGCCAGAGTCGCAAGCTCGGAGCCCGTGTGGCTAACAAGCCAACAAACAGAAGAGCAGCCAGGGCGCTACGGACTGACCGGACGCGGGAACCGCAAACGCGACTACGACTACCGCGTCCACCCCAGCCTCATCCAACAGCTCGCCACCGGCCGAGCGCTCGTCGTCACACCGGGTCGCCAACAACGACCCACCATCACCAACATGCACCACCCCAGGGAGGCCACAAATGCAACCAGCCATGCATAATCTGCCAACCCGACCACAGCTCAAAGACCCCCTGCTACGACCCGAGCAAGCCGCGGCACTGCTCGCCGTCAAGCCAAGCTGGATCTACGACGCCGTCCGCTCCGGACGACTCCCATGCCTACGCGTCGGCCGCCACATCCGCTTCACACAAACCATGCTCGAAAACTGGCTCGCTGAGCAGTGACTCTCCGTGAGAGCGGGCCATAGACTTGCTTTTGCAGCGTAAGTGTCGTCGCCTCGCTGCGCCCTCCCCGCTTCACGATCAAACAAAGACCGTGTGATGTCTCATACCCAGGCCGTCTATTATCGCGACACCCGTGGCCGGCAACCAGTCGATGATTTCATTAGCAGTCTGCCCGTAAAGCATCAGGTGGCAGTCGATCTGGCGATCGGGCGCCTGAACGGCCTCAGTCCACGCGATCCGCCGCTGGCGTTTCCCGCCAGCTCCCAGATAGACGGCGAGCTGCGTGAGCTGCGATGCCACTACGGGCCGGTGCTCTACAGAGTCCTGTATCGCAGGTCGAAGAACCTATTCGTCTTGCTGCACATGATCCGGAAGAACACTGGCAAGGTACCAGCCGGCGACATCGAGCTTTCGAAGGTCCGCTGGGACGACTTCAAGGCACGCATGGACGCGCAGCCCAGGATTGCCCCGCGGCCGGCCGGCAGAGATGCACCGTAGTCTTACTGATTTTGATAAGGTGTCATCGCAAATGAACGGTCGATCCTCACAGCCCTCGCCGGTCGGCGAATCCCACGCAGAGTCGATGCGTAGGAGAATGCGCAACCCGGCGTATCGTGCCGAGCTGGAGCGATTGGCGCCATACGAGGCATTGGCGCGCATCGTCATTCGTCGACGAGGGCAGCTGGGGCTCAGCCAGGCCGAGTTGGCCAGGCGCATGGGGACAAGCCACTCGGCGATCTCTCGGATCGAGAGCGGCCAGCATCCCACGACTGTGCAAACTCTCCGCAGGCTCGCGGACGCACTTCAGACGCATCTCGTCGTCGGCTTCGCCGACGACGTCGCCGGCCTGACCGAGGTTGGGAAGAGCAGGCAAGGCGCTGATCTCATAGCGGCCGGCTGATCCTACGTTCTACCGCCGCGGGTGCGAGCGGTCTGGCTGGCCTCTTGCTGAACGGCTGCGGCGGTGGGCGCAAAGGCGCTCGCGAGAAGAGCGGCATCGTCCGCTTGGCTCTTTGCGTGCAAGTAGCGAGCGGTCGTCTGGATATGTGCGTGTCCCATCCATGACTGCACCTGGACGAGACTTGCGCGATTCACGGCCATCGAGCCGAAGTGATGGCGCAACGAGTGAAACGGAAGCGGTCGCAGACCGGCGCTTTTGGCCGCCTGCGCATAACGACGCCGCAGCGCGCTGGCGTCCATGTGCTGACCAGCTTGGCCAACGAACACCGGATCGCCTTCAGCCGTGAAAAACTCACGCTGGCCGAGCCGCGCGAGTGCTTCGGCGACTTCGGAGACCATTGGCACGCTGCGGACCTTGCCGCTCTTAGGGGTCACGAGTTCGCCGTGGGAATAGTTGGCGCGAACGCGGATCGCTTGGCCTGGAAAGTCGATGTCCCGCCAACGCAGCGCCACGAGCTCACCCCGGCGTAGACCTGTCATGGCCGCCGTCAGATACAGGGCCGCGTCCTGCTCGTTTGCCGCCGCCCTTGTCAGCGCCGATATCTCCTCGCCGCTGTAGAAGTCGTAGTCCCCGCTGTAGCGGACCAGCTGGCGCTCGACCGCAGTGCAGGGATCGGACTCTGTCCAGCCGCGTCCCCTTGCATGAGCAAAGACGGCGGTTACGACCATCAGCAGCTTCTCGGCCGTCCGTCCGTACGGCAGCGCGTCATACCAGTGCTTCACTTCGGCAGCGCGGATGTCGCGGAGCGGCTTTGCTGCAAACGCCGCGCGTCCAAAGCGAGTGCGGCCCTCACTTCGGCCTTCGCTTGGTGGCAGCAGGTATGTGTCGAGGACCTGGCGATAGTCACGAAGCGTCGAGCGCTTCAAGTTTCGCTTGCGCTCGCCGTGCAGCAGCCAAGCCTCGGCGGCGTCCGCAAACGTCACCAACGTGCCCTGAGATGTCCGCGGCGTCGGTACCTTCGCCGCGTCGTGCTCGAGCAGCCGACGCAGCTCGGCCTCCGCCTCCTTCGGCGTCAGATACGACGAGTCTGGCTTTGATCCATCAGCCGAATGCCAGACAGTGGCTCCACGCGAAGTACGCCTACCCGAGCTTTGCACCCATGCGTTTCCGAGGACGCGCGAATGCTTGCCGTCGGCGTCCCACCAGAACGCGCGCCAGCGGCGATTGCCGCGATTTCCGATGACCTGCAAATGACCGTTAGGTGCAAGCTCCGGTTTCGCCGCCGACATGTCGGCATGGTAGCCGACACGTCGGAGCGTGTTCCCCAGCGTGTTCCCCAGACGGTCGATAGAACCGAATCTAAGCCCGTCTTACACGACCAAAACCCCAGAAAATAAGGGGTTTTGGCCCGGAACGACCTGCTTTGCAAGCAGGAGGTCACCGGTTCGATCCCGGTTGGCTCCACCATAACGTCGTTGTGTGAACCCTGGCCCCGAAAAACGGGGTCGGGGTTCTTTTTGTTGGACCCCTTGGCGGGCGACGGGACGGCTTTCAGGTGCCGTGGCTTGCCCAGGCGGGGCTCCCAGGTCGCCAGGGCTGCATAGACGGGCGTCAGCTCGGTGCTCTCGACCGTGCCGTCCTCTCCGACGAGGATGCGCTTGAAGAACGTCTGGTTGAGCAGGCGGCGCTCCAGCGGCGTACTGACGAGATAGGTTGCTCGGGGCGTGTTGGTCTTGGCCAGCGCTCCATCCAGGGCTGTCTCGATGTCGCGGGCGTGCAGCTCGGCTGCCTCAAGGAGCCGGTTGGCCTGGAGCTTCTCGGCTTCGAGTCGTTGCTGCTCGGTGGCGAGCACCTCATTGGAGACGAGCCCCTCGTAGGACATCTGTACCAGCCGGGCCTGGTTGGCTTCGAGCTTCTTGATCTTGCGCTGGTAGCGCTCGATGTCCTTTATGACGATGGCTGTGCGCTCGTCGGCGTCGCGGCGCACGTCAGTCCAAATCCCCTCACGTACCGGCTTAGGAACCTGGACGGTCTTGTAGTGCTCGGCGATGGCCACCTCGATCTCATGGGCGGAGTAGTGCCGGCTCTGGCAGCGTCCTCCTTGGCGGCGACTGGTGCGCCCAATGCAGCAGAAGTACTCGTACTCGCCGCCGTTGCCACGGTGCTTGCTGTAGAGCAGCCGTCCGCCGCACGCGGCGCAGTAGAGCGTTCCGCGCAAGTAGTGCTGATGCTTGTGCGGGCGGTCTCCAGCGACCGACCGGGCGGATAGGAGCGCCTGTACGCGGTCAAAGGTGTCCGGGTCGATCAGCCTCTTGTGGCGGCCGATTACGCGTCGCCCGCAGTAGACCACCACGCCCACGTAGTAGGGGTTGCGCAGCACTTCTTGGATGGTTTTCGCCTTCACCGGCCGTGAGGCGACCCTCGGTGTCTCGCGGCTCCGCAATCCGCGCTGCTGTAGGTGCGTGGCGAGCGTCTTGGTCGTCCAGTTGCCGGTTGCGTACAGATCGAAGGCTTCTTGAACGAAGGGGGCGCGCTCCTTATCCACGATGACGGTGCGGATGTCCTGGTTGCCTATGAGCGTGCGCTTGGACTTGTAGCCGAGCGGCGGCTTGAACGGCGTGCCGCCGTTCTCGTGCTTTTGGCGTAGCCCCTTCTTGATCTCGCTCGCCAGGTTGTTCGAGTAGTACTCGGCGAACGTAGCGAGCATCCCGTGCATGAGCCGACCGGCCGGTGTCTCATCAATGTTCTCACTAGCCGATACCAGCGTGATGTTCATGCTGAGCAGCCGCTCATACAGCGTGGCGTCATCCAGTCGGTTGCGGGCGAGGCGATCTACCTTGTGGACGATGAGGTAGCGGACCCCGAGCGTGGCAAGCTCGCTCATCATCCGTTGGAGTACCGGCCGGTCATCGCTGCGCGCCGACTCTGCCCGCTCGATGTATGGCTTGATAACCCGCGCCCCACGAGCTTCGGCCTCGCGTTCGCACGCCTTTACCTGTGCCGGGATCGAGTAACCGTCGCCGTCATCGTCATCACCACGGCCAAGCTGCCCGGTGCTGGACACGCGGGCATAGATCGCAGCTATCTCCTGAAACTCTACTTGAGAATGATCTTGATGTGTTCCCGTTTGTCTTTGTGACATACATTCCTCCTTTCTTTTTATATGTGATACTCTTTCCTTATTGGCACATCTGTCAAATTCGCGTCTCCTCCCGGTTTTACTACGGCTTAACGATTTTCCCGTTAAGCTGGTGATTAAGCAAGCTGTCAATTAGTAGGTGCGGGTCGATCCAGGCGATTGCCCAGATCGACCCGCGTTGCCTCACTTCAGCGCCTCCAACCGCTCGGTGATGGTCTTCTTCCGCTCGGCGGCGCTGGCCTTGAGTGACTTGGCCTCGGCTGCGCTCTCTGCGGCCCGCTCTTCGGCCACCTCGACCTCCCGGTCGATAGACGCAATGGACCGTTCCAGTGACGCACGGGCATCGGCCAGCGCATCCTCCGGTGTCGTCTCTCGGCGGCGTGTCCTAGAGCGACTTTCGCCTCCCTCGATTTTCTTCTTGTGCGAGTAGTAGCTGCCGCGCAGGCTGTCGAACGGACGGTTCAGCGACTCGGAGAGCTGCCTAAAGGCGTCCGCCTTCTCGACGCCCGAAGCGACCATCTCGTTCACCTTGTCGTATATCTCCTGGGCCTTGGTAGCCATGTGGAGATTCCTCCTTTGGATTGGATGACCATGACGGCGAGCAGAAAGACCGGAGCCCTTCCGCACGCCGTAGCGCCATCCATGAGCCACCGGGTGGCGCCAGCGGCGAGAATCACAATCGCTTGCAATGCTCACCGTGGCGCCCCCGGTTAGGCTCGACTGGGTCGTCACGAGAACTTAATCGTCCTCTTCGGCAGGCATCGGAACTGTGCCCGCCTGACCAAGACGCCACGCTGCTTCGAAGGCGTTCTCACCGTTGCTGGCCAGCCGATCCAGTGACGAAACCATCAGGTAGTCTAGTCGCCGTTTTTGGGCGAACTCCAGTGCCTGATGCAACCCTGGTCGGAAGGATACATGTGGCTCGGTGTCAACGAATTCGCCGACTACCTCAGCCCCTAGCCATTTCGCTGCACAGCGACATAGCCAGCGCTGCATGGCGATCGACGGCTCGCCGCCCGCGCCGCTTGCATCCTTCGCGTCCGGTTCGCATAGGTAGATGGCCGCTCGCCAAACCCGCGGCCTCTCCAGATCGCGTTCGTCATTGTTGTGTCGTATGAGATACATAGTTGTTATCTCCTTTCCATAGACCTCCTTTATTTGTTGTTGGTTTCGGGGAACTGCCGAGGTCTTCATGGCAGTACCTCCCGCTGTGCCGCAATTGCGGCCCAGTGTGTTAGGCGCGCGCAGGCCACGTCCACGTATGCCGCTTCGCGCTCAATTCCCAAAAACATCCGGTCCTCTGCCACTGCCGCGATTCCGGTGGAACCCGAACCAGTGAACGGATCGAGCACTAATCCATCCAGCGGCGTGATGAGCCTCACCAGCCAGCGCATTAACGAGAGCGGCTTAACGGTCGGGTGAATGTTGGCGACCACGCGCGGCGGCCGACTCTTGCCGGTGAATATCTGCACCGACTTGGGGGGTAGCTCCTCGCAACCGGCCTCTCGTTCGCGGCGGCTCGCCTTGGCGCAGTAGAACAGGCGGCTTGCTCCCGCGCTGCCGGCGTCGATCAGCTCGGCCGGACAGTCGGGAGCGTGAGAGAGGGTGAGGTTGGCGGGCCAGTAGCCCTTTTGGCCGATCCGGGTGGCGTCGATGTTCAGCGCGCCGGTGTCCCAGGCGTCGATGGTGGCTTGGACGTTGCCTTCCAGTGGTGCCCGTGCGAGCACGATCGGCTCATAAGCGGGCTTGAGCGTGGTGCCCTGTCCCTCGGGCAGCCGCCGTGACTTGGGAACGCCCGTGCCGTACAGCCACATGAGCGTGTCGCGGATCTCCAGCCCACCGTCCTCGATGCCACTGACGAGCCGATGGAAGGTGCGCGGCGCACCGAAGCTGACCATGTGGCCACCGGGCTTGAGCACGCGCCGACATTGCGCCGCCCATGCAGTCGTCCAGCGCTGGAACGCCTCGGTGGCCGTTAGTCGTTCATCCCCGGCGGCCTGCCTGATGTCTTTGCCGTCCCAGGCTTCACCTCTGAAGCTGATGCCGTAGGGCGGGTCGCACACCACGGTGTCAATGCTGTGGTCGGGTAGCTTGACCAGGGTCATCAGGGCGTCGCCCTCGATCAAGCCCCACGCTTGTGTGTCGTCCTCGTATAGCGAGACGGTCGTGGTCGCGCTCACCGGCCGCCCTCCGTTGTTAGGAGGCTGACGGTCTCCGGGGCGGTGGTGACGGCAAACAGCCTGGTCGTTTCTGGCGGCAGGCGTTTGAGTACCGTTTCGATGGCGGCTGCACGCTGGTGGTCGGGGGTTACCCACAGCACCCGTGGCGTGACGCTCCCCGCGCGCTGCGCGGTTCCCGAGCGCCAGTAGTCGAGGTGGCGGCGTGCCTTAGCGTGAATCGTGGGCAGCGACTCGGTCGCCATGTCGATCTCGAGTAGCCAGGAGTAGGCGTAGTCGCCGATGCCGAGCGTCACGGCGGCGTCCGGCTTGAGCGTGAGCGTCACGCACCAGGCGCCGGGGAACCGCGCCCAACACGCTGGCTCGAAATCGAAGGCGAGCAGCTCCACCTCATCTCGGCGCTGCGCTTCGACCAGCTCGACATACAAGCCGCTGACGGCGAGCGTGTGGTTGATGTAGCGGTCGCCGGGAGCGTGCAAGCGCCGCACCCGCCGACCGTGCTGGCGGGCGATCAGTCGCGCTCCCGTGGGACCGAGGGTGTAGAGGAACCCACGCGAACCAGCGCGGCGTCCCCCGATCACGCGCGGCAGCCGGTCAAGCAGCCGCCAGGCGGTGAGGCGGGCGAGCGTTCGGCGGGCCTGACGGGCGCGGCTGGCTGGCTGACCCTCGTGCCAGAACAAGCGTTCAAGCTGCGCTCCTGAGCACACACGGGCGCGGGAGACGAGTCCGGCCACCGCCTGGTCGGTCGGGGTGAGTTGGGAGGCGATGTGGTCAAGGCGAGCAGAGGAGACGCGAGACAAGAAGACTTGGGAGGACGAGTCTTTCGGCGTCCTTATTTCCCGCAAACCGCCTGTCGGTGGGGTTTTGTGGGGGGTACTACTCGACGCGACCGGACCAGCGAGCGGACACATCACGGGTGCCTCCTTGACCGGCCGAACGCGCCCTCGTCCGGCTCATCGGTGGGCATCGTGGGTGCGCCGTAGCGCTCGCGGATGGCGGCTTGCACGTCCTCGCGGCTGCGGCCGTAGCGCTGCGCTGAGCGCTCGCGTATACGGGTGGCCTGGCCGGTTGGGTGGCCGAGCGGCTCGGTGCGGCCGGTGACCACAACGCTGCCTGAACCGTCACCAGCGGCGACTCGGGCTGCCACCTGGAACGGCGGCAGGGACTGGACGTCGCGGGCTTCCAGTCCTGGCAGCTCGCGGGCGATCGTGGCGGCCTCGGCCGCCCCTGCCCGGAAGCTCACGAGCGTGCCGACGTTTGAGAGCAGGCTGTGGCGCAGCTGCTCGGGCATCCGGCCAATGGCCTGGGTGGCGATCGTGACCGAGGCGTTATAGCCCCGTGCCTGCTCCAGCAGGTCTTCCAGACCGATGCCCTGGTCGGTCAGTGCCTGGGTCTCATCGAAGAACAGGCACAGCGGCTTGCGTGCCTGCGGCGCTATAGCCGCTCGCGCGGCGATGTGCGACCACACAAGGAACGTCAGCGCCGAACCGATGATGCGCGCACTAGCCGAACCGATGACGCCGCTCGGCAGCGGCACGAGCAGCCATCCCCCCTCGTCGAGGAGACGGCCGATGTCAAGGCGCGCACCGGGACCAAACACCGCTTGGACGGCCGGGCGGGTGATGAGGCTCATAATCCGCGACAGCGGCGCCTGCAAGTGCTGTGCGCGCTCGCCTTCGGAGAGCTGATTCAGCGCGGTCCACTGGCCGATCAGGAGGGGATCGCTGAGGCGGCTGACGGCGTGGCGCTGGGCGCGAGCGTCAAGGAAGAGTTGCGGCAGGTCAAGCAAGCTCGCGCCGGGAACCTCCGCCAACGTGCGGACGCCCAAGCGAATGTAGCTGTCGCTGCGCGGTCCCCACACGTCCTTGAACAGCGAGCGGAAAATGGTGACCAGCACTTCTGAGCGCAGGTCCGGGTCGCCGCCCGCGAACAGGTCGATGCCGGGAACGACCGGAGCGGTCGGGTCAAGCACCACGATCCGCTGCGCACCCCTGCCTGCGTGCTCGATGACCGTGGTTGCCAAATCGCCCTTGGGGTCGACCAGGACACCGGCGTGACCGGCGGCCATGTGGGCGAGGATGCCGCGCGCCAGTAGCGTGGACTTCCCGCCACCGCTGGCGCCGAGTACCGCGACGTGCCGTGCGCAGGCACGGAAGTCCAAGGCGACCGGCACCGGCTCTCCCTGGCGTTCAGCCACCAGTAGCGGGCGGCCGTGGCGAGCCAGCTCGCGGCGCGGCGGTACCTGCCGCGTAAGCGATACCTCCACGCCGATAGGTAGCTCGCGGCCGAGCGGCAACCCGGCGATACCCAACAGCTCGCTTACGTTCAGCCAACCGCTCGACCTCCCCACCTTCGGCAGCGAAGTCAGGCTGAGGCGTCCGCGCGCAGCGCTCAAACGCACCGTCCCCACGCTGCCGCGACGGCTACGCAAACAGCTTGCGACATGCTCACCGAGTCCGTGTGCCCGAACGCGCGAACGGGCTTGGACCATCACCAGCCCGCTGATGTGAAACCCACCTGTCAGCGTCTTGCTCCGCCAGAGCTTGTGCGTGTCCGCAGCTACCGGACTGGGATGCTCACCGGCCCGCAACGATGGCGCCGGACTGGCCCGCAACGCCCAGCGGACCACGACCTGCTCACCAGTGCCCAGCATGGTCAACCCGGCCAGCAACGTTTGCGCCGCCACCTGGGGGTTCTCGCTTGCCAACACCACCGGCGTCGGCACATGCACCCTCACCGAAAAGGTTGCCGGTCCCTGCGGGCCGGGCTGTTCAGATATTCGTAGGCCGGGTAGCAGTCCGGTAAGGCTCGTCCGCAGCGTCGGCCACGACGCCCCTGGCACCCACAAGGCATGGCGCACCCCCTCACCGTCGGCCACCACCTCCAACACCAACTCGTGGTCATGGCTGAGGCCAGACAATGCGTGCAAGACCGCCACACCAGCGTCCGTCTCAAGCGGCGGGAACGTCAGCGCGTGACGCACCCGGCTCGCGCGCATCGCCTCGTCGCGACGACGCTCACGCAACCAAATACCCGCCATCAACAGCGACCCGCCACCAGTCGCCACAGCGGCCGGGGTCAGATCAGCGTTCATGGCACTCCTCACGGCGCCGCTGCCGCTTGGTCTTAGCCTTTGCTTCGCGCTCCCGTTTTTCACGAAGCAGCCGCTTGGCTTGTAGCCAATACACAAGAGCGAGGTCCTCTGTCGAAATCTCGCTCTTTCTCACGCCCTCTACACGCACACGTCTAGTCATAGGTAGTAAAACTCCTTTCCGTTTAGTTCATATTGTTTCCTCCCTTTTCGCGGTTAGCTAACGGCCGGGCGCGGCGTGTGTGCCATGACATTCATCTGGCACGGACGTTCGTCGCTCGACCTACGATTAACCACGATACACAGCAGTTATTAAATAATCATTAACTTTTGCACTTTTTTCTCATCTTCTTTTGACTATGGATAGGCAAAACGACTTCACCATCGTCGCGTGTACCACCACACCACTCTGAGCACAGCGACGACGATGCCCACGACCAAAATGAGGGGTACGACCGCCGCGATAAGGCGAGTCAGCGGCACGGCTGCAAACCCCAACGCCGCCAGCCCCACCACGATCAAAACCAGTGTCGAGAGCAGCTTGGTCACGGGCGCTGTGCCTCCATTGCCACACCAAGCAGCAGGTCGGTGGCGTCTCGCTCGACGCACAGGTTGGCGTTGGCTTCCTCCAGTTCGCTGATCTGCTGATCCTTGCGGCACAGCCTGGCCCGCAATCGGGCGTTCTCGCTGGCCAGCTGCCGGCAGAGCCGCCGCAGTTCGCGCTCGGTCACCGCCGCCTCCTTCGTTCGGCTTCGTCCATGCGCCTGATCGTTTGCGTCTTGATCCTCGTCATTCGGCGCACGGCGCGGGCGGTACGTTCGGCGTACTGGCGGCGTTCGCGCGCCATACGCTGCTCAGGACTCACGGTGGCAAGGCGTATGAGCAGCGCCAACATAACCACCACCAGGAGCAGCACCGCCGCCGAGTGCAAGACCGCGACCGTGCCCAGGATGAGAACGACGAGCGGCATCTACCAGCCCTCGCTCAGACGGCGCAGCTCCCGGCGCACGCCGCGTACGCCGTCTTCGGCAATGCCGCCCAAAGCGACCGCGCCGAACTCGTTGCCTTGGAGGCGGCCGGCTAGGTCGTGGACGATCTCGTCGCCCTCGGCCAAGGCATGACGGGTTGCCATACCGATGTCGGAAATCTTCGCGATGGAAAGGTTGCGCCGGGCCTCATCCTCAGCGCGCTCTAGGAACGCGCCGGTCTGCACGGTGGCGAGGGCCTTGCCGGTGGCTCGGTCGCTGCTGAGAGCGCCGAACAGGGATGAGCGGCGGACGGGGAGGTTGCTGGACATGCGGACTACTCCTTTGGATTGGGGGGTTCGATCAGCCCATTGGAGGGCTCACCCGGAACCTCTAGCTGCCAGACCAAGAGGGTGGTGAGAAGGCAGCAGGAAAGTGCTGGGAACTTCTGGGAAAATCGCGGGAAATGCCAGAGAACCAGCCGATATTGCTCTTGGACGAGTCCGTTAGGACAGAGCTGAGACTGCTTGCCGACAAGGGCCTGTGGGACATCGAGGCGAGCAAGATCGAGCACCTTCGACGTCTCTCGATCTTTGGCGGGTCTGATGAGGCTCTCGCGCCATTGACGACGTTCCGCGCGGCCTTCCGCGACTTCCTGAAGACCAACGAAGAACTCGCTGGCGCCTTGTCCGAG
This sequence comes from Solirubrobacteraceae bacterium, assembly GCA_036269375.1. Taxonomy (GTDB): domain Bacteria; phylum Actinomycetota; class Thermoleophilia; order Solirubrobacterales; family Solirubrobacteraceae; genus Palsa-744. The sequence continues at coordinate 48,961 of DATASE010000012.1, forward strand.
ATGGCGGTCAGGCTCATTGGTGCCGAGCAGCCATACCGGGACCTAAATCCGAAGGGACGTGTCACCGCGCTCGGAGAGGTTGAGTGGCAGGGAGGAACCGTGTTCTACGATGCCGCTCGACGAGCCGGGGGACGGCGGGACAAGGTGCTAGACCGGATCGCTTCCGCGATCGTCTCGGCTGAGACAACTGCGTCTGAGCCCACGCCATCAGCCGTATCGGAGCCTGATCTGGTCCGAGGGCCGGTCGAGGGGCCAGTCGGCTCACGCGCGTCTACAGCATCAATTGTCAAAGCTGAACAACCGACTCCCGCCTCCCGACTCCGGCAGAAGCGGCGTCGCAAAATAGCCTGGCCTGTAGTCGTCTTTGGTACCACCGTAGTCGCAGCGGTCTTCCTTGTTCTGGGGGTCTGGGTGCTTTTGGGACAAGGAGGGAAGGCGGCGGCTACGCCGCCTCTCGGCTCTGTAGTTGATGCATCCAACGGAAGGGTGTATCCCCGAGATGTGATGAGCCAACTTCAGGTTGCCTCCAGGGCACGGATAGAAGGAATGGAAAGCCTAGGAATCTGCAACTCATCTATAGCCAAACCATGTGAATACCCAGAGGGCAGCCTCGCGGGTCCACTTATTGCAAGACCGACCGACACGCTCACCTTTCGCGTCTACGTAAGAGATCCAATCGAATACCCAATCCCGCTTTTGAGAGTCCGGGTCAGCTGGGAGAGAACAACGAGTTCTATTTACGTCACATTTACTTGGCAAAGCACCAAGGGACAGGTTTCGTCCAAGTATGGTACTGACATCTCCTTTGCTGGTGCCAATGAGCATAATCTCGTATACGTTTCCGAAAGCTCAGCTTTGTATGCAGCCAATGCAAAGGTCAAGGGTGCCCGGCTAGTCCGTCTGCCGGATGGGATTATGAGCAGTAGCGGGATAATTCTGGCAGATGTCGGGCCTACCCCTAAGTGTCTGGAGTGTGTCCCTTCCTCTTCACGAATCATTGAATTCTCAGCGAGGGTTGTCTAAAGACTTTACTATTGACTAAATTACCATTTTATGTTACTTTATATGGACACGGTGTCTATCCGTGTAGTACGGCCTTGGGACTGATTCCCGCAAGTAGTTGCGTGACTCGGCCCCGAGGCCGAATGGCGGCCTCTTGGTATAGAAACGAGGGTCGCCATGAATGACACGCAAAACTCAGGTCTGCAACTTATCCCAGCGCAGTCTGACCGACTCAAGGCGCTTGGCTTCGAACCAGGCATACCAGTGTACGAAATCGAGAGGCCATCGTTCCCGCTCGCCGCGGTGAAGAAGGCTCTGTTCGAGAGCACCTATCAAAGCCCAGTCGTCCTACACCTTCAGAGCGAAAGGGATGCGGATGCCGAGACACCCATCGGCAAGGGCGTGGATGTTGTAGTGGTGACGGTGCAAGCTGTCTATCTGCCCCTGGAACCTAGCGTCGGTAGTGGCGTTTTCGGGTGCCACAACGAGCCGGAGTGGTACGTACGGGGATACCTCTACAAGAGCCCATTCGATCCACACGACGGCCCCATCCGCGTCCATGTCTACCTCGAGATTGATGGTGGCTCCGATCGGGAAAAGGTGGACCGGGTGATGGTGCAATTCGTACACGAGCCCTCAAA
>DATASE010000013.1:0-12225 GCA_036269375.1 Solirubrobacteraceae bacterium
CGTACGGATAGGTCCTGATCGCCACCTGCTGCTGGCGCACGCCCGGGAACTCGTCGGCGCGCTCTGAGAGAAAGGTGAGCGCCGGGCGCCCGGCGTCTTCCTTGATCGTGACGGGAGCGTAGGGGAGCTTGGTGATGCCGGCGATCACCCGTTCGTCGATCAGTCGCGGGCTGAGATGGATGATCGGCGCAAGCCGATCGAACAGCCGCCGCGTGCTGACCGCAGACGCTGGAAGCCGCGGGATCGGGACGAAGCGCAGGTGCGCGGCGGCGTGGCGCAGCAGGTAGAGCTCGTGGCGCTGTGTGGCGGTGGGCGGCCCGCTCAACCGGCTCTCGTAAGCCTTGACGCGTTCGTGGGCCTGCAGGTATTCGTTCTGTGCGCGACTCAGCGCTTGCTGGTAGTGCCCGGCCTGTTCGCGGACCGACGCCGGCAGCGAGTCGGGGATGATCTGGACGGCGTTGGTCGTCGAGCTCGCGACGATCGCGTGCCCGCTGCGATCGAGGATCGCCCCGCGCGGTGCCGGGACGCTCAGGACCCGCTGGTCATTGACCTTCGCCTCGTGGACGTACTGTTCGCCGGTCAGGACCTGCAGATACCAGAGCCGAAAGAAGATGATCGCGAACATCGCCAGCGCAAAGCTGCCGAGGATCGCCACGCGCACCCCCAGCTGCGGCGGCGGCGCCCCGCCCCGCCCGCCACGCCCGGCGCGAGGATCGGCCGGCTGCAGGCTTCCGGTCGCGCTCATCGCCGCCGCTCCGAGGCGCGCGAGAGCGGCCCGGGCGCCGGGGCCGTGGCGCGCCCGCGGCCGGCGCGGCCCGCCGAGCGCGCGCGGCCGGAGGCGCTTGCGAGCGGGCTGAGCCCGCCTGTGGTGTAGGCGCGGCGGCGGCGACGACGGGGATCCTCTGCCAGACCCCCGACCAGGCAGCGGCGCACGAGCGCCCACATCGGCAGCGCAAGCGCAGCGTCGATCGCGACCGCGACGACGATCTGGCGCAGCAGCTCCCAGCTGACCGGAGCGTCGACACCGAGCAGGAACTCGACCAGCGAGTAGCCGACGCTGGCGCAGGCCGCAGCGACGGTCCCGACGATCAGCGGCGTCAGCGCGGCCTGCGGATCGCGCAGCTCGCGCAGACGCCCGGCGCCGAAACCGATCAGCGTGAAGGTCAGCGAGGTGATGCCGAGCGTCTGCACCAGCGAGAGGTCGAGCAGCAGCCCGACTGCGAACCCCGTCAGCGCGCCGGCCAGCGACCCGCACAGCAGCCCGGTGAAGGCGACCAGCAGCGGCGAGAGTTCGACGCTCACGCCGAACAACGGCACCTCCGAGACGACCCCGATCTGCAGGAACACGACCACCACCGACAGCAGCGCCACCCGCCAGGCCAGCGAGCCCGGCAACCACGCCGAGCCGGCGGGCGTGCCGGCGCCCTCGAGCGCGGTGCGAGTACGCACGGGCGTCCCCGCCATCAGCCGCTCGCTTCCGTCGACGCGGCCGCGCCGCCTTCCTGTTCGCCGCGCGATTCGCTCGGCGCGAGGCTCGCGACGGTCGCCCCGGTGCTCGCGGCGCGCGAGCCGGGCGGCGCGGTCAGCACCTGGACCGTGTCGAGGTTGCGCAGGTCGGCCAGCGGCGAGACGTTCAGGCTCTTGTAGGCGGAGTGTTCGTTTTCGGAGGTCACCGTGCCGATCGGGATCCCCGGCGGGAACAGCGATTCGCCGTTACCGGCGACCGTCCCCGAGGTCACGACGTAGTCGCCGCGGGCGACCGGGGCATTGTTGGTGAGAAAGCTCATCAGCAGCCGTCCCGGTTCGCCCACCTGCGCCTGCACCATCCCGAGCGTGCCGGTGGCGCTGACGCGGGCGCTGACCTGGACCTCGCTGTCGGTGATCAGGCTGACGATCGCCCCGTCGGAGACCACGCGGCTGACCTCGCCGATCAGCCCTTCGTCGTCGATCACTGGATCGTTGACGCGCACGCCGGCGCTCGAGCCGGCTTCGATCCCGACCTTCGAGTTCCAGACGTTGGCGGACTGGATGTCCACGGTCGTGGTGACGGGGCGGTAGTCGGCGATGCTGAGGGTCTGGTCGAGGTGGTAGAGACGCAGCAGTTCGGAGTACCCATGGCGGTCCAGCTGGATCGCGCTCGCCTGGCGCTGGGCGGCGGCGAGCTCTCTGCGCAGCTTTGCGTTCTGGCTCTTGGCTTTCAGCGTGCTGCCGAACCAGCCAAACATGTCGCGCACCGGCTTCAGCGCCTTGTTGGCGCCGTCCTGGATCGGCGAGACCACGGTCAGAAAGCCGTTCTGCAGCGAGTGCAGGCCACCGCTGGAGGCCTCTCCAAAGTAGGCGGTCAGCAGTATCAGCGAGAGCGCGACGAGCAGTGCGAGCACCGCACGCCTGCGTCGGACCGTCTTGTCATACACCGGTTACGACCTTCCAAGGGACTGGGCACCTCAGGTTACTTGCGCGCGCCGCCGCAGCGGGCCGGTGGGGCGACTGCGAGCGGCTCACCGCCGCCGGCGGTTGCGGGAGTTGCGGTTCGAACGGTGGATCGCCTCGAACTCCTCGAGCGAGCGTCCCGAGCCGACCGCCACGCAGGTGAGCGGCGACTCGGCCAGGTGCGCCGGCATCTGCGTCTCCTCGCGCAGGCGCTGGTCGAGGCCGTGCAGCAGCGAACCGCCGCCGGCGAGCATGATGCCGCGGTCCATGATGTCCGAGGCGAGCTCCGGCGGCGTGCGGTCGAGCGTATCCTTGACGGCCTCGACTATCTGTCCGAGCGGCTCCTCGAGCGCCTGGCGGATCTCCTCGCTGGTCAGCACGACGGTCTTGGGCAGGCCGGCGACCATGTCGCGTCCGCGGATCTCCGCCTGTAGCTCCTCGGCCATAGGACAAGCCGAGCCGATCTCAAGCTTGAGCTCCTCGGCGGTCTGCTGGCCGATCAACAGCTTGTACTCCTTCTTGGCGTAGTTGATGATCGCCTCGTCCATCTCGTCGCCGCCAACGCGGATCGACTGCGACACGACGATCCCGCCGAGCGAGATGACGGCGACCTCGGAGGTGCCGCCGCCGATGTCCACCACCATCGAACCGGTCGGCTCCCCCACCGGCAGCCCGGCGCCGATCGCGGCCGCCATCGGCTCCTCGATCAGGTAGGCGGTGCGGGCGCCGGCCGAAAGGCAGGCCTCCTCCACCGCCCGCTTCTCCACCCCGGTGACGCCCGAGGGCACGCAGACGACCACGCGCGGGTGCGCAAAGCGATTCTGGTGCACCTTCTGGATGAAGTGGCGCAGCATTTCCTCGGTGACGTCGAAGTCGGCGATCACGCCGTCCTTCAGCGGCCGAATCGCTTGAATCGTGCCGGGGGTGCGGCCGAGCATCCGCTTGGCCTCGATCCCGACGGCGTGAACCTCACCGGTGCGCGAATCGATCGCCACGACGCTTGGCTCGGACAGGACGATCCCCCGCCCGCGCACGTAGACGAGCGTGTTGGCAGTGCCAAGATCGACCGCCATGTCGCGGCCGCCGAATCCGGTCAGGTAGGTGAGAAAGCTCATCGTGGAGGGAGCGAGACGGGCGGGAGCCGATCCCGGGCGTGCGGGCGGTGAGTCTAGCGGAGCCACTCGCCCGGACGGGACGATTGACAGCTTATTTGCAGGGGAAAGCGGCGTCGCGAGAGAGCGTGCCACGGCACCGCGCCAAGCACCCTGCGCGGATACCCAATCGCGGCTGCGGCCTGCCGGTGCCCATCTAACCTACAGCAGGTCGGGCAGCAGATCCAGCAGCAACGCCAACGGCAGCCCGACGACGTTCTCATAGTCGCCCTCGATGGCGCGCACGAGCGCCGCACCGGCGCCCTGGATCGCGTAGCCGCCCGCCCTCCCGCACCACTCCTCGCGCGCCAGGTACCAGTCGATCGTCTCCTCTGACAGGTCGCGAAAGCTCACCTCGGTTCGCGCCAACCCGGTGCGCTCGCCGCTTGCGTCCAGCAGCGCCAAGCCACTGAGCACGGTGTGGGTGCGGCCGGAGAGCGCCTGCAGCGTTCGGCGCGCATGCGCCCGATCGGCGGGCTTGCCGTAGACGTCGCCGTCCAGCGCGACGAGCGTGTCGACCCCCAGTACAAGCTCGTCGCGCCCGGGGTCCCGGACCGCGCGCGCCTTGCGCAGTGCGTTCTCGGTCGCGACCTGCTCGGGATCGCCGGCCTCGAGCTCCTCGGCACCGCTCGGACGTACCTCGAAGAGTGCCCCCAGACGCGTCAGGATCGCCCGCCGCTGCGGCGAGGCGGACGCGAGCACGAGCCGGCGGCGCTCCTTCGACGGAGGCTGCGCGCTCGGCTCGGCCCCGCTCATCCGAAGCTACGCGCTCGGCTCAGCCCAGCTCGGGGAAGAACAGGGCCGCCTCGCGCGCCGCCGACTCCGCGGAGTCCGAGCCGTGCACCATGTTCTGCCCCATCTCGATCGCGAAGTCACCGCGGATCGAGCCGGGCGCCGCCTCGAGCGGGTTGGTGGCGCCAATCGACTGGCGCGCCGCCGTGACGGCGTCCTGCCCCTCGAGCACCATCGCGACGATCGGGCCGGAGGTGATGAAGCCGACCAGCTCGCCGAAGAATGGCTTCTGCGCGTGCTCGGCATAGTGGCGCTCGGCAAGCTCGGCGCTCACCGTCATGTGGCGCAGCGCCACGATCCGCAGCCCCTTGCGCTCGAAGCGGGCGATTATCTCGCCGGTCAGCGAGCGGGCGAAGGCGTCGGGCTTTACGAGGATCAGCGTGCGGTCCATGGCGTCCTTTGTTTGTCGGGTAGGAAAGACGTACGGCGGCTAGGTGCGCAAACGGGAACGGCGCGCGTCAGTCTGTGCGGCGACCGCGCGAGCGTCGGCGCGGCGGCTCTGGAAGCTTCTGGGCCAGACCGTTTTCCTCGCCCCGCTCGCCGAGCGAGGCCTCGTCGGCGCTCGATTGCACGCCTTCGCCCGCGGAGAGCAGCGACGTGGTCTCTGGCGCACGCACTGCTGCGGCGCCCGAGCGCCGGCGCGCAGGCGGCTCGATCTCGAGCGCCTCGAGCGGGATCTCATCCGCGGCCTGCGAGCGGGCGCGAGGGGACTCGGCGCGCGTGCCGGCGCCCTCGCGATCGCCCTCGACCTCTCGCTCGCGCCTGCTGCGGCGTGCCGGCTTGGCGCTGGCCACCTCGGCCTCGCAGTAGGGGCAGATCGTCCAGGCGCGGTCGAGCGGGCGCGAGCAGCTCGCGCAGCGCTCCTTGAGCTTGCGCAGGCAGCTCGGGCAGCGCACGAAGTCGCGCTCGACACGGTAGTCGCAGTGCGGGCACAGGCTCGATCCCAGCTCGTGCAGGCGGCCTTCGGCCGCCTGCAGGTCAAGCTCGCGCTCGCGCACGTCCTCCAGGTACTCGGGCGGGCGCAGGATCATGTAGACGATCGTGCCGAGGAAGGGGAACAGCGACGCGGCGGTCGCGCAGCCGATCAGCATCGGGTCGGCGATCCGCCGCCGCGCGTCGGCGTAGGTCCAGTAGATCAGCGAGAACCAGAGGACGACCGCGAACAGGATCAACAGGTCGATGGCCAGGCTGAGGCCGCTGCTTTCGATTCCGAAGTATGCGATCGGTGGCATCTATGGCTCCAGCAGGCCTGACCGAGCCCGCGTACGCCGCGAGGTGAGGGCGGATGACCAACTCGACACCAGCCCCGGCGTTGGGCGCACGAGTTTAGAGGTTCGCCCGCCGGATCGGAACTCCTGTTTTCTGGCTGCGCGAAGACCGCCCCGGCCGCCGCTCGCCGAGGCAAGGCCGTACGCGCTCACAGGAACAGGCGGCCGAAGCCGTAGCCGGCGGCGAAGAAGATCAGGATGACAAGCGCCACGAACAGCGCCACGGCGCCGACCATCGCGAGCACGGGTGGGCCGTCGTCGTTCATCGCTCCCCCTCTCGCCGCCGCGGCCCGTCCGGTTTGGCCGCGAACTCGCCGTCTGCGAGACCGCTGTCCGCCAGCTCGCGCTCCAGCAGGTCGCCGACCAGGTAGATCGACCCGGTCGCGACCAGCGCCCGCTGCTCGGGCAGCTCCTGCGCCCAGGTGCGGGCAGCCGCGAGCGCGCGGGCGGGCTCGGGCTCGCAGGTCGCGCGCTCGAAGCCGAGCTGGCGAGCGAGCGAGCCGAGCGCCGCGGGCGAGAGCGCGCGCGAGCTGGCCGGCGCGGTGAACCAGGCCCGCTCGAACAGCCCCAGCAGCTCTGTCAGCATGCCCGCCGCGTCCTTGTCCTCGAGCACCCCGAGCACGAGACCTGCGCGGCGACCGGCGAGCAGCTCCGGCAACGACGCGGCCAGCGCGTGAGCGGCTGCGGGATTGTGGGCGCCGTCAAGCAGCGTCAGCGGCTCGGCCGCGATCGTCTGCAACCGGCCGGGCACAGCCGTCCGCGCGGCTGCGGCGAGCGTGCGCTCCTCGCTTGGCGCGATCCCGGCCTGCTCCAAGAAGACGCCGGCAGCACAGCGTGCCAGCGCGAAGTTCTCGCGCTGGAAGTCCCCGCGGGCGGCAAGCTCGACCTGCTCGTCCGCCGCGCCTACGACCAGCAGCTGGGCGTCGCGCTCGTCCGCCGTGGCGCGCGCTAGCGTCATCGCCTCCGGGGGCAGGCTCGCGGGCACCACCAGGGTCCCCGACTGGCCGAGCACCGCCAGCTTCTCACCGGCAACGTCGCGCAGCGTCGGCCCGAGCCAGCGCGTGTGCTCGAGGCCCACGCTCGTCAGCACGACGACGCTGGAGTCGATCACGCTGGTCGCGTCGTAGCGACCGCCGAGCCCCGCCTCGACGACCGCCACGTCGACCTCGCGGGCGGCCAGCTCGGACAGAGCGGCGGCGGTCAGCAGCTCGAACTGGGTGATGTGGTCGCCCGCGGCGAGCGTGCGGTTCACGCGCTCTGCCGCCCACGCGGCGCGGGCGATCGCGGCGGCGAAGGCGTGCATCGGCAGGTCGCAGCCGTCCACCTGCACGCGCTCGGCGTAGGAGATCAGGTGCGGCGAGGTGTAGGCGCCGACGCGCAACCCGTGCTCGGCGAGGATCGCTGCGGTCATCTTGGTCGTGGAGGTCTTGCCGTTGGTGCCGAGGACGTGGATCGCCGGCAGCCCCCGCTGCGGCGCGCCCAGCGCGGTCATCATCCGGCGCATCCGGTCCAGACCGAAGCGCATCCCGAACAGCTCGAGCGAGCGCAGGTGCCGCTCGGCGCGCTCGGGGCTCCAGGTCGCGCCTGGGGAGCCGCTCGGGGAGCCGCTCGGGGAGCCGCTCGGGGAGCCGCTCACAGCGCCTCCAGCTCCGCGCTCAGCCGCCGCATGCGCTCGCGCTCTCCTTCGACCACGCTGGCCGGCGCCTTGGCCACGAACCCGGGGTTCTCGAGCTTGCCGCGCACCCGCGCGATCTCGGCCTCGATCTTCTCGCGGGCTGCCGCACGACGGCGCTCGGCCGCGTGCAGATCGAGGCCTTCGGCGCTGAGCACCTCGATCGTGCCGCCGGGGACCGCGATCGATGCGACCGCCTCGGCCGGCCCGTCGCCGTCCAGGCGCAGCCGCGCCATCCGCTCCAAGAGCGGCGCCACGGTCTCGTATCCCTCGGCGCACAGCCGCGCCGGGATCGCGGCGCCCGCGCGCGCGCCGACTGAGTCGCGCCAGCCACGCACCGCCACCACCGCCTCGATCGCCCGCTCGAGCTCGACCTCGGCCTGCAGGTCGGTCAGCGACTCGTCCGCGCACGGGTATGGCGCGGCGGCGAGCAGCCCACCGCCGCCGTCCAGGTAAGACCACAGCTCCTCGGTCACGAACGGGATCACCGGGTGGCAGAGCGCGACGGTCTGTCGCAGGACGTGGAGCAGCGTCGCCGCCAGCCTTTCGCGCTCGGGCGCAGGGGCATGGCCCTCGCCGGGCTCGAGGTCGGGTAGCCGCGGCTTGACTATCTCCAGGTACCAGTCGCACAGCTCTCGGTAGACGAAGTCGTAGAGCCCAAGCGCGGCGTGGGAGAAGTCGTAGTCCTCGATGCGCGCGGCGGTGTCGCTCTCGATCTGCGCGAGTCGCGAGAGGATCCAGCGATCCTCGACGGTGCTCGGCAGCGGCTCGGGCTCGAGCTCGGCTGCGGCCTGGGCACCGAGACTGGCGTGCACACGCAGCAGCGCAAAGCGCGTCGCGTTGAACAGCTTGTTGGCGAGCGCCTGCCCCTGCTGGACCTTCTCGGCGGAGTAGCGAACGTCCTGGGTCGAGGACGTCGCAAGCAGCCCGAAGCGCACCGCGTCGGCGCCGTGGCGCTCGATCTCCTGTAGCGGATCGATGCCGGTGCCAAGCGACTTTGACATCCGCCGGCCGTCGGGAGCCTGGATCACCGAGTGGATGTAGACGTCGGAGAAGGGGACCTGACCGGTCAGCTCGATCCCCATCATGATCATCCGCGCCACCCACAGGAACAGGATGTCGCGGGCGGTCGAGAGGACGTCGGTTGGATAGAAGGCGCGCAGCTGCGGCGTCTGCTCGGGCCAGCCGAGCGTAGCGAACGGCCATAGCGCAGAGGAGAACCAGGTGTCGAGCACGTCCTCCTCCTGGCGCAGATGCCCGCCGCACTGCGCGCAACGCTCGGGCGGAGCGCTCGCGACGTGGACGTGCGAGCACGTGTCGCAGTAGTAGACGGGCAGGCGGTGCCCCCACCAGAGCTGACGCGAAATGCACCAGGGGCGGATGCCCGCCATCCAGTCGAGGTAGACGCGGCGGTGGTTGTCGGGCACGACGCGGACGAGTCCGTCGTTCACCGCCGCGATCGCCGGCTTGGCAAGCTCGGACATGTCCATGAACCACTGCAACGAGATCAGCGGCTCGATCCGCTGCCCGGAGCGGTGCGAGTAGGGGACTTCGTGCTCGTAGGGCTCCTCGGCGACGATCCGCCCCTCCTCGCGCAGCGCGGCCACCACCGCCTCGCGCGCGGCCATCACGCTCAGTCCGGCAAAGCGCTCGCCGGCCTCGGCGCTCATGCGCCCGTCCTCGCCGATCACCGAGACCTGGTCGAGGTCGTGGCGGGCGCCGATCTCGAAGTCGTTGGGGTCGTGCGCGGGGGTGATCTTCAGCTGGCCGGTGCCGAAGTCCATCTTCACGTACTCGTCGGCGATGACCGGCAGGTGTCGCCCGACCAGCGGCAGGATCGCGCTGCGCCCAACCAGGGCGCGGTAGCGCTCGTCGTCGGGGTGCACGGCGACGGCGGTGTCGCCAAGCATCGTCTCCGGGCGCACGGTGGCGATCGTCACCTCGCCCCCGCCCTCCAGGTCGTAGCGGATCGAGTAGAGCGTGTCGGTCTCGCGCCGCTCCTCGACCTCGAGGTCTGAGATCGCCGAGCGGCTGCCAGGGTCCCAGTTGACGATGTAGCGGTCGCGGTAGACGTAGCCCTTCTCGTACATGCGCACGAACACCTCGACGACCGCGCGCGCGTACCCCTCATCCAGCGTGAAGCGCTCTTCGGAGTAGTCGCAGGATGCGCCCAGGCGCTTGAGCTGCTCGACGATGGCGTGGCCGTAGTGCTCGCGCCAGTCCCACACGCGCTCCACGAAGCCCTCGCGCCCGAGCTCGTGGCGGCTCGTGCCCTCGGCGGCGAGCGCCTTCTCGACCTGCGCCTGGGTGGCGATGCCGGCGTGGTCGGTGCCGAGGATCCACTTCGTGCGACGCCCGCTCATCCGCCGGTAGCGGATCAGCACGTCCTGGATCGTGCCGTTCAGCGCGTGCCCCATGTGCAGCGAGCCGGTGACGTTCGGCGGCGGGATCGCAATCGAGTAGTTCTCGCTGGCCTCGCCGTCCGGCTCCGGGTGAAACAGTCCGCTTGAGAGCCAGCGCTCAGTCATCCGCGGCTCGACCTCGGCGGGGTCGAAGCGGGTGCGGTCCTGCAGCTCTGCGATTCGCTTGGCCATCGGAGGCTGAGTGTACGGCCAGCGCGAGACCGCCAGCAGCTCGTTCAGTCGTTCCCCGACCGGCGCATGCGCCGGTCGGCCTGGCCGCACATGTGCGGCCAGGGGGAGCGCCACATGTGGCGCTCCCTTCCAATTCGAGGAGAACGCATCAGTTCCGGCATACGGGATATCGTCCGGCCCGTGCTTGCCCGGCTGGCTCTGCCCTCGCTGCTGCTGCTGCTGCTGCTGCTGGCGCTGACTCCGGTCGCGTCGCCTGCGGCCGCTCCGCCGTGCCCACCGCCCCCGGAAGGCTCTGGACCTGTGCCGTCGAGTCAACCTGGAGAAGCCCTGATCGCTTGCGTCGGCTCGCAGCCGCTCAGCGAAACCACCTACAAGCATTGGTACGAAGTGGCCGTCGCCGGCGGTAGCGGCGACCGCCATAAGCCGAGCCCGCACGAACTGCTGGCCCAAGTGATGGGCTTCCTGCTATCGGCGGCGTGGGTGCAGGGAGAAGCCAAGGCCCTGCACGTTCACGTGAGCCGCGCGACCGTGCACCGGCGCTTCGAGCAGATACGCCATGAACAGTTTCCCCGGCAGCGAGCCTTCGAGCGCTTTCTGAGCAAGAGCAAGCAGACGATCGCCGACCTGCTGATGCGCGTGGAAGTCGACATGCTCATCCAACGCATCCAGCGACACATAGCCGCTGGGCATCACGGCGCGAAGGCCAAGCTGAACGCCCTCACTCGGTTCGTCAGTCGCTTCCGGCGCAAGTGGACCAGCCAGACCTACTGCGCACCGGTCTACGCGGTGCGCGACTGCGGCCACGTGCAGTGGAACCTGTAGCTACTGCGCGAGCCCGCCGAAGATCGAGAACGGCTGCGCCGGGGCGGTCACCTCGGCCCACGCGTCCGCCGCGTCGCCCTCGACCTCGATCTGACTGTCCGCCGGTGCCTCGGCGCGCAGACGCGCCGCCAGGGAGTTGGCGTCGTCCTCGTCGCGGGCGCCGAGCTGCAGGTGGCGCCAGTGACGGCGCAGCGGGTAGCCCTCGCTCTGCAGGCGCTGGGCGAGCTCGCGGGCTTCGTGGTGGCTTGGCAGCGTGACACGCACTTCCCACTGGACGTGGCCGGCGTGCTCTGACTCCTCGCTCTCCAGCTCCTCCAGGCGCTCGTGCTCGGTCTCGTGCTGCTGAGGCGTGCTCGGCAGCGGCGCCGAGGCGTCCTCCCAGCGCTCCTCCTCGGGGTGCCAGCGCCTGCTCTGGGGCTCGGCCGCAATCGAGAGATCGGCGAGGATCGTCTCGAGCGCTCCGCGTGCGCGCACGGCATCGTCCGCGGAGTCCGCGTAGAGGAACACGTGGTCCCCGTCGTGGCTGACGGCGACGTGCTTGGGCGCCTGCGCCTCGCCGAGCGTCCCGCGCTTGACCGTTGCCAGCGAGTCGAGCAGCTCGTGAGCGCGCTCGCGCGGGACCTCGACCTCGATGCGGAACTCGTCGTGCACGGTGCGGGATGCTAGCGGTCCCGTGCCTGCGCGCCGCGCCGGCTCGCGGTCCCAGCGGTCGCGGCGGCCGACGTCGCCGCGGTCGTGGCGGCGTCTGCGCCCCGACCGAGTCCGGCGGCTCCTACGCCGACTCCTCGCGCAGCGAAGGCTCCTCGGCCTCGTCGGCGACCGCTTCCGTCACGAGCGTCGGCGTCGTGCCTTTCTCGACCGTGTCGCGGGTGACCACGCACTTCTTGACGTCCCGACGGGAGGGCAGCTCGAACTGCACCTCCAGCAGTATCTCCTCGATGATCGAGCGCAGACCGCGCGCGCCCGTTTCGCGCTCGAGGCCCCGCTCGGCGACCGCGCGCAGGCTGTCCTCGGCGAATACGAGCTCGATTCCGTCGAAGGAGAAGAAGCGCTGGAACTGCTTGACCAGAGCGTTGCGCGGCTCGGTGAGGATCGAGACGAGGTCGTCGCAGGTCAGCTGGTGCACCGCGCTCATTACCGGCAGGCGGCCGATGAACTCGGGGATCAGGCCGTACTCGATCAGGTCCTCGGGGAGACAGTGCTCGAACACCTCGCCGGTGTCGCGTTCGGCCGCCACCTCGATCGCGGCGGAGAAGCCGATGCCCTTGTGCCCGATGCGCCGCTCGATCACCTTGTCCAGCTGCGCGAAGGCGCCGCCGCAGATGAACAGGATGTTCGTGGTGTCGATCTGATAGAACTCCTGGTGCGGATGCTTGCGCCCGCCCTGCGGGGGAACGTTGGCGACGGTGCCCTCGAGGATCTTGAGCAGTGCTTGTTGCACGCCCTCGCCGGAGACGTCGCGCGTGATGGAGGGGTTCTCATCCTTGCGCGAGATC
>DATASE010000014.1:0-22753 GCA_036269375.1 Solirubrobacteraceae bacterium
CGCGCTCCCGCCCTCCACCGGCTACACGAAAATCAGCGCAAAAGTGTGCCCGCTCAATGGCTTCTCCGAATGCGCGGGCATCGGGTCGGGCAAAGAAAAAAACCTCGTCCGCTTCGAGCAGAGCGCAAGCGGCTCGGGATCGAGCTTTGCCGACACCCTCTCCGAAGCGTACGTGCTCATATCCCAGGAACACAACCCGACCTACGGCGTCAACAAAAGCACCGCAACATTCACCGGGGGCCGCGAAAACGTGCTGTACCCAGGCAGCAAAGGCTGGATCGGCCCGCACGCCAACACTGCGTTCGAAGTCTGGGCCAAAGACCCGGGGATAGGCGTCAGCTACTTCGGCGTAAGCGCTGGCAGCTTCCTGCTCAAACACGCCTATCTGGAAGAAGGCCAGTGCTCGGGCGTCCAGTGCTACCCGAGCGTCGGGTACGTGCTCCCCTACGAAGCGGGCATGAATGACGGCTACGACACGGTCGAAATGTCGGACACCAACGCCAGCGGCACTTTTGGCACGGGCGAAGGTGGCCAGATCAAGGTCGACGCCAGCGCTCCGACGGGTCTGAAGGTGCTCGGCCTCCCCGCCAACAACACGGTGACCCAGACCGTCCACCTCAGCGTTCAGGCGACCGACGGCTCGGGCACCACGCCGAGCTCCGGCATCAAGTCGCTCGAACTGGGCGTCGACGGCTACAACCTGCTCGGCGGCAAAGCGGGCACCTGCGAACTGGGCCCGTGTACCGCCAGCGGCGAATGGCCGCTAAACGGCGAAGAACTGGGAGCCGGCAAGCACTCACTCGAACTGGTCGCGACCGACAACGCGGGCAACAAGGAAAAACGGACCTATGAATTTGCGGTGAGCCACGCAAACCCGGTCGCTGTGGGAGCAGCGTCGGTAGACCCGACCACGGGCGCGACCACGCTGCAGGCAAGCGACGTGTCGATCAGCGGCGGCTTCGGCCCGCTCGGCGTCGCGCGCAGCTACGACTCGCGTCAGCTGACGGCCGGCGAAGCCGGACCGCTCGGCCCGCAATGGAGCCTGTCGCTAAGCGGCGAGCAGGGCCTCGAAGAAGAGCCGACCGGCGACGTGACCCTGATCGCCGAAGACGGTTCGGCAACCACATTCACAAGCGACGGCAAAGGCGGCTTTATCTCACCCAAGGGCGACGAAAACCTGGTCTTGACGGCCGAACTGGAAGGTGGCAAAGCCCGGGCCTACACACTTAGCAACCCGACCAAGGCGACCACGCTGAGGTTCATCCACCCGACCGGGGCGGGCTCGAGCAACCTCTGGGTGATCGAAAAGGCCGAAGGCGCGCTCTCCAAAGAAACCGGCGAAAAGCAAACCTACAAATGGGAAGTGCTCGAAGGGACAGAGCGCCCCTCGCAGGTGCTCGCGCCCGCCCCCGGAGTGTCTTGCGAACCGGAACTAAAAGCCGGCTGTCGCGCGCTCAGCTTCGCCTACGCGACCGAAACCAAAGCCACGGGCGAAGCCCCCAGCGAATGGGGCGAATACAGGGGCCGCCTGGCAAAGGTAACCTTCACCGCGTATAACCCGTCGACCAAAGCGATGGCAAGCACCGCGGTCGCCGAATACGCCTACGACAAACAGGGCCGCCTACGCGCGGAGTGGGATCCGCGCATCTCCCCACCGCTGAAGACCAGCTACGGCTACGACAGCGAAGGCCACGTGGTAGCCGCGAGCATGGCCGGGCAGGAGCCGTGGTTGTTTCACTACGGCACGACGCCGGCCGATCTGGCCCCTGGTCGACTGCTCTCGGTAATACGACCATCGGCATCCACGGCGCTTGGCAGCGGGCCGGCGCCGGTCGGCGAAGGCAAACCCACGCTCTCGACGACCACGCCCACGATCGGAACGACGCTCAGCGTCTCCTCCAACGGCGGCTGGGCAAACACGCCGCTCGCGTACGAGTACCAGTGGCAGCGCTGCGACTCCAAAGGCGAAAAATGCGTCTTGATCGGGGGCGCTGTCAACCAGACCTACACGCCACGCCCGCGCGATGCCGGCTACACCCTGCTGGCCACGGTAACCGCGCTCAACGCCGATGGCGCCGGCGTAGCCTCGACAGTGGCGAGCGGCTCGATCGCGCTGACAGCGCCGACGTATTCGCTGAAATTCGGCGCACTCGGCGAAGGTGCGGGACAACTCAAAAAACCGGCCGGCGTGGCGATCGACGGCTCCGGCAACGTGTGGGTCGCCGACCACACCAACAACCGGCTCGCGGAGTTCACTGCGGCAGGCGTCTTCGTCCAGGCCGTGGGCTGGGGCGTGTCAAACGGGGAAAGCAAATTGCAAGTTTGCACGAGTAGCTGCCGTGCGGGCTTGACGGGCACGGGTAGCGGCGAGCTCTCCTCGCCCGACGGGCTTGTCATCTCAGGCGAAGACCTCTATGTGGCCGACGCGGGCAACAACCGCGTCCAGGAGCTGGGCGTGAAAGGCGAATTCATCCGCAGCTTCGGCTCGGTCGGGACCGAACCGGGCAAGCTGAAAACCCCGTTTGCGCTCGCGCTCGACGCGTTCGGCAACGTCTGGGTCGCAGATCGCGGCAACAATCGCATCAGCGAGTTCACCGAAGCCGGTACCTACATCGGCTCGTTCGGCGCGCTCGGCTCCGGGGCGGGACAGTTCAAAGAACCGTCGGGCATCGCCTTCTCGGGCGAATCGGTTTACGTGGTCGACTCCGGCAACAACCGCGTGCAGCAGTTGACGCTGTCAGGCGCCTACGTCGCGCAGTTCGGCTCGGCCGGCTCGGGCAGCGGCCAGTTCTCCGGCGCGGCGGAGATCGCCACCGAACCGGTCTCAGGCGACCTGCTCGTGGCAGACAGCGCCAACAACCGGATCGAGGAGTTCAACCCAGCCGGCAGCTTCCTCGTCAGCGTCGGAAGCGCAGGGGAAACGGAAGGCAAGTTCAAAGGCGTCGAAGCGATCGCCATCACCGGGGCTGGCACCCTGTATGCGGCCGATCTGAACAACAACAGGATGCAGGGTTTCCTACCGGGCTACTCCAACAGCAACCCCGCGCCCGCGCCCCCCAGCGTCGGTACGAGCGCGGTCACGACGGTCGAGTACGAAGTCCCGGTCTCCGGCACGGGCGCGCCGTATGCGCTCGGGTCAAAAGAAGTCGAAGCCTGGGCGCAGACCGACGATCCGGTCCAGGCGATGGCGGTCTTCCCCGCCGACGAGCCGATGGGCTGGCCGGCGCAGGATTACAAACGCGCGACGATCTCCTACCTGGACAACCACGGCCGCGCCATCAACACGGCCGCGCCGTCGGGTGCGATCGCCACCACCGAATACAACGAAACGGACAACGTAGTGCGGGCGCTGAGCGGCGCCAATCGCGCCACCGCGCTCAAAGAAGGGGCCAAATCGGCGGAAGTCTCAAAACTGCTCGACGCACAGAGCACCTACAACGCCGAAGGCAGCGAGCTAATGGAATCGCTGGGGCCGCGACACACTGTCAAGCTCTCGAGCGGAGCCGAAGTGCTCGCACGCCAGCACGTGCTCAACGGCTACGACGAAGGCGCGCCCTCGGGCGAAACGTACCACCTGCTCACCAAGCACTGGGAGGGTGCGCAGTACGAATCGACCGAAGCCGATGTGCGCCGCACCAACTACTCCTACTACGGTCAGGAAAACCTCGGCTGGAAGCTTCGCAAACCGACGATGGTCGCAAGCGATCCCTCGGGCCTGAATCTCGAGCACCTCAGCTTCTACGACCCCGTCTCCGGTCACGTGGTCGAAACCCGCCAGCCGGCAGGCGAATTCGGGACCTCTCCGTCCGGTCAGTACCTCTACTCCTCGCAGATAACGACCGGCGGCGCCGAACCGACGCTCAAAGCCCCGGTGGACCTCGTCGCGGTCAGCGGCAGCTACCTGTACGCAACGGACACGGGCAACAATCGCATCCAGGAGTACTCCTCGGCGGGCGAATACCTGCGCCAGTTCGGCACGGTCGGCACCGGCAACGGCCAGCTCAAAGAACCGCACGGCGTGGTGCTCGACTCGTCCAGCCACGTCTGGGTCGCCGACACCGGTAACAACCGGGTGCAGGAGCTGTCCTTCACCGGGGAATACATACGCCAGTTCGGCACCCTAGGAACGGGCGCTGGCCAATTCAAATCGCCCGACAGCATCGTCCTTGACACCGCTGGCAACGTGTGGGTCACCGACACCGGCAACAACCGCGTGCAGGAGTTCTCCTCGACCGGGACGTTCATCCGCCAGTTCGGAACCGCCGGAACGGGCAACGGCCAATTCAAAGAACCGCACGGCATAGCGATCGACTCGAAAGGCAACGTGTGGGTCGCCGACAGTGCCAACAACCGCGTACAGGAGTTTTCTGCGACCGGTACCTACATGGCCCAGTTCGGAGAACTCGGCACAGGCAACCGCCAGTTCAAAGCCCCACGCGGGATCGGCTTTGACAGCAAAGGAGAAATGTGGGTCGCCGACACCGGCAACAACCGCGTCCAGAAGTTCAGCGCGACAGGCGAATACATCCGCCAGTTCGGGACGGTGGGAACGAACAACGGGCAGCTGCAGGCCCCAACGGCGGTGACGGTCGACGGCAGCGGCCACGTCTGGGTTTCCGACAGCACCAACAACCGCTTCCAGCAGTACTCGTCGGGCGGCGAATTCCTAAAGAGCGCGTGGGCGCCCACAGAACTCAAACAGGTGGGTTCGCTGGCCGCCTCCGGGACAAACGTGTGGGTGGCGGACTTTACGGCCAATCGGATCGAAGAGTTCTCGAGCAGTAGGGAATTCCTGCTGGGATTCGGCGTCTCTGGCACCGGGACGACCCAGTTCAAATCGCCGCGTGGCGTTGCGATCGACGGCAAAGGCAACGTCTGGGTGGCCGACACCGGCAATAACCGCGTGCAGGAGCTCTCCGCCAAAGGGGAATTCATCCGCCAGTTCGGCTCGCTCGGTACTGGCAATGGTCAGTTCAAAGAACCGCACGGCGTGACGGTCGACAGCAAAGAAGACGTATGGGTGGCGGATACCGGAAACAACCGAGTGCAGGAGTTCTCCTCGACCGGCACGTACATGGCGCAGTTCGGTGTGTCGGGTACCGGCAACGGCCAGTTCAAAGAACCGCGCGGCGTGGCGGTGGACTCAAAAGAAGACGTGTGGGTGGCCGACTCCGGCAACAGTCGGATACAGGAGCTGACGACGGGCGGCGAATACATCCGTCAGTTCGGTGTCTCGGGCAAAGAAAACGGCCAGCTGAAAACCCCCGCTAACCTCACGGTGGACGCCGCCGGCCACGTGTGGGTCGCCGACTCCAACAACAATCGGGTCCAGGAGTTCACCTCCACCGGCGAATACATGCTGCAGTTCGGCTCGGCGGGAGGAGGCGAAGGCAAGTTCGCCCTCGACGAAGGCATCGCGCTCGATTCCGCCGGCAACGCCTGGGTGGGCGGATGGCTCTCGGGCAAGGTGCAGAAGTTCGCGCCAACCGCCGCCGGCTACCACTCCTCCCGGACGATCTACTACTCCACAGGGGCGGGCCCCGAAGAATCGGCGTGCGGTCACCACCCCGAGTGGATCGGCCTGCCGTGTCGCATCCGCCCGACGGTGCAACCGAGCAAAGGCAGTCCGATGCCCGTCGTGACAGACACCTACAACGTGTGGGACGAGCCCGAAACGGTCACCGAAGAATTCGGCACGACCGTGCGCACCAAGAAGAACTTCTACGACGCCGCCGGCCGTCTAACCGGTAGCGAAGTGACATCGACCGGGGGCTCGCTCACCGCGCTGCCGAAGGTAACCGACGAATACGACGCCGAAAGCGGTGCGATGGTCAAACAATGGACCACGGTCGGCGAAAAAACGCAGACGATCGCCTCCGTCTACAACCGGCTCGGCCAGTTGACCGAATACACGGATGCAGACGCCAACAAAACGAAATACGTCTACGACGTCGACGGTCGCGCGCAGGAAGTCAGCGACAGCAAGGGCAGTCAGGTCTACTCCTACGACCCGACCACCGGCTATCTGAGCAAACTGCTCGACTCGACCGGCGGGACCTTCACCGCGAGCTATGACCTAGAAGGCAGGATCACCACCGAGGGATACCCGAACGGGATGAGCGCCAAGTACGCGTACGACGAAACCGGCCAGCCAACGCATCTCGAATACGTAAAGGAATCTCATTGCGCTAGCAGCTGCCCGGAAGTGTGGTTCAGCGAAGGGGTGACCCATTCGATCCACGGCGAAGCGCTCTCGCGCACCAGCCCGCTCTCGAGCGAGGCCTACGCATTCGACGGAGTAGGTCGGCTCACCCAGGTTCAGGAAACTCCGGCAGGCAAAGGCTGCAAGACCCGGATCTACGCCTACGACGCCGACTCCAATCGTCTGAGCCTGACCACGCGCGAACCGGCTGCCGAAGGCAAATGCGCCACCAGCGGCGGCACGGTCGAAAGCCACGGTTATGACGAAGCAGACCGACTCACCGACACGGGCGTGGTCTTCGACGCGTTTGGCAACGCGACGACGCTGCCGGCAGCCGACGCCGAAGGCCACGAAGTCAAATCGACCTACTACGTCTCAAACCAAACCCACAGCGCTTCCCAGAACGGAAAGACGATCACTTACAACCTGGACCCGGACGGGCGCTCGCGCGAAGTGACAAGCGAAGAAGGGGAAACCAAAACGAGCGTGACAAACCACTACCCAGGCCCGGGCGAAGCGGTCTCCTGGACGAGCGAAGGTGGCGAAAAATACACCCGCGACATCCCCGGCGTCGACGGGGCGCTCGGCGCGGTCGAACAGAACGGGCTGGCGCCCGTGTTGCAGCTGCACGACCTGCAGGGCAACGTCGTTGCCGCGGCGGCGCTCGCAGAAACGGAAACCAAAGTGCTATCCAGCTACAACAGCACCGAGTTTGGCGTGCCCACCACCGGCACTCCTCCCAAGTACTCCTGGCTCGGGGCCACGGGACTAAAGACAGAATTCGCCTCGGGCGCCACGGCCACCGACGGCGCGGGCTATGTGCCGATCCTCGGTCGACCGCTGCAGACCCAGCCGATCGAGCCGCCCGGGGTGGTGCAGGCCGGCGAGTGGATCAGCGGTCCATATCCGGGCCCGGCCGAAGGCTGGACCGGACAGTCGGGCGCCGCATGGGGTGCTGAAGCGTCCGCACGCGAAGCGGCTCGTCAGCGAGAAGCTGAAGAAGCTGCCCGCAAGGCGGCTGAAGCAGAACGCAGCACGGAAGAAGCGGCAGGTGGAGAAGAATCGGCGGCCCAAAGCGGTGCTGGCGGCTTCGAAGGAAACTTTGCCAGTAGGAAATACAGCGGCGCAGACGCCAGTGTCTGGTTTGACAAAACCTGGACGGTAGGCGCCGTAACGGCTGCTTCCCTCGGGTTTGCCATCGACTTTGTAGGAAATGACATCAGTGGCAATATCCTGGGATTCGTCCATATACCTTGGTGGGTAGTAAAGGCGGTAAATGTTGCCTTTGAGGACAAACTCAGAGAGTTTGCAACGGAGCTGCAACTTGCAGCTGCCCAGTCCTTGATAGGCGGTCCCGGCGAGGTGAGTATTAGGATATTTGGTAATTTCCGGACCAAGCTGCACTGGGTCATCGCCTGGTGAAAGCTTCTGCACCTGAGCATGGAGCGAGGCCCGATTGGAGTTGCAGGCCGGCCGCAAGGCATCCGTGGGCGTATTTCTTCCGCCGGGCAACCAGAAGGCCCGTCCGAGCGGGACCCTGCTGAGGGGAAGACAACGCGATCACCGTGGCTACGGCGATCCGAGGTGTACTTCACTTGGTATAGTATTGCATGAGATGGCCGTTGACCCCACCTGCCCCGTCTGTCGCACCGCAGAGATCGTGTGCGGCAAGTGGACCCTGCTCTTGGTGCGAGACCTGGCGGAGGGTCGCTCGCGCTTCTGCGAGCTCGAACGTTCGCTTGCCGGAATCAGCCCGCGCACGCTGTCGCTGCGTCTGCGCGCGCTGGAGGAGGAGGGCATCGTCGAGCGTCACACCTATCCCGAGGTGCCGCCGCGCGTGGAGTACGCGCTGACAGAGAAGGGCATGGCGCTGCTGCCGATCGTCGAAGACATGCGCGCCTACGGCGAGCGCTGGCTGGGCGTGGACTGCGTCGAGGCGGCCAGGGCCGCGCTCGGCGCCGAGCTGGCCGTCGCGTAGAGGCGGCGCCGACCGCGGCGGTCGCAGCGCCGGCGGCCCGAGCCGGGCGGTCGCCAGGCTGTCGGCCGACACGACGCCGCGAAGGCGCAGACCTCAGCGCAAGCGATCCTGCGCTGGCAGGAGGGTCGCGCCGCTCGGCGAAGTCACGACTGCATGCGCTCCATCCAGCTGCAAGAGGCGATCGAGGCCTTCCTAGAGCAGGCAGCCGCGCTCCTGCACGCCGACGTCTCAGCCGGCCAGGAGGTCGAGTTCGAGCTCGAGGCTCGCAGCGCAAGGATGAGGGGAGCGAGCCTGTACTGCTACCGCCCGCTGACCGCCCAGTTCATAGCCGAGCGCTACCCGCGCATGCGAGCGCTGGAGGCACACCGACACGCGCTGGCCCAGCTGCAGCGCTGCGAGGGCCTCGAGCGCTACCTGTTGGCGCGCGGCACCGAATCGCCGCCGCGAGCGATGCGCGACGCCGACGCCGTGCTGCTGGCGCTGCTCCAGGACGTGTTCGAAGAGCAGACCGACTTCGACCCCAGCTGGCTTGCGGCCCACACCGAGCGCCTGGAGCGGGCGCTCGAGCGCCTCGACGGCTCCGCGCTGGCCGCGGCAGGCGAGGTGACGCTGGTGGCGAGCCTGCAGGGCGTTGCGATCTCCTCGCCCGAGGTCCCGCTCGCGCGCGGCCTGACGATCGCAGCCCCACAGGCACTGAGGGGCGCGCCGCCGGAGGCGTTGCGCGCGGCCTCGGCCGAGCGCGGCCATCTGCTGGTCGTTCACACCGCGCAAGATGCCCCGTCGGGAGCTGAGGGAGTAGCCGAGGGTGCCGCGGTCGTGCGTGACCTGGTGCGCGCGCTGCGCCTGTTCGGCGACGGCCGCATAGCGCTGGGAACGAGAGCCTGGGCGCGGGTCAAGGACGGCCCGTGGAGCACGATCGCGCTCGGCGCCGGCGGCCATCCGCACGGAGTGCTGCTGGTCACCCCCGAGCAGGAGGACGAGCTGCGCGCCTTCTGCGCTCTGATCTCGCGCCGCACCCCGATCGACACCCCGATCGCATGGGCGCTGCGCCGCTTCGAGCTCGGTTGCGAGCGCCCTGACGAGCGGGAGGCGCTCAGCGACCACCTGCTGGCGCTGCGCGCTCTGCTGAGCGAAGCCCCCGGAGACCCGTCGCGTGCCTACGCGGGCGCCGACGGCCTGCTGGCCGCTCGCCTGGCGGCGCTGTGTGCGCCTGCCGAGCGTCGTCGCGAGCTGGTCGAGCGGACGCTGGCCGCGATCGAGCTGGAGCGAAAGATCATCGCCGGCTCCCCCACCCAGGGTGCGGCTCCTTTGGCGCTGGCCCGGGAAATCGCAGACCATCTGCGGGCCCTGCTGCGCGACGTGATTTGCGGCCACCTGCGCCCCGATCTGGGCCCACTGGCAGACGAGATCCTGCTGGCCGACCAGCCGGCCTGTGACTGGACGAGTGAGCTGCTAGCCAAGGCGGCAGGCTCGGCGAGCGCCGGGATGGGCGGTTCGGTGGGCGCCGTGGTGGGCGGCGCGGTGGGCCCCACCGCGAGCGCCGGCCCGACCGCCGATGCCCCCGGGCGGCTGCCTCCAGACGAGCTGCCTCCAGACGAGCTGCCTCCGGGCGAATTGCCGCCAGACGAGTTGCCGCGAGACGAGCTGCCGCTAGAGGAACAACTCGTCGCTGACGGCGCCGATCCCGGCGAGGTCCTGGGGGTCGCCGTCTAGGCGCTCCACCAGCAGTGGCGCGCCTTCGTCCAGCTCGAGCCCCAGCGCCTCGACGGTGACGGCGTCGCGGCGTGTGAGCACGTCGAACTCGGCCAGGTTGGCGGCCACGCGCGCGGCAAGCCCGGTGCCGAGCTGCGAAGCGAGCATCTCTTCCAGCTCGCCCTGGGGACGTCCACACAGCCCCCAGCGCTCGACCATGTTGACCACCACCCCCGCGGTGCGCATCCGCGCGCGCCCGAGCTGAGCGTGCAGATAGCGCGCCTCGAGCGCGGCCTCGGGATGCGGCGAGGTGACGATCAGAAAGCGGGTGCCGGGCGCGCGCAGGAGCGTCTGCACGCCGCGCGCCCGCTCCACGAACGCGTCGGTCATCCCCCCCAACGAGCCGAAGAACCCCGACAGCTCGCCGAGCACGTCGACGCCGCTAACGCGACTCAGCAGCGACAGCATCGCCCCGGCGCCCCGTCCGAATACGCCACGCGCGACTCCCCGCGGAGTCAGCAGCAGCCGCAGTGCCCGCCCTTCCAGGAAGCGGGTCAGTCGCTCGGGCGCGTCGAGGAAGTCGAGCGCGTTGCGCGAGGGAGGAGTGTCGAGCACGATCGCGTCCCACTCGCCCGAGCGGTGCAGCTCGTAAAGCCTGGCCACGGCGGTGAACTCCTGCGACCCTGCGACGGCGGAGGACAGCTCGCGGTAGATGCGGTTGGAGAGCACGGCGTCGCGCGCCTGTTCGTCGGCGCTCAGCCGCCCGACCAGCCCGTCGAACGTGCGCTTAGAGTCGAGCATCGTTGCCCAGAGCTCGCCGCCGCCGGCAGCGATGCCGATCCGGCTCAGCTCGGAGTCGGGGATCCGGTGCGGCTCGTCTGGCAGCTCGGCCAGCCCAAGCGCCCCGGCCAGCCGCCGAGCGGGATCGATGCTCAGCACGAGCACCTTCTGCCCTCGCGCCGCCAGCCCCAGCCCGATCGCGGCCGAGACGGTCGTCTTGCCGACCCCGCCCGGCCCGACACAGACGCAGACGTCAACCCCTTTCAAGCGCTCCGCGAGCGCCGATCGCCGGCCCGTCATCGGCCAATCGTACGTGCGCGACGAGCCAACAGCAGGCGACCCGCAAGGGTCGCCCCATCCCATCTACTCAAGCGCGCGGCAGCAGGGGCGCCGGCGAGTGCAGGAATCGTGCCGTGCCGTGCGAATACCGCTGCGACCCGTCTCTCGTTCCAGTCCAAGGAGTCCATCGTGACCGCCAAGGCAAAGGTCATCGCATTCGCCAATCAAAAGGGCGGCGTGGCCAAGACGACCACCACGCTGAACCTCGCCGCCGCTTTTGCGGAGGAGGGCCACCGCGTCCTGTGCGTCGACATGGACCCGCAGGGCAACCTGACGATGTCCCAAGGCATCGACCCAGACACCCTGGAGCTGTCGATGTACGACGTCCTGGTGCAGAAGGCGACGATCCGCGAGGTGATCCGCAAACGCGAGATCGACGTTGCCTGCGCCTCGATCGACCTAGCCGGCGCCGAGATCGCGATGTCGACGATGATCGGCCGCGAGCGCAGCCTGCAGAAGGCGTTCGAGCCGATCCGCGAGGACTACGACTTCATCTGCATCGACACCCCGCCGAGCCTGGGCCTTTTGACCATCAACGCCCTTACCGCCGCCGACAAGGTTATTGTCCCCGTGCAGTGCGAGTACCTGTCGATGCGAGGCTTGATTCAGTTGCAGAACACGCTGGCGATGATTCGTGAGAACTTGAACCCGGACGTGGACATCGAGGGTATCCTCCCGACCTTGGTCGACAGCCGCACGATCCACGCCAAGGAGGCGATCGAGATCCTCGAGGAGAACTTCGGCGACCGGGTGTTCGCGGCCCGCATCCGCAAGACCGTGCGCTTCGCCGAGGCTCCGGTAAAGGGCATGTCGGTGCTCAAGTACGAGCCCGAAGGCGTCGCCGCCCAGTCCTACCGCGACCTGGCCAAAGAGGTGCTCGCAAACGGCGTCAGGGGCGCGGCGGCATGAGCGCCCCCAAACGGGCCTCGATGCGCGAAGGCCCACTGGCTGCGCTGTTCCGCAAGACCGAAGGAGTCGAGTCAGAGGGTGAGCCCGGTCAGCAGCCGGAGCCGGCCGCCGAGTCGCCCGCGCAGGCGGCTCCGTCTGTCGAGGGGCGAGCCGACGTGAGGCGTGCCGCCGAGGAGCACGGCGAGGTAAAGCGCGCCGCTGAGGAGCGCGCCGCTGAGGAGCGCGGTGCTGAGGAGCGTCGCGATGAAGAGCGCGGCGTGGAGCGCGTCGCGCGCGAGGCACCGCACCCGTCGCTGCGCTCGCCGCTGGCCGAGGACCCGACCGCAACGCGCGTCCCCAGCCCGCAGGAGCGCTTGCGCCACGTCTTCTCCTCGGAGATCCCAGAGTCGGCGATGGAGCGCGGTTCCGAGCGCCCAGCGCGCGAGCAGGCAGCCGCACCCGCCGAGCGCTACGAGGGCCGCTACGCAAACCTGGCGGAGGAGCGCCGCCCGTTCGGCCAGGCGTTGCCGCCAGCCCAACCGGTGATCCGGGTGGTCGGCGTCGGCGGCGGGGGAACCAACGCCGTCAACCGGATGGTCGAGGCCGAGGTCGAGGGCGTCGAGTTCCTGGCGGTCAACACCGACCTGCAGTCGCTGCAGCAGTCGACCGCGGACATCACCCTGCACATCGGCGCCGAGCTGACCAGGGGCCTCGGATCGGGATCGGACGCCGCGGTAGGCCGCCAAGCGGCGATGGACGATTACGACCGCATCAAGTCGCTGCTGAAGGGCTCGGACATGATCTTCATAGCCGCCGGAGCCGGCGGGGGCACCGGAACCGGTGCCGCGCCGATCGTCGCGCGCATAGCGCGCGAAGTGGGCGCGCTGACGGTCGCGATCGTGACAAAGCCGTTCGGCTTCGAGGGCAGCCGCCGTGCCGGGGCAGCCGAGCAGGGCATCGCCGCCCTGGCCGAAGAGGTCGACACGCTAATCGTCGTCCCCAACAATCGCCTGCTAGGCGTGCTCGACAAGCAAACAGCGATGGTGGAGGCCTTCCGCGTCGCCGACGACGTCCTGCGCCAGGGCGTGCAGGGCATCTCCGACCTGGTCACGCTCCCGGGTCTGATCAACCTCGACTTCGCCGACGTGCGCACGATCATGTCCGACGCCGGCAACGCGCTGCTAGGCATCGGCATGGGCGTGGGCGAGCTACGCGCCCCCGAGGCCGCGATGCAAGCGGTGGCAAGCCCGCTGCTAGAGACCTCGATGGAGGGCGCGCGTTCGATCCTGCTCTCGATCACCGGCGGCCCCGACCTCAGCCTGTGGGAGGTCAACGAGGCGGCCAAGGCAGTCTCCGAGGCCGCCCACCCCGACGCCAACATCATCTTCGGAGCGATGGTCGACGAGAAGCTAGAGGACCAAGTGTGGGTGACGGTCGTGGCGACCGGCTACGGCTACGCCGCTCGCCCCGACACCACTCCGCAGCTGCGCGAGCCGGCGGGCGAGCCGCGGGTGAAGCGCACGACGACGTCGATCTCCGATCGACGCGATCGTCGATCGGCCGGCGATCGCGAGACGCGCGAGCCGAGGCGGGGCGGACTGGTCGTCAGCGACCGGGACGTTCCTGAGTTCATCCCGAACTTCTAAGCGCCGGATGAGCGCCGACGCGGCGCTCGTGTCAACCTGGCGGGCATGAGAGGTGCGCAGAAGGGAGTAGTGGCGGCGGGCCATCCGCTGACGGCCGAGGCCGGCGCGGAGGTGCTGCGCGCGGGCGGGAACGCGGTCGACGCGGCGGTGGCGGCGATGCTGACCTCGTTCGTGGCCGAGCCGCTGCTGACGGGCCTGGGCGCCGGCGGCTACATGCTCGTGGCGGGTCTCCAGGACGAGCCGGTGCTGCTCGACTTCTTCGTCCAGGCGCCGCGCACGCGCGACGACCAGGTCGAGCTGGAGGCGATCGACGTCTCCTTCGGCGACGCGGTGCAGGTCTTCTACGTCGGCCCGGCCTCGTGCGGCGTCTACGGCACCCCGGCGGGCGCGTGCGAGGCGGTGCGGCGCTGGGGAACGATCGCCCTGGCAGAGCTGGCGGCGCCGGCCGCGCGCCTGGCGCGCAAGGGCGCCCCGCTGAACGCGGGCCAGGCCTACATCGTCGAGATCCTCGGCGACCTGCTGCGCTCGACCCCCGAGTGCCAAGCGCTGTGGGCGCCGCAGGGCTCGCTGCTACAGGAGGGCGAGCTGCTGCCCAACCACGAGCTGGCCGACGCGCTCGAGCGTCTGGGCCGGGAGGGCGAGGCTCCCTTCTACGAAGGCGACATCGCGGCGGCGGTGTGCGCCTGGCAGGCCGAGCACGGGGGAGCGATCGCGCCCGAGGAGCTGGCGGCCTATCGGGCGATCGCCCGCGAGCCGCTGCGAGTCCCCTACCGGGACCGCGAAGTGCTGACCAACCCGCCTCCGTCGGCCGGGGGAATCCTGCTCGCCTACGCCCTGGCGCTGCTCGACCGCGGCGAGGCGCCACCGGATCTGGAGGTAGTGCTCGAGGCGATGGAAGCGGCGCAGGCCGAGCGCACGCCCGAGTTCGTCCAGGGCCTGCCCGGGGAGGGCTTTCACGAGCGCTTCCTGTCTTCCCGCCTCGGCGCGACCACGCACATCTCGGTGCTCGACGGGACCGGTGCGGCGTGCTCGGTGACCTGTACCAACGGCGAGGGCTCGGGCGTGGTCGTCCCCGGGACCGGCATCCACCTCAACAACGTGATGGGCGAGCAGGACCTCTCGCCGCTGGGTTTTCACAGCCATCCGCCCGGGATCAGGATGCCGAGCATGATGGCCCCGTCGGTCGTGAACAGGGCAGGGGAGGTCGAGCTGGTGCTCGGCAGCGCCGGCTCGAACCGGATCCGCTCCGCGATCCTGCAGACGATCGTCGGCGTCGTGGACCGTGGAATGCAGGTACAGGAGGCGGTGCGCGCGCCGCGCGCGCACTTCGAGGAGGGGATCGTCTACCACGAGCCGGGTCTGGTGCCCCAGCAGCGCGAGGGTCGCGAGCTGGTCGGCTTTCACGACCTGAACCTGTTCTTCGGCGGCGTGCAAGCGGTGCAGCTTGGGGATGGCACGATCGCCGGTGCCGGCGACCCACGGCGTGGCGGCGTGGCGGTGGTGGCGTGAGACGCCGCTCGATCGCCCCCGCGCTCGTGGTGGCAGCCGTCCTTGTTGCCACGGCGCTCGCGGCCGGCTGCGGCGGCGTGCTCTCCGCGGACCTGTTCGTGCTGCAGCGATCCGGCTCGACGCCGGGCGCGAGGCTGACGCTGCTAGTCAGCGAAGAAGGGATCGTCCACTGCAACGGAGGCCCGCCCAGGCACCTGAGCGACCCGCAGATCATCGAAGCGCGGGTGATCCAGGAAGACCTCAAAGACCCGGCCTCGCGACGCGAAGCGTTCCCGGCAGCCCGCGGATCGGTCCTCGCCTACAGCGTGCGCGACCAGGACGGCAGCGTCTCCTTCGCCGACAACTCGCCCGGACAGCCGGCGGTGACGCGAAAGCTGGCGGCGTTCGCGCTGGCCGTAGCTCAGGGCGTTTGTGGCCTGCCGCAGCAGGGAGCGTGAGAACCCGCCTGCGCGGGCAATAGACTTCCGCCGATGGAGAACGAGCTAGTCAAGAAGATGATGTGGTCGGGCCTGCTGACCGCGTTCGGCGCGCTGGCGAGCCTGCTCACGCAGCGCAGCGCCGCCTACGTGTGGCGGCGGATGTTCGACGAGGAGCCCCCCGAGTGAGCGCCGGCGCGGGCCCGCCGCCCGGCGGGCAGCGCGAGCAGTCCGGCATCGCCGCGGCGATCACAGAGGTCTCCGAGCGCGCGAGCGTCCTGATCCGCGAGGAGATCGAGCTCGCCAAGGCCGAGATCGCCGAGAAGACCACGCGCCTTGCCAAGGGCGCGGTGGTGGGGATCGTGGCCGGGGTGTTCTTCCTGACGGCGCTCTTCTTCGTGCTGATCGGCTGCGCCTGGCTGCTGTACTACGAGCTGCCGATCGGCAACGAGTTCACGTTCTTCTGGGGCTTCTTCGCGATGGCACTGATCCTCGTGATCCTCGGCGCCCTGGCGGGATTTGCCGCGGCCAGGGCGCTGCGCTCGGGCGCGCCGCCGACACCGGAGATGGCGATCGAGGAGGCGCGCAAGATCCGCGAGACGGTCAGCGCCTCGGGCGCGGGCGGCGGGGCTGGGCCGGCTGGGACGGCCGGCGCTACGGGGACGGCTGCGTCGGCGGGAACGACCGGCGCAGTGGCAGGCGGCGGCCCGAGAATGGACGACACGGGCGTGACCGATGAGTTCGAGCCGCCGATCCCGCCCCCCGGGGCCGGGGACTCGGCGCCCGAGGCTGGAAGGGGGACTGGCTATGGCACAGCGATCAGCGGCTGAGATCCGCAATTCGATCGAGTCCAATCGCGCCGAGCTGGCGGTGTCGCTGAACCGCCTGCACGGCGAAGTGGCGAGGATCACCGACTGGCGCGGCCAGCTCGAGCGCCACCAGCGCGAGGTGGCGATCGCCGCGGGCGCGGTGGTGGGCCTGCTGGTGCTGCGTGGCCGCGCACGCCGGCGCAAACGGCGCCGGGGTTAGCCCGGCTCAGTTCCTCAGGCCAGTAGACGGGTCGGGATCGCACCGACCCCGATCAGCCCCGGCCCCGTGTATGTCCCGATCACGGGCCCGACCTCGGAGGTGAAGACGGGCTCTGAGCCGAAGACCTCGCGGCAGCGGTCCATCAGCCGCTGCGCCTGCTCGTGGGCCTGGATGTGCTGCACGACCCACCCCTCGGCGCCCGCGTCGTGCAGCTGCTGGGCGTAGCCGACC
The DNA here is from genome assembly GCA_036269375.1 of Solirubrobacteraceae bacterium. GTDB lineage: Bacteria > Actinomycetota > Thermoleophilia > Solirubrobacterales > Solirubrobacteraceae > Palsa-744. Next base: position 16,711 of record DATASE010000014.1, read on the forward strand.
ATCCGCTCGAACGCGCGCTTGGATGTGCGCACCCGCTCGACGGGCACGATCTCGTACTCCAGCGAGAGGATCGGCTTGATCTGCAGGGTGCTGCCGATCCAGGCCTGCGCCTTGCCGACGCGCCCACCGCGGCGCAGGTACTCGAGCGTGTCGACGCAGAACCAGATCCGCATCGCCTTACGCGTCTCGCGCACGCGCGCGACGACCGCGTCGCGGTAGTCGCCGGCGCGGGCGGCCGCGGCGCCGGCGAGCAGCAGCAGCCCCAGACCGCCGCAGGCGGTTTCGCCGTCGATCACCTCGACGCGGTCGCCGAGCCCGCGCTCGGCGAGCAAAGCGTGCGCCTGGCGCGCGGACTGCACGGTGCCGGAGATGCCGCCGGCGAGGTGCACCGAGACGACGTCCCGCCCCTCCTGGAGCAGCGGCTCCCAAACGGCCAGGAAGTCGCCGATCGAGGGCTGTGAGGTGGTCGGCAGGTCCGGTTCGGAGCGCAGCCGATCATAGAAGCGGTCGAAGCCGTCCATTTCGCTCTCGCGCTGGTGTTCGCCCTGCCAGCCGACGTAGAGCGAGACCTGCTGGATCCCTTCGCGGGCGGCCAGCTCGCGCGGAAGGTAGTTGGTGGAGTCGCCGACGACGGCTACGGGTGGCATGGGCTCGGGGACGCTAGCGCACCGGGCGCGAGCGAGTCGTGACCGCCGCCCGTCGGCGGGTGCGGTGGGTTCGCGAGGCGGTTGGCCGTCGCCTGCTCAGCTGAGGCGGTTCTCGATCGGCGTGAAGCCGTTCGATTGCGCGACCGTCGGCTCGGGCGCAACCGCCTCGCCGTCGTCCGTGGCGTCCGCGTCGAGCGCCTGCGCGAGCTCGCCCGACTCGAACATCTCGGTAACGATGTCGCAGCCGCCGATCAGCTCGCCGCCGTGGAACAGCTGCGGGATCGTCGGCCAGCCGGAGATCGCCGAGAGCTCCTGGCGGATGCGGGGGTCGGGGAGGACGTCCACAGCGGCGAACGGGACCTGCAGCGACTGCAGCGCGGCGACGGTGCGAGCGGAGAAGCCGCACGCGGGCGCCTCCGGGGCCCCCTTCATGAACAGGATCGTCTCGTGTCCGGCGATCGCCTCGGCGATCGCGTCGCGGATGGGATTGGTCTCGGTCTCAGACATCGCTGGCTCCTGACGTGGCGTCGCTGTGCGCGGGGGTGGCGGCCTCGGTCCTCAGCGACAGCGCGTGGATGGGACCGCCGATCTCATCGCCGAACACCCGATAGACGAGCTTGTGCTGCTCGATCCGCGAGCGCCCGGCGAAGGCGCTTGCAACCACGGTAGCGCGGAAGTGGTCGCCGCCGCCGGTGTAGTCCTCGACCTCGGCGTGCGCGCCCGGGATGGCGGTCTCGATGCGTTGCTTGAGCTCCTGGGCGGTGGGCATGGGCAACCAGGTTAGCCGCTCAACCGAGCGCCCACAGGAGGGTGTGCGCTGGCAGCAGGGTGTAGCCCTCGGCCACATGCAGCGTGCTGCGGGTGGCCATCACCACGGGCCGGCCGGGCTGGGCCCGAGCGGCCGCCGCCGCGGCCGTCAATCCAGGCAGCTCGCGGTACTTGACCTCGACCAGGTCCAGCTCGCGCCGCGGGCCACAGACGAAGTCGATCTCACCGCCGCGGGCGGTCTGCCAGATGTGCAGCTGCTCGGGCAGGACGAACGTCTCGATCAAGCGGTCGGCCGGTTCGTAGCGGCGAAGCAGGGCGATCGCCACGGCGTTCTCGACCAGCGCGGGCGTGTCTGGGCGCAGGCCGGGCGAGCGCTCGAGCGCGATCGTGTGAAGCAGCGGATCGGCGAAGAACACCTTCTTGTCCTTGGAGATCGCGTTGCTCTGCGAGCCGGCGCGCCAGAAGTAGGCAACGAACAGGAAGTAGCCGGCCGCCAGCAGCTCGATGTAGTCGCGCAGCGCCACGTGACTCGGTGGGCCGGACCCGCGCCCGAGCGGCACCTCCATCTCGCGCGCCATCGCGCTCCAGCTGACCTTGGCGCCGAGCGAGCGCACGACTCGCTCGAGCAGGGCGTGCGTCGCCGGCACGCTCGCCCCCTTGCGCTGCAGCTCGCGGACGAGCGAGTCCCACAGCACTCTGCGCACCTCGTCGGAGGGCTCGTGCGCTCCGCCGGCTGCCTCCGCGACTGCGGCCGGTAGCCCGCCGAAGCGCAGATAGCGATCGAGGGTACGTTCGAGCGCGGGCGCATACGGTCGCATGTCTCGCAGCAGCGCCTCGCCGGCGCGATCGCGCAGCTCGGCTACGGTCAGGCCCGGCGATGAGGGGATGTCGCCGTCCAGCGCGCGCGCGAAGGCCGCGAAGCTCTGTGGCAGTACCAGGTGATCGAACCCGGCGCGGCGCCGTCCCGGCAGTCGCTCGGCGGCGCCGCGCTGCAGGTCGATGGCGGAGGAGCCGGTGCAAACGACGACGTCCTCGCGGATCTGCCCCTGATCCCATAGCGACTTGACTGCCGTCTGCCACCCCCGCACGGCGGTCACCTCGTCGAGCAGCAGCAGTCCAGCCTCTGTGCGCCCGGAAAGGTCGAGTGCTCGGCGCACGCTCGCGGCCAGCTCGGACAGATGGCGGCCCTCCAGCAGATCGAGCGCCAGGTAGACGATCGACCGTGCCTGGATGCTCTCGCCAAGGGCACGCTCGACCAGCAGCTTGAGGTCGGTGCTCTTGCCGACCTGGCGTGGCCCGCGCAGCGTGTGGATGCCGGCGGCGCGCAGGTCAAGGTCGGCCACGAAGTTGGCTGAAAGTCGAGCGGGCTGGGCGTCGAGCAGACCCAGGTGTGGATCCTCGGCGCGCCAGCCGGGTCTTGTCCACCAGGGGTTCTGTTCGAATATCTGCTCATCCGAGAGCGCCATGATCGGCCCAGCGTAGCGGATAATGCTCTCGATATTGAAAGGTATCTTTCAAAAAGGGCAGCATGTTTGGTCGGATTGCATCCAATAATGTGGGCATCTTTTGCCCCGAGCCTGCCGACTGCGGCTTGGCTCCTGCCCTTCACCCCGAGTTGGGCCGGCGCGCCCACGCTATACTTTGGAAAGCATGATTACGATCACCGACAAGGGCGCGGAGAAGGTGCACGAGTTCCTGGCTGGGCAGGCCGACGTGTCGCTGGCGGGCCTGCGGGTGGGCGTGCGGGGCGGCGGCTGCTCGGGCTTTCAGTACCAGCTCGCCTTCGACGAGCAGCGCGACAACGATGTCGTCTTCGAGTCGCACGGCCTGAAGCTCTTGGTCGACAGCGAGAGCCTGCCGTTCGTGCGCGGGTCAGTGATCGACTACCAGGAAAGCCTGCAGGGCGCGGGCTTCAAGGTCGAGAACCCCAACGTGGTCGCCGCGTGCGGCTGCGGATCTTCGTTCCGCGTGGCGGACGAAGAGCAGGTCAGCGCAGTCTGAGAGCGCCCCTCACGTCGTGATCGCGCAGTGCGCTGCTCTCCGCCGCGCGCTCTGCTTCCACAGCACTCCAGGCGTCCGGATCGTCGCGCAGAGCCGCATAACCGGTGTTGAGCTGCTCGAAGAACAGGCGACGCTCCAGCGCGTCTGCCGCGTCATCGAGCAACTGGCTCATAGGAGACAGCAGGCGCAGGCAGGTAGACGATGCGGCCCTCCAGCTGCTGTCCGGCGAGCGCTCGGACGGCGGCTGACAGGCGCGGTATCCCTGCCGGGCGACGCGAGAAGCGGGATGACAGAGCGATCAGCACCCCCGGGTGGTGGCCGCCGCACGAAATCCGCTCGGCGCAGAGGCGAGCGAAATCCGCGGCGTCTCGGTCAGCAGCGCGCGCTCATCGGAAGCTGCGGCGACAAGCACATCGGCGTCGGACCGTCCGGCCAATCCAAGCTCGGCGACCGTGGCCGTGTCGATGCTCGCCCCACGCAGAGCGTCGGCCAGCGACGGCGGGATGTAGCACGGTGTAGTGGAGATTAGACTGGCTCGTTCTCCAGCGAGCGCCACAGGTAGCGGCACGCGAGCGTTCGGTACGGCCGCCAGCGCTCGGCCAGGCGCTCGAGCGTCTCGCGGTCGGGCGCCTGCAGCGAATAGGCGCGTTCGATCGCGCGGAGGATGCCGAGGTCGCCCGGGGCGAACACGTCGGGCCGTTCGAGGTGGAACATCAGGAACATGTGCGCCGTCCACTCGCCGAGCCCCTTGACGGCGACCAGCTCCTCGATCACGAGCTCGTCGGGTAGGTCGTCGAGGCGCTCGAGCTCCAGCTCGCCGTCGAGAACGTGCTCGGCCAGCGAGCGCAGGTAGCCGATCTTCGGTCGCGAGAGCCCGACCGTGCGCAGCTCCTCGGGATCGTCGGCGAGGATTTGCTCGGGCGTTGGGGGCTGGCCGCCGAAGCGGTCGAGCATCCGGTTGTAGATCGTGCGCGCGGCGGCGACCGAGAGCTGCTGGTTGACGATCGAGCGCAGCAGCGCGCCGTAGTGGTCGTCGTGGTCGGGCCGTCCCTCGCGCTCGGGGGGGAGTGTGCCGTAGCGCTCGATCAGCTCGGCGAGGGTGTCGTCGGCAGCGGCGAGCTGGGTCATCGCCTTCTGCATCGCTGTGCCGCGCAGCTTGGCGGGGCGCCGGCGCTTGTTCGAGCCGGCGGCGGGCTTGGCTGTGGTCACCTTGGCCGAGCCGCGTTTGGCGGTACCGCCCGCGCTCGCCACCGCGATCAGCTCGCCTGCGGCGCTGCGTCGAGCGCGACCGGCTCGCCGTCGAGCGCGTTCAGCGCGCGTTCGAGCGAGCAGGCGATGCAGGTGAAGGAGGGCGTGTCACGCACCGTGTAGCGCGAGGCCTCGGTCGTGCGCAACCGCTGGACGAGGTCGAGGAAGGTGCCGACGTCGTCGGTGTCGAAGGCGACGACGAACTCCTGGTCGTCCAGGCCGAAGGAGTAGGTCGTGTGGTTGTCGACGCCGGGGTATTCGCGACCGACCGTGATGTGCCCCTGCATGATCCGCCAGCGCTCCTCGGCTGGCAGCGCGTACCACTCGCGCGACTTGACGAAGGGGTAGACGAACACGTACTTTCCGCGGAAGCCGCGGGGCTGGACGCGCTCGTCTTCGGAGTATTCCGAGCTCTTGCGCATCCCCAGGAAGGAGTGGGGGATCGAGGCCCACTTCATCAGCCCGGACTGCGCAAGCACGACGTGGAGCTCGTGGATGCGGTCGAGGTTCTCGGCCTCTGCGATCAAGAGCAGCTCGGCATCGCCGCGCGTGCCGACCAGCGAGAACGACTGCAGCAGGTGCCCGTCGGCGAAGTCCTCGCAGGCGGCGGCGAACTCGCGCTTGCCCTCGGCGCGAGTCTCGGCGTCCAGGCGGCGCCAGGCGGGGTCGAGCTTCAGGAAGGTGTACTTGACGAAGTGGCGGTCGGGCATTGGGATCTCGCGGTGTCCGACGATTATATGGCGGGCTGTTCTGCTTGAACTGGACTGACCATCACAATAAACTGGACACATGAGTGCGCAGCTTCGCGATCTGGCCAAGCTCCGGGTTTCGAGGCACAGGCGCGGGAGCGTAACCGGATAATCGCGAGACGCGCCCAAGAGGCCATCGAAAGGTTCGCGCACAAGGCGGCGGCTACGCGTTGAGCCCGCGGCGGCCACGCAGAAGTGTTGCTCAGCTTCGCGCATCCTACTTGGAAACCGTGGACGCGATCGGTCGTCAGCTCGAGCAGATCGAGGTCGCCGTCGCCCAGTTCGCCCCCAATCAAGCCAGCCCCGAGGCGATCCAGAGGAGCAGGAACAGCTGAAGCCCTGGCCCTTCCCCGCGCTCCGTTTCTTACTCACCACTGAGCGATAAGGAACGCCCCCTTGACACGCAGCCATAGGTGGTGTACGCTTGCACCTGTCGGGCCTCCAACCCGGGGGCCTGGCAGACATAAAGGTTTGGTGTGGGTCGGTCTTCGCGGTCGACGCTTACCGGTACAGGCGGGGACCTTGGGAGAGGGACCGGGTCGTTTCTGAGAGGGAGTCGTTTTTCGCGTGTCTGTTTTGGGGAAATGCGTGTGTGAGAGTCGTCGTGCTCGTGGCGGGTCCGTTATAGGA
>DATASE010000015.1:0-33500 GCA_036269375.1 Solirubrobacteraceae bacterium
CTGGAGCGCGCCGGCGTCGAGGCGCCGGTGACAGGTGCGCTGGGACGACTGATCTCCGGCGAGTTGCCGCTCGACCGTTGGGTCGCGCTCGTGCGCACCACCGTGCCGCCACCCGCGCGCTGGCGCCGGCGCCCGCAGCCAGGCCTGTGGCGGCGCTTTTGGCGGTATCTGTCCCGCGGCCGCTGAGACTTCGCCCAACTCAGCCGCCGACGAGCGAGCTCACGACCGCCTCGTACACCCCGGCGCCGTGCTCGCCCTCGGCGATCCGCACGTTGTCGTAGCGAGCCGCTGCCTCACGGATCGACGGGTCGCGTGCCACCGCGTTGGCGACCAGCCAGAAGCTACTCACGTGCTCGGCGCAGGCCAGGTCCTCCCGCGAGTCCCCCACAGCGAAAGTCTCCTCGCGCGCGTAGCCGCGCACCTGCCGATGAAAGGCAACGGCTCCGGCCTTCGAGGCCCCCGCCGGCACCAGGTGATAGCCGCGTACGTGGGGAAGCTCCGCCAGCGCCGCTGAGCGGCGCTGCACGACGCCGTTGTCGACCATGCGCAGATGCCCGTGCCCGTGCTCGGCCAGCAGCTCGTCGACCTCGAGCGCGTCGACCAATCCGCGGAACAGGTGGGAGACCTCACGATTCAAATGCCAGGGCTCGTGGTACTCCAGGCGCCCCTCGTAGTGGGAGAGCAGCAGCGCCGGCGCGCCGGTGCGGTCGATCTGCTCGGCGATCGTCAGCTCGCCCGGGACCAGCGCGCCGGTCAGCCAGTGCTGCTCACCGCCAAGGCGAGGATCGCCGCCCAGCACGACGCAGGCGCCGGCCTCGAAGACATAGGAGCTCTGCCCGAGCAGCCGCGCGTCCTCGGCCACCTGCAGCTGGCGACGGCCGGACATCAGCACGACCTCCACGTCGGCGCGCAGGCAGGCCTCGATCGCGCGCACCCCGGCGAGCGAGAGGGCGCCCTCGCCGTCGTGCATGAGCGAGGCGCCGTGACCGAGCAGCGTTCCGTCCAGGTCGAGGTAGAGGCAGCGGATGCTCATCGGCGTGCGGACGGGCCGGGCGCGTCGACCGGGCTCGCCTCGCCGACTGGGCCCCCTCCCCTGCTTGGGGCCGTGCCCGCCGCTGCATGCGGCGGACGCTCGGCAGGCGTCGCGGGGGTGGCTGGTAGCCGCCGGTCCTCAAGACGCGCGAGCATCGTCGCAAGCACCGTACGCGCCATCTCGCTGAGGGCCGACAGCGGCTGGTGACGGTTGTGGTGCACGTCGAGGTCGACCTGCGCAATCGCGTCCAATCCGGCGGTCCGCCAGACGTCGATCAGCATCGCGATCTCCACGCCGTAGCCGGTGACGAACGGCAGCCGCTCCAGCAGCTCGCGCGTGGCGGCGACCTCGCCGGCCAGCGGCTGGCGCACCGCCGCCAGGTCGGGGTAGAGCAGCGAGAGGGCGGGACGCGCCAGCAGGTGGTTGACTCGCCCGCCTCCCTCCGGCAGCGACACGCCGTCCTGCTCGAAGGGGCGGCGGTAGTAGGCCTTCACGAAGCGCACCTGCGGCTCGCACACGAGCGGCCCGAGCAGGCCGGCGGCGAAGTGCTCGGAGAAGCCCTCGCTGTCGGCGTCGAGGAACACGACCAGCTCGCCGCTGAGCACGGGCAGCGCCCGCCACATAGCGTCGCCCTTACCGAGCACCGGGCCGAGGTCGCCCAGGTCGTCTTCACCGCCGCCCGTCAGCTCGGCCTCCTGCACTACGCGCGCGCCCGCCCGCTGCGCGATCTGCGCGGTGCCGTCGCGCGAGGCGGCGTCGACGACGACGATCTCGTCGATCGCGCCCGCAGCACGCAACCTTCCGAGCGCCGTGACGATCTCACCGACGGTGGTGGCGCAGTCGCGCGCCGGCAGGCAGACCGACACGCTGCGCTCGCGCTCGGCGGCGATCCGCTCCGGCGGGTAGAGCGAATGATGGAAGGTGCGCTTTCGCGCCCACTGCTCGGCCGCCGGTGTGCTCATCCGGCCCTACTATCGCAAGCCATGGCGCTGACGCGAACGACCGAGCCCTGGACGGGTCTGCTCGAGCAGGGGCGCGCCGACGGGCGGCTCGTGCGCGAGGCGCGCGAAGGGCCGGGCAGGGCACGGCTCGTGGAGATACCCGCCGACCTGCACCCGGACGTACTGGAAGCGCTGGCCCGGGTCGGGATCGAGCGGCTCTACTCCCATCAGGCGCAGGCGCTGCGCTCGGCGTGGGAGCGCACGACGATCGTCACCACCGGTACCGCTTCGGGCAAGTCGCTCTGCTTCAACCTGCCGACGCTCGACGCGCTCTGCACCGACGCGTTCGCACGCGCCCTTTACCTGTATCCGACCAAGGCGCTGGCCCAGGACCAGGCGCGCGCGCTGAGCGCGTTCGGGCTCACCGCGCAGGCGCGACCGGCGATCTACGACGGCGACACGCCGCGCGAGGCGCGGCGCGAGATCCGCGCTAGCGCGAACGTCGTGCTGACCAACCCCGACATGTTGCACGTCGGCATCCTGCCCAACCACTCCGCCTGGGAGCGGCTGTTCAGCCATCTGCGCGTGGTGGTCGTGGACGAGGCGCACGTCTACCGCTGCGTGTTCGGCTCGCACGTGGCAAACGTGCTGCGCCGGCTGCTGCGCACCGCGGCGGCCTACGGCAGCGACGTGCGCGTGTTGCTCGCCTCGGCGACGATCGCAAACCCGGTCGAGCTGGCCGAGCGGCTGACTGGCCTGCAGGACGTCGGCCTGATCGACGAGGACGGCTCGCCGACCCCGCGGCGCCAGATCGCGATGTGGAACCCACCGCTGACCGACGAGTCGATCGGCGCTCGCCGCTCGGCGCTCGCCGAGGCCGGCGAGCTGCTGGCGCGACTGGTGCGGGAGGGGTGGCGCTGCATCTGCTTCATGAAGTCGCGCAAGGGAGACGAGCTGCTCGCGCGCCTGGTCACCGAAGAGCTCGAACGCTCCCACCCGGAGCTCGCCGAGCTGGTCGCGCCCTACCGCGCCGGCTACACCGCCCAGCAGCGCCGCGAAATCGAGGCGCGGCTGGTCAGCGGCGAGCTGCGCGCCGTGATCACCACCGACGCGTTGGAGCTTGGGATCGACATCGGCGAGCTCGACGCTGCCGTCGTCGTCACCTTCCCGGGACCGGTCGCTTCGCTGCGCCAGATGTGGGGACGCGCCGGGCGGCGCGGAAAGGGCCTTGCCGTCTACGTAGCGGGAGAGGACGCGCTCGACCAATTCTTCTGCCGCCACCCCGAGGAGTTCATCGAGCGGCCGGTCGAGGCGGCGATCCTCGACCACGAGAGCCCGCAGATATTCCAAGCTCACCTGCTCTGCGCGGCCCACGAGGGCCCGCTGGAAGCGGGCGACGGCGAGTTCTTCGGGCTGCGCCTGCAACCGCATCTGGACGCGCTGGTCACAGCGGGGCTGCTGCGCCGGCGCAGCACCCGCAGCGGCGAGGACGCCTACGTGCTGCGCCGCGCCTCCGACTACCCGGCGGCCGACGTCTCGCTGCGCTCGGCCTCGCCGGACTCGTTTGCGATCCTCGACGTCTCCACCGGCGAGCTGCTCGGCCAGACCGAGGCCGCGCGCGCCCACTCGACCGTCCACGACGGAGCGATCTACCTGCACCTGGGGCGCTCGTATGAGGTGCGCGAACTGGACCTGGAGAACCGCCGCGCGCTCGTGGCGCCCTTCAGCGGCGACTGGTACACCCAGCCCAAGCGCGAGACCGACACCGAGATAGTGCGCCTGCTCGACCGCCGCGAGACGCTGGGGGTGACGCTCTCCTTCGGAGAGGTGTCGGTGTCAGAGACCGTGCTCGGCTATCAGCGCAAGCGGCTGTCCGATCACGCGCAGGTCGACCTTGTGATGCTCGACCTGCCGCAGACCTCCTTCTCGACGCAGGCGCTGTGGTTCGAGCTGGACGTCGCAACGCTCACCGGCCTGGATGGCGACGGCGACGGAAAGATTCCGATCGACGCGCTGCTCGGCTCGCTGCACGCCTGCGAGCACGCCCAGATCGCGGTGCTGCCGCTGATCGCGATGTGCGATCGCTGGGACGTCGGCGGCCTCTCGACCAACCTGCATCCACAGACCGGCGGGCCGACGATCTTCATCTACGACGGGCACCCCGGCGGCATCGGCATCACTCGCCTGGCCTTCCAGCGCTTCGAGGAGCTGTGCCGCGACGCGCAGCGGCTGATCGCCGAGTGCCCCTGCAAGAGCGGCTGCCCCTCCTGCGTACAGTCGCCCAAGTGCGGGAATCTCAACGAGCCGCTGTCGAAGGCCGGGGCCAGACTGCTGCTCGAAGGCCTGCTGACGGCTGGCCGAACGGGAGCTCCAGAGCAATGATAGAAAGATAGATAGCAAATACCATGACGTAAATTACAGCGTAACTTTTTGCTATCGTGTTCGTATGGGAGCCAAGTCGGCACCGTTCAGCATGCGCATCTCAAAGAGTCTGGAGGCGCACGTCGAACGCGAGGCCCAGCGCACGGGGCGCAGCAAGGGCGCCGTTGTCGAGGCGCTCGCCGACGAGGCGCTGCGTATGCGCCTATTCCCAGGGATCGCCTTTCGCGGCACCGACTGGGACCGTCGCGCTTGGGTGATGGGGACCGCGTTTGACGTCTGGCAGATAGTGGAGGCATACCAGGACATCGGCTCGGTCGAGCGGATGGGCGAAGACGGCTCGGCCGACGAGCGTCAAATCCGGCTCGCCCTCGGCTACTACGAACGGTTCCCCGAGGAGATCGACCAAGCCGTCGCCGAAAACAGACGGCCGATCGGGCAGTTGGAACAAGAATTTCCGTTCATTTCCGTCAGCCGCCTCGACTCCGAGTAATCGCCACACCCGTCTCGGCCGGCACAGGTGCGACTGCTCTTCGACGCGCACGTCTCAGCACGGCGCATTGCGACACCGCTCCGCGAGCTGGGTCACGACGTGCGCGCCGTTGCGCAGGAGCGCCAGCTCGACGGCTTGGCGGACGAGCAGCTGCTCGAACTTGCCACAGCCGAGACGCGGGCGATGATCACCTTCGACGTCAAGGACTTCGCTGTGATCGCCAGACGCTGGGCGGAGGCCGGCAGGCGGCACGCCGGTCTGGGCATTTTCGTCGGCGTCAACCACGGCGAGTTCAGCGCCGTCGTCGACGCCCTCGTGCGCGAGCTCGCCGCGCGGCCCGCGCAGTCTGACTGGACCGACCTCACGCTATTCATTGCGCGCGGTCCCTGACCGGCCGCGCAAAACCCCGAATCGGCTCCGGCAACAGACCGTGCCTCTCCGCCGATCGCCTACCAGATCTCGCCGGGCCGCTACCCCCGATTCCCCGCGGCGATCCTCTTCAGATCGATCGTCGCGTCATACAGCTTGGCGTCGACCCCGTGCTCCAGCGCCACCTCGCGCAGCGGCCTACCCGACTCGGTCGCGGCTTTGACGATCGCCGTGCCCTTGTCGTAGCCGATCGCGCCGTTGAGCGCCGTCGCGACCGCCAGGGTCGCGCCGGCGGAGGCTTCGCAGCCCGCCTTGTTGGGCTTGATCCCGTCGACGCACTTCTCGGCGAACACGCGCGAGGTGGCGCTCAGCAGCTGCAGGGACTGCAGCAGGTTGCGCGCGATCAGCGGGATGCGCACGTTCAGCTCGAACTGGCCCTGCATGCCGCCGACCGTGATCGCGGTGTCGTTGCCGATCACCTGGGCCGATACCTGCAGCACGACCTCGGGGATCACCGGGTTGACCTTGCCGGGCATGATCGAGGAGCCCTTCTGCAACTCGGGCAGGAAGATCTCACCGATCCCCGCGCGCGGGCCGGAGCCCATCAGCGCGAGGTCGTTTGCGATCTTGCTGAGCGAGACGGCAAGCGTCTTCAGCGCCCCTGAGAGCTCGACCAGTGCGTCGCGGTTTGCCTGCGCCTCGAACGGGTCCTGCGGCGGGGCGATCTGCTTCAGGCCCGATTCGCGCTTCAGGCGCGCGCGCACCTTCTCGGCAAACTTCGCGTGCGTGTTCAGCCCCGTGCCGGTGGCGGTGCCGCCGAGCGGGATCTGGCCGACGTGCACGAGCGCCGCGACGACGCGCTCCTGGGCGAGTGCGATCTGCGCTGCGTAGCCACCGAACTCGTGGCCGAGCGTCACCGGCACGGCGTCCATCAGGTGCGTGCGGCCGGACTTGACGACGCCGGCGAAGCTCTTTGCCTTGCGCGCCAGCGAGCGCTCCAGCAGCTTCAGCGACGGGAGCAGCTCGTTCTGGGCGACGTCGAGCGCGGCCAGGTGCACGGCGCTTGGAAACACGTCGTTTGAGGACTGGCCCATGTTGACGTGGTCGTTGGCGTGCACCGTCTCGCCGGCGAGCTTTGCGATCACCTCGTTGGCGTTCATGTTGGTCGAGGTCCCCGAGCCGGTCTGGAACACGTCGATCGGGAACTGCGCGTCGTGCTTGCCGGCGGCGATCTCGAGCGCCGCCTTCTCGATCTTGCCGGAGCGACGCTTGTCGAGCAGACCCAGCTCGGCGTTGACCGCCGCCGCGGCACCCTTCAGGCGCGCCAGCCAGCGCACGACCGACACCGGCATCGTCTCGCCGGAGATCGGGAAGTTCTCAACTGCCTTGGCGGTCTCCCCGCCCCAGAGCTGCTTGTCGGGCTTGTCGGCCATCGGATCTCCTGTCGCTGTAGAGCGGGGTCTGGGCGCTGAGTATCTAATCGAAAAGACAGCCCCCCGCGCGCTTTGCGCGCGGCCATCCCAAACAATCACTCAGCCGCAGAACGCGACGATCTCGCGGGCCACCCCGACCGGGTCGTCGTAGGTCATCAGAAAGCCCGTGCTCGCCAGCACGCGCAGCTGGCCGCACGGCAGCAGCCGAACCGTCTCCTCGGTTCCCCCAAGGGGGTGCAGGCGGTCGTGGTCGGCCCACAGCAGCAGCACCGGCATCGGCAGGCGCGGGTAGAGCTCGAGCAGCTGGGTCTGTGCGCCCCGCGGCCAGCGCCGCGCGCACTTCGCCCACGAGCGGGCCAGGTTGGGATTCCCCGGCACGTCGGCGAACGCGTGGCGGATCAGGTCGCCGGCCTCGGGCACGCCGCGGTCGGACAGGCGCACTCCCAGGCCGGGCGTGAACACCAGCCGGGTGGCATGGCTGAGCGCGCGATCCAGACCCGGCAGCGAGCCGGTGAGCGTGGCGAGCCGCCACAGCTCGCGCCGGTGCGCAACGGCCGGCGGCGGCGGCAGGTGCAGACGGTTTGGCATCAGCACCAGGCGACTCGGGGCGACCAGCCCGGCGTCGATCGCCCGCAGCAGGATCTCTGCGCCGGCGCCGTGGCCGGCCAGCAACGGGTCGGGGCCGAGCACGTCGGCGCAGAAGCCAGACATCACCTCGGCAAACCACTCGACCGTGTACGGGTGGCGCGGACGGTCCTCGGAGTCGCCGTGCAGCGGCAGGTCGGGCATCACCACCCGGTGGCGCTCGGCCAGGGCAGCCGCGACCGGCTCCCACTCGCGGTGGGAGAGCAGGCCGGCGTGCAACAGCGCCAGCGGTGGGCCCGCGCCCATCTCCCGGTAGGCGACGCGGGCGCCGTCGGGGTGGTGGTAGAGACGCAGTCGCGGCACGTGGCTTGCTCGCACGCGCCCATCGTAGGGAGCGTCGCCGCGCCGACTCGACCTCCTTGCGCCGCAACGAATCTCCCAGGATGCACGCCACCGTGCGCGCCTTCCCCGAACCTACGCAAACCAACACAATTCGCTTGATGAGCGCGATCCGCACCAACGCCGCCGCCGCCCTGCTGGGGGTGAGCCAGAACACGCTGCGCGGCTGGGAGAGCCGCTTTGGCCACCCGACGCCCGCGCGCAGCGAGGGTGGGCACAGGCAATACGAGCTGGCCGAGATCGAGGCGCTCAGGCAGGCCCTGGTCGAGACCGGCGAGATCGGCTCGGCGATCGCGATCGTGCGCGAGCGCGGCGAGTCCGGCGCCTCCCCGGCGCGGCTGCAAGGAGCGTTCGCAGCCTTCGACGCGTCGCGCGCGGATCGAGTGCTGGAGGAGAGCATGGCGATGCGCTCGCTGGAACGGACCGTCGAGACGGTGCTGCTGACGGCGGTGCAGACGCTGGCGGCGGCCGAGATGGCGCGACCGTTGGCGACCGGAGCAGTCGGCGACTCAAGCCAGCACGACGCCAGCGCTCACCCACGAGTCGGCGGGGATGCCGGTGGGCCCGAGTACTGCTTTGCCTGGCGCTACGCGACCGGTTGGCTCTCGGCCGCGCAGCGCGTCGCACCGCCTTCCACGCGCGAGCAGGGGGTGCTGATCTTCGACGCGTCGGCTCCGTTTGCGGTCGACGCGCTGTACGCGCAGGCGCTCGAGCTGTTCCTGCGCCGGGCGGGGTTGCGGGTGCTGGCGCTGCCGGTCGGGCTCGACAGCGCCCGTGTGGGCACAGCCCTGCGGGCGCTCGAGCCGGACGCGCTCGTGCTGGCGGGAAGCGGCGCGAGCCTGGACGCGATCGGGCGGCTGGTGTACGCGGCGCGACGCGGCGCCGGCGAGCTCGACGTGCTCGACTTCCGCGACGCGCTGCCCGACAGCGGCGCGAGCACGGTGAGGCGGATCGGACCCGGCGTCGGCGACGCGGCCAAGGCCGTGGTCGATCGCATCACGCGCGGCTCTCGTCGCGACCTGCAGTCGAGCGTCCGCGTCTCGCGCCCGACGGCTTCCGCCTTGCGTGGCGCATAATCGCCCCGCCAGGACCTTCTGAGTAGCTCTGAAGTATTTTGAGCTGGTTCGGGCTGATTGCGAAGCTTTGTGCAGCTTTGTTCAGAGTGCTGAGCACATAGACAACCCAGCGGCCGCTCCTATTCAGCATTTGCCGCGATATCTAGAATAAGATTAGAGGATGGCCTCTTCTCCTCCGGAGCCCACGCGCGACACGATCACACGGGCAGGTCGCTTCGCGACGCAGCCGACCGGCTACCGCGCATTCATTCCCAACCCCCTGCCGCCGGAGCCCCCGCTCGAGATCGACAGCAAGCTGCTGCTGCTGCTCTCACATGCCGACCTGGCCGTCGGACGCCTCGATGGCATCGCTCAAAACGTTCCCGATCCCGACCGCTTCGTCGCGATGTACGTCAATCGCGAGGCGGTCTTGAGCTCGCAAATCGAGGGCACCCAGAGCACTCTCGAGGACCTGCTGGCCGCTGGCCTGGATGGCAACGCCTCGCGCGTTCCCGCCGATGTCGACGAAATCGTCAACTACGTGGCCGCGATGAATTATGGCCTCGAGCGACTGGCGACACTCCCGGTGTCGCTGCGCCTGATCCGAGAGATCCACAGCCGCCTGCTGCGGGGGACACGCGGCGCGCAACGTACGCTCGGCGAGTTCAGAACGACCCAGAACTGGATCGGACCCCCTGGCGCACCCATCGCCGCGGCGACCTTCGTGCCACCACCGACGCCGGACATGGGCCATGCGCTCGACAGATTCGAGAAGTTCCTGCATGCAGCGCCCGAGTTGCCGCCGCTGATCGAGGTGGGACTCGTCCATGCCCAATTCGAGACCATCCACCCGTTTCTTGACGGAAACGGACGTGTGGGTCGCCTCCTCATCGCCTTTCTGCTCGTCCACAAGGGGGTGCTGCGCCAGCCCCTCCTATATCTCAGTCACTACTTCAAGTTGCACCGAGCCGAGTACTACGACAGATTGATGGCGATCCGTCTTGACGGCGATTGGGAGGGCTGGCTGAGGTTCTTCTTGCGCGGCGTCGCGGAGACCGCTGTCGAGGCTCGTTCGACGGCGCAGCGGATATCCGACCTGCGAGAGCGGCATCGCCAGCTGATTGTCAGCGAGGGAATCGCGAGCAACGGACTGGTCCTGCTTGCCCTGCTCTATCGCAGGCCGATCGTCAACGTTCGCCTCGTGGCACGCGAGCTTGGCATGACGTTTCAAACTGCAAACGTCCTCGTCAGGCGGGTCGAGGCGCTTGGGATACTCCAAGAGACCACGGGCGCGAGACGAAACCGAACCTTCCGCTACGGCCCGTACTTGGAGTTCTTTGCCGATCCCGTCGGCACTCCAACAGGCGCGGACGAGGTCGTGGCAACCGTGGCGCAAACCTGACGGCACCTACAATTGTCCGCCCGTGGCGGCCGAGCGCGAACATCCCCTTCTACCCCGGCGCGCGGTCGACGCGCGCCGCGAGCTGGCGGACATGGAGCGCGACGTGCTCGAGCGCTGGCGCGAGCGCGACGTCTTTGCGGCGTCCCTGCGCTTGCGCTCAGCCGCCCCACCCTGGGTCTTCTACGTGGGGCCGCCGACCGCTAACGGTCGGCCCGGCTCCCACCACGTCCTCTCGCGCGTGTTCAAGGACGTCTATCCCCGCTACAAGACGATGCGCGGCTATCAGGTACAGCGCAAGGGCGGCTGGGACTGCCACGGGCTGCCGGTCGAGATCGGCGTCGAGCAGCAACTCGGCATCTCCAGCAAGGCCGAGATCGAGCAGTACGGGATCGAGCGCTTCAACGCCAAGTGCCGCGAGTCCGTGTTCGAGTACCTGGAGGAGTGGGACCGGCTGACCGAGCGGATCGGCTTCTGGGTCGACCTCGACGGGGCCTACCGGACGCTGGACGAGAGCTACATCGAGTCGGTCTGGTGGGCGCTGGCGGAGATCGACCGCAAGGGGCTCCTGTACGAGGGGCACAAGGTCGTGCCCTACTGCCCGCGCTGCGGCACCGCGCTGTCCTCGCACGAGGTCGCGCTCGGGTACAAGGACGTGGTCGACCCGTCAATCTACCTGCGTGTCCCAGTGAGCGCCGATCACGGGCCACTCGAGCAGGGCGACCTGCTGCTGATTTGGACGACGACCCCGTGGACGTTGCCCGGGAACGTCGCGATTGCCGCCGGACCGCAGATCGAGTACGTACGTGCCTGCTTGGACGGCAAGACGATGATCGTTGCGGCGGCGCTGGTCGAGCAGGTGCTCGGCGAGCAGGCCGAGATCCTCGATCGCTTCAGCGGCGAGCAGCTGGTCGGCGCGAGCTATCGCGGACCGATCTTCACACTGAGCGATCGGGGCGACGGCGCCTATCCCGTGATCGCGGGCGATTTCGTCAGGACCGAGGACGGCACCGGGCTCGTTCACATCGCGCCGGCGTTTGGCGAGGACGACTTCAAGGTCGCTGCCGCGGCAGGGCTGTTCGACCCGACCGATCCCGCCACGCTCTACAACCCGGTCGGGCTCGACGGCACGTTCGACTCGCGGGTGCGCGGGGCCGACGGCGCGTCGTTCGGAGGTCTTTTCGTCAAGGACGCGCAGACGACCAGCGCACTCATCGCCGACCTGGAGAAACGAGACCTGCTGCTTACGCGCTTGGACTACGAGCACTCCTATCCCCACTGCTGGCGCTGCGGCACGCCCCTTATCTACTACGCCAAGCCGTCCTGGTACATCGCGACCTCACGGGTCCGCGAGCGGATGCTCGCCGCCAACGAGACGATCGCCTGGCATCCCCCGCACATCAAGCACGGGCGCTTCGGCGACTGGCTTTCCAACAACGTCGACTGGGCGCTTTCGCGCGAGCGCTACTGGGGGACGCCGCTGCCGGTGTGGCGCTGCGGCGCAGGGCACCGCCACACGATCGGCTCGTTCGCCGAGCTGGAGGAGCGCTCGGGCGTCGCGCTGGCCGACCACCACCGGCCGTTCGTGGACGACGTCCAGTTCACCTGCACGCACGAGGGCTGCGAGCAGCCGATGCTCCGCGTGCCCGAGGTGATCGACGTCTGGTTTGACTCGGGAGCGATGCCGTTTGCCCAGCACCACGCTCCGTTCGAGGACAACGAGACCTTCGAGCGCGAATTCCCCGCCGACTTCATCTGCGAGGCACTCGACCAGACGCGCGGCTGGTTCTACTCGCTACTTGCCGTCTCGACGCTGCTGTTCGACCGCGCTCCGTACGAGAACGTCGTCTGTCTCGGGCTGATCCTGGACGCCGAGGGGCAGAAGATGAGCAAGTCGCGCGGCAACACCGTCGAGCCCTGGGGCGTCCTCGACCGCTTCGGCGCCGACGCCTTTCGCTGGTACTTCTTCACCTCAAAGCAGCCCTGGGACGGCTACCGCTTCTCCGAGCAGGCGATCGGCGAGGGGGTGCGACTGTTCCTCAAGCAGCTCTGGAGCACCTACTTCTTCTACACGCTGTACGCAAACGCCAACGCGCAGACGCTGACGGGTGCGGGGGTCGATTTGGATGGGGCCGCCCTGCCGGGCAGCCTGGTTGGGTCGCCCGTGGCGAGCGAGCAGGCGCCGGAGGGGACGCCGGCCCGCGGGCGCGACGATCTCGACCGCTGGGCGCTCTCGCGCACCGCAGCCACCGCCGAGCTGGTGGCGGAACGGCTGGACGCCTACGACGCCACCGGCGCGGGGCGGGCGATCGCAAACCTCGTCGACGACCTGTCCAACTGGTACGTGCGCCGCTCGCGGCGGCGCTTCTGGGACGGCGATCCAGGCGCGTTTTCCACCCTGCGCGAGTGCCTTTTGATCGTCGCAAAGCTGCTGGCTCCCTTTTGCCCGTTCATCGCCGATGAGATCTACGACAACCTCGACGGCGCGCTTGCGAGCGTGCATCTGTGCGACTTCCCGACCGGCGCCGGGCTGCCGACGCGCGATCGGTCGTTGGAGGCTGCAATGGCGACTGCGCGCGAGACCGTGCGGCTCGGGCTCGGCGCTCGCGCACAGGCGAAGATAAAGGTGCGCCAGCCGCTAGCCGAGGCGGTGGTGGTCGCCGACGGCGCCGAGCGCCGTGCGATCGAAGCGCTCAGCGAGATCGTCCGCGACGAGCTGAACGTCCGAACCGTACGCTTTGTCGCTGCGGCCGACGAGCTCGGCTCCTACGAGGTCAAGGCCAACTACCGCACGCTCGGGCCGCTGTTCGGCAAAGACATGCCGCTCGCGGCGCAGGCGATCGCGGCGCTCGACCCGAGCGCGGTAGCGGCCGCGGTCCGCGACGGCGGCGGGATCGGCATCTCGGTCGCGGGGCGCGAGCACACGCTCTCCGCCGAGGACGTCCTGCTCAGCATGAAGGCCCCGGAGGGCTACAGCGTCGAGCGCGAGGGATCGCACGCCGTCGCGCTGGAGCTGGCGATCGACGACTCGCTGCTGCGCGAAGGGCGCTCGCGCGAGATCGTCCACGCGGTGCAGAACGCGCGCAAGACCGCGGGGCTGCAGGTCGAGGATCGGATCCAGCTGCTGATCGCAGGCGACGCCGGGCTGATCGCCTCGGCGCGCGAGCACGAGAGCTATCTCAGCGGCGAGACGCTTGCCGTCAGCGTCGAGTACGACGGCGAGCGCAGGGCGGGTGGGCTCGAATCATTCGACTACAGCGAGCAGACCGAAGTCGAAGGACTCCAGCTGCAGATCGCGCTCGGGCGGGTCTGATCGTCGGGCCAGCGAGCAGCCTGGGCTCAGGCCGAGCCGATCAGACCGAGCGATTCACGCCGACCACCTTCGCCGGATCCATTTCCCACCGAGCCTCAGGCCGGCGCGGGCTCGTCGCCGATCCACTCGATGCGCAGCAGCGGGGCGGTGCAGGCGACCGTCACGCCGTAGGCGCGCAGCGCGTTCTCACGCGCGCTGGCGTAGCGACCCGGCAGCGGGGCGACCGAGATCGGCAGCGAGAAGTCGACCGAGAACGGGCCGCGCGCGAGCCGGTTGCGCCTGAGCGTCAGCCTTCCGACCGTGGGCAACCACTCCACGAAGCGCAGCCGCCGACCGCGCGGGCAGGTGCTCGTCAGCTCGACGCCGGCTCCGGCCGGCGCCCAGCTCCAGCGAGCCCGTGGCGCGTGGGAGCCCTTGCCCCAGTGGCCCGTGAGGGCGATCGAGCGCGAGTCGACCCGTGCCGAGACCGTCAGTGGTTCGAGCGCCGCACCCCCCGCGCCAAGCAGCAGCGGGCCGGCCGCGGGCTCGGGGCGGTAGCCGGGCAGCAGCGGGCGATCGGGCAGCAGCGCTTGCCAGGTGCCCGACGCCGTCCGCCGCAACGCTCGCAGCAGGCCCCAACCCGTGCGGGCGTCGCTGCCCACGCGGCGGTCGCTCACCCCCAGCCAGAACCCGCCGCTGCGCAGGCTCAGCACGCCGGCACCGCGTGGATCGGAGCTCCACGCGCCCTGCTGCTCGGAGGGCAACGGCTCCACGCGACCGGCGACCTGCGGCGCGACTTCGCGCGCCAGCTCCAGGAACACGAGCGCCAGCGAGGTCGTCCCGACCGGGCCGTAGTAGGTGTCGATGCCAGCACCGCCCGGCACGCCGGCGATCGGCCTCGCGCGAAAGCCCGGCGGTGCCAGGCGCGCCCGCAGAGCCGCCAGGTCGATCTGCGCTAGGCGGCGCAGGCGAGCCGCCAGATCGGGATCGGATCGACGCACGAGCACGCTGCCCTGCATCGCCGCGTAGAGGGACGCCGCCATCGTCCAGACGATGTCCTGTCCGCGACCCCACCAGGAGACCTCGCCGTTGGGGGCGCTCATCCCGACCAGGTCCCACAGCACCTCGCTCTCCAGGCGCCGCGTCGCGCGTGGCGTCTGCGCGCCGGCCACGGAGACCGCGCGCGTGAGCTCCGCCGCGCACAGCGCCTGGTAGGCCAGCGGGTATGTCGACGGGTCGCTGAGGACCACACCGACGTGCTCGCCCCCGCCCGGGACGCGCACGCGCGCAGGCGCGCCCGCGTAGCGCGGCAGCGTGTGGCCGAACCAGCGCAGCGTGTCCGCCACCAGAGCTCGACTGGCAAGCCGCGCGCCCACCCGCGTGGACTGCAAGCCCGAGCGCGCCAGTTCGAGGTTGAGCAGCTGGCCGGCGAGCACATAGTTGTTGAAGCAGCCCGGCTTCTGGAAGCAGAGGTCGGCCGTGCCCGATGCGTGCAGGTGGCCGAGGTTGGCCTCTTCGCGTTCGAGCGATCGCGGGTCGGCCAGCTGTGACTGCAGGTGGTCGGCAAAGACCATTGCGAGGATCCACTTCGGCAGCACCTGACTGAGCTCGGTGCCTTTGGCGAGACTCTGTTCGGCAGCGTGGACCCGCAGGGCCGCTTCGGTGCCGCTCAGACGGCTGGCCTGGCGCAGCGCGACCCACACGATCCGGGTCAAACCGCTGCCGCCGATCGGACCGCGCAGGGGGTCCAGAAAGGTCCCGTCCGGCTGCTGGGTGGCCAGTAGCGTGTCGGTCGCGGGCAGCGCTACTTCGTCGATCTGGCCCTGTCCGAGACCGAGCCCTTCGCCCGCCTGCGCCCGCGCCGGCACCATCAGCGCCAGCGCGACGAGCGTCAGCGCTACCAGTCCTCGGGGGGGCGTCACGAACGGCATACCCTACGGGCACGCCGGGCGTCAGGAGCCACCTGAGGGCCGGCCGCGTTCACTCGACCGCTAAGACGCCCGGCGCACCCTTCCGCCCAACGGGCGCCGGCGCTGGGCGACGGCCCGCTCAGGCCAGCGCTGGCTCCAGTTCTGACTCGATCTTCTTCTTCGGGTAGGCGCCGACGACCGTCTTGACCGCCTGGCCGCCCTTGAACAGGATCATCGTCGGGATCGAGAGCACCTGGAAGGTTGCCGCCGTCTGCTGGTTCTCGTCGACGTTGAGCTTGACGATGCGCAGATCCTGGCGCTCGGAGGCGATCTCCTCTAGCACCGGGCCCACGACGCGGCACGGGCCGCACCACGGAGCCCAGAAGTCGACCAGCACCGGCTGCTCGGACTCGATCACCTCGGCCTGGAAGTTGGCGTCGGTTACTTCGTTGAGGGTGCCTGCCATGGGATTCTCCTATCCGCCGTCGCTCTGGCTCGGATCGCTATACAAAGTGAAGTGTAGCGAGGCGGTGAAGCGTCCGCCGTCCGCTCGCGATACCGAGCGCCGAGCTCTCCAGCTGGCTCGCCCACCGGCGCCGGGACGATACTTCCGCTCAGACCGCCGGAGCCGGCTCGGCAAACGGCTGGCCGGTCTCGGCGCTCCACTCGTGAACGGCGCCGAGTAGGCGCGCGCGCAGGTCGGTGCGATCGTCCAGCCACACGAGCGTCGCAAGGCCGTCGCTTCCGAGCATCAGCAGGCCGTCCATTCCGCGGGCGCGCCGCAGGGTCGCCAGCGCCTGCTCTGGCGTGTGGGCGATCGGAGCGCCGACGTTCAGCGACGTGTTCACCGACGCCTGCACACCGACGCGCCGCCCCATCGCCAGTAGGTATTGGTGGCAGAGCGGATCCACCTCGGGGCGCACGATCTGCAGACGACCAGTGCCGTCGCGGTGGATCACTGCCGGGATGCGCTCAAGCGCCTGCGGTCGGGCGCGCGCTGTCAGCACCATGTAGTTGTAGGCGTCGTAGTCGTCGTCGCCGGCCCCCGGCTGCAGTTCGAACAGCCGCTCGGCCTCGGCGCGCGTGAGCATCGGCGCAAGCGGCCTGATCAGTTCGCGGTGCTTGACGCGTTCGTTGAGCACCCGCCGCGTGCCTGGATCGCACGGGTTGGCGAGAATGCTTCGGTGGCCTAGCGCGCGCGGCCCGGTCTCCGAGGCGCCCTGGTAGAGGCCGACGACGCCGCCACCCGCGACGATGTGGGCGAGCAGATCGCCGATCCGCTCGATCCCGTCCGGACGCGAGCAATCGCCGAGCGCCATGCTCGCGGCACCCTCGTGCGCGCGAACCTCTGTCTCGATTGCCTCCGTCGTCGGCGCGACACCGCAACGGAAGGCGTGCCGCAGGGGCGCGCCGGCGCGTGCGCCCGCGCGCATGGCAAACGAGTAGGCGGCTCCCATCGGCGTGCCGGCGTCGCCGGGCGTGGGCGGCACCCACAGGTGAAGTCTCGTGTCCTTGCGCCCGAGGCTGCGCTCGTACCAGGTCTCATCGAAGCATTCGAGCAGGCGCATGTTGGCCACGCAGTTGAGCGCGGTTCCCCCCGTCAACACCAGGCGATGGGCTCCCGTGGTGCGGATCAAGTGATCGACGATGTGCATCAGCGCGTCCTCGAAGACCATCTGCACGGCCGCCGCCTTGTCGACACGATCCCGGGTGACCTCGGGGTGGCGGACGTCCTCGACGTTCAGGATCGCGTCTGGATGCCACATCTCCTCGAGCTTGACGGGCTCGCCGAGGATGTCGATCAACTCGGGGGTGTACGGCTGCACCCACCCCCCTCGCGGCCAGTTGGCAAGCGCCCGGTTGAGCTCGACGCGACCGTCCGGACCGAAGTACAACAGGTGTTTGAGCCGCCGGTAGTAGCGGTTGGTCAGGCGATTCCCGTCGCCCCACGCGGCGGCGCCCATGTAGCGCCCCTCCGAGCTGAGCGCCGGCCAGCCGCCCTGGGTGGAGCTGAGGACGCCGTACATCGAGCCGAGCGAGTCGAGGATGTTGCTACCGCTGGCCGACAGCAGCCTGAGCTCACCGTCGCGCCACTCATAGTGCGACATCGACGCGTCGTCGCCGGAGCCGTCGAGGACCAGCACGATCGCCGGCTCGCCGTCGGCGGCAAACGGCGACACCGCGTAGCTGAAGTGGGCGTGGCTGTCGTGGTGGCGCATCATCACGATCGGCAGCCGCCCCTCGGCGCCGAGCTGCTCGGCCAGCCTTCCCGGCGCCTCGGAGACTGCGCTCGGGTCGTCGCCGATCACGTGGTCGGGGCGCTTGGCCAAGCGAGGAGACAGACTCGCCGGAGCCTCCTCGAACAGCGGTCGCAGCAGCATCGCGTCGATCGCCCCCGAGTATTCCCAGCCGCTCACGCACGCGGCCAGATCGCTGTGATCGATGCCCAGCGAGCGCATCCGCTCGCCCACCGCCCGCACCGAATGCTCGGGATAGTCGCTGCAGTGCTTGATGGCCGTGTAGCGCTCCTCCTCTTCGTTGCAGACCAGCTCGAGCGTCCCGTCCTCGCGCACCCGTACGAGCGCCGCGCCCGAGTTGTGCAACCCCGTGCCGATTCCGAGCACGTAGCCGCCCCGGCCGGCTTGGATCGCTTGTGCCAGTGCCTGCAGGCGCGAGCGCCCAAGCTTGCTGTCGAGCCGGTGCAGCCCGCGGCGTGCGTTAGCCGCCGTCAACAACGGCCGCGCCGCGGCGCTGACCCAATGCGCCAACCGTGGGCGTCTCGGTCCCCAACGCCCGAACACGGCGGCGTCCACCCGCCTCTTCCCCATACCGAGCGGCAATATATTGGCAATAGGCCCATAAGTACATAGCCAACGTCAACAAATGCGCTCAGGAGGAGCCCACCTGCACGGTCCAGCCCTGCCACTGGCCGACGATCGGCGGGTGGATGCCCGTCAGCGCCGTGAACAGGTGCGGCGAGACGTAGACCTCGACCAGCGCCGCCAGCCCAAGCACCGGCAGCGCGATTGCTACGGTCACGAGCGTGGCGGCCAGCAGCTGCTCCCACTCGCCGCGACGGCTCGCCACGATCCACGCCGCCAGCGGCAGGAACAGTGCGATCAGCTCGGGGACCGCGTGCGGCAGCACCGCCACGAGCAAGAGCGCCGGCGAGACGCGCAGGAAATGTGCGACGCCGGCCAGGGTGTGCCCGAGCAGGTAGGCCTGCGCGCTCAGCGAGAAGGCCGTCGCACAGCAGACGAAGACGATCGCGATCCGCCCGCCGTGCTCGTGCACCCAGCGTGAGAGGCCCCGCTTGCTCTGTGCCTGCAGCGGCAGCGAGCTGCCGGCGATGAAGCCGGCGACGCACGCCATCGCATGCAGCGCCAGCACGAGCAGGTTGTGCGAGAGGACGGTGGCGACGTCGCCGAGGTCACCGACCGCAAACGGCGCGCGCAGCTGCAGCGGCTGGACGTAGCCCCCCGACAGCTCCGCGACCGCGAGCACCGCAACCAGCAGCCCCGCCGCCGCCAGCGCCGAGCCGGCGACCCAGCCTGCCAACACCGGCAACGGCCGATGCTGCCAGGAGCGCAGGGTGCTGCGGGTGCGGCGAACGCCGTGGTAGAGCGCGTAGGAGGAGGCGTCCACGCCTCTTCATCGGCGCGAGACGACCGGCGCCTGAGCGTGTGCGGGGGCGTCCACCCCTGACCGTCGAAGCGACGCCGCTGACGCCTGAGCATCAGGCAACGACCGCAGGCCCTCCTTGCTCAGACGCCGGCTGTGACGCGCTGGTGCCTCGCCGCGGGCGGCTGGCGGCCGAAGCGCAGCTTTGGGACCAGCCACATCGCCTCGGCGGCGATCCGCCAGGACATCTTGCTCTCCCCCAGCTCGCGGTCCTTGAAGACGATCGGCACCTCGACCACGCGGAAGCCCGCGCGCACGGCGCGGTAGGTGAGCTCGACCTGGAAGGCGTAGCCCTGCGAGCGGACCGAGTCGAAATGGATCGCTTCGAGCACCTCCCGGCGAAAGCACTTGAAGCCGCCGGTCAGGTCCTTGACCTTCAGACCCAGCACCCAGCGCGCGTAGGTCGATCCCCCCTCGCTGACCAGGCGGCGCACAAGGCCCCAGTCGGTCACTCCGCCGCCGGGCACGTAGCGCGAGCCGAGCGCGAGGTCGGCTCCCCCTCGCACGGCCGCAAGCAGGCGCGACAGGTCGGCCGGGTCGTGGGAGAAGTCGGAGTCCATCTCCATCGCGTAGCTCGCGCCGTGCTCGAGCGCGTAGGCGAAACCAGCGAGGTAGGCCGGACCGATGCCGTTCTTCTCGCTGCGGTGAAGGACACGCACCTGCTCGCGCTCGGCGGCGAGACGGTCGGCGATCTCGCCGGTGCCGTCGGGCGAGCCGTCGTCGACGATCAGGATCGCGTAGTCGCCGTCGTTTGCCCGGTCCAGGACCGCGCCGGCCGCCCCGACGATCGCCTCGATGTTCTTGGCCTCGTCGTAGGTCGGCAGAACCAGCCAGGGGGTGTCGCGCACGCCGCTCCCGCTCATCGCCGGCATACCCTACGCATCTCGCCCGTCCGCCAGCGCCACAGAGTGGATCGGCGCTAGAAGACCCTCGGGATCGTGCCCTGGATGTGGCGGCGCAGCAGCTCGGCCACCACCCACAGCGCGGGGCGCGCCTTGCCGTACGGGTCGATCAGCCCTGAGTCCCAGCGGGCTTTGTGGGGGGCGTGGCCGGGGATGCCCGGCGAGCGCCAGTGGTAGTAGTAGATGCGGTCGATGCGGGGGCTGAGGCGCGCCAGGTCGAAGATCGTGTGCGTCACCCTCGCGGCGTAGGCCGGGCCGTGGTAGATCAGCCGGCCGCGGAACTTCCACCACACCACCCCGCCGACCTCGCTGAACCAGATCTGGCCGCGGACGGCGCTGAGCATCTGTTCGATCCGGCTGGAGCTGTTCACGCTCACGCTCGTGTACGGGTTGAACGGCCACACCTTCGGATAGGGGTGCGCGTAGTGCGCGAATTCGAGCGCCCAGCGTTCGAAGTTGGCGTCGGAGTCGAGCAGGTCGGGGGCGGTCACCAGGCAGCCGCTGCAGTGCGCGGCCAGCTCGTCGTAGTACTCGGCGCCGAGGTGCGGGTTGCGGTAGATCGGCTGGCTGGAGTGATTGGCCTCGTCCCACGGCGAGAACTCCTTGACCCACGGGTACAGCTTTCGAAACGCCAGGAACGCGTGCAGGTATTGCCCGGGGCTGGGAGCGCGGTGGCCGTTCGACGCGCTTTCGAAGGTGATGAATGGGATCAGGCGATGAGCCCTTGCGGCCTTCAGCCATTCGCTCATGCCGATGCGTCCGCTCTTTCTCAGCGCCACGTCCCAGGGCACTACGTCGCGCGCCAGATGAATGCCCAGCTCGCCCACGCGCGGATCGGAGAAGTTGCGGGCTTCGTAGTCGGCCAGCCCGAAGCCGACCTGCGCGCCGGCGCCGGCGGCGCTCGCCAGCGCACCGACGAACAGGCACGCGAGCAGCACGAAAAACCTGTTCAGGCGTACCGCAATCCCCACTGCGGGTCAGGTTAGCGAAGCTCCCGGGCGCCCTGCGCCGGCGACCCGCAGCGGCCGATGCGCCTACGAACGAAGCGCCCGGGCGGCCTGCGCCGGGAGGCTATCCTCCGCCCGATGCGCCTGCGGCGTTCGATCCTTTGCCTGTGCCCCGCGCTGGTCGCAGCGTCGATCGCCACCACCGAGGCGCCGGCGCAGATCCCGAGCTCTCGGCCGCGAGCTGGGACGCCGAGCTTCCCCGCGCCGCCCAACCCGCTTGCGCCCGGACGCTCCGCCTTGGTGCGAGAGTCGCCTTTCGGTCTCTCGCTCGAGTACCCGCTGTTGCAGCGCGCGCTCGGCTCGGGACCGTGCCCGCCGCCGGCACTGACCGCCACGTTGCGCGAGCTGGGGTCGCCGGCGATCCGCGTCGGCGGCGACTCACAGGATCTTGCTGGACCCACTCCCGCCTACCACTACGACGTCCCGGCCATCTTCTGGACGGCGCTCGGCTGCCTGTCGCGCGAAACCGGCGCCCAGATCACGGTCGGGCTGAACTTCGGCGTGCCCAACCTGCAGGACGAGCAGACCACGATCGCCCGCGCCGAGCAGGCGATCCCGGCGGCGCAGCTGACCTTCTCCCTGGGCAACGAGCCAGACCTCTACACGATCGCCCACATCATCCCCAACGAACCGGGCTTCATCGTCCCGTCCTTTCGCTCGGCGCCTTGGACGTCCGGGCGCTTCTTCGGCCAATGGGGCGCCCGCCGCCGCCAGCTTGGGCCGGTCCGTCTCGAAGGGCCCGACCTGGCGGGGACCGGCTGGCGCGCCGCCACCGAATCCGCGCTGCGCACCGACCCCCCGAGCCAGGTGGACGCACACGGCTACCCGACGGTCGCTCCTTGCGGCAAATCCGGGCTGTCGGCCACGGCCGCGCATCTGCTCTCGATCCACGCCAGCGTCGGCATGGCCGAAAAGCTCTCGTGGCTGGCGCGCCTTGCGCACTCGATCGGGCGTCCGGCCGTCATCTCCGAGACCAACAGCGCCTCCTGCGGCGGGCGCCCCGGCGTATCTGACGCACGCGTGTCCGGCGTGTGGGCGGTGCGGTATGTGATCGCGGCGCTGCTCGCCGGCTTCGAGCAGGTTCGCTTCCACTCGGCCGGCACCAGCTACGACCCGCTCGTGTTCGGCGCCGACGGGAGCGTGACGCTGCGGCCGCTAGGCAAGGCGTTGCTGTTCCTGCACCGATGGCTGCCGGTGGGCTCCCGTGTCGTGTCTATCTCGCGCGATCCGCGTGTCCTTGCCATCGAGGTGACCGGTAGCGCGAGTGTCAGCACGATCCTCAGCTCGTTCGCAGCCAAGCCGTTCCGCTTCACGCTGCCGGACGGCAACCGTGTGCTTCTCTCACCTGGCCGGGTCCTCGCCCTGGGGATCCGCGGTGTCGCAATTCCAAGCCACGGCTCCGCCACTTCCGCCGGCGGCCGCGCCATCCGGCCATCCGGCGCGGCCTGAGCGGCTGGCGGGCGTGTCGTCCGAGCTTTCGAACGCCGCGATCGCCGACGCTCTGGAGGAGCTCGGCGATCTGTACGAGCTGGACGGGGCGATCGTGCACCGCGTGGTCGCCTACCGTACCGGCGCAAAGGCGGTACGCGAGGCTCCAGTCTCGGTGGCCGCGCTGGCGCGCGAAGGGCGCGCCGTCGAGCTCAGCGGGATCGGCGCGACGCTGCAGGAAAAGATCGTCGCGCTACTCGACACCGGCACTATCCCGGCGGCCGAGAAGCTACGCGCCCGCATCCCGGCGGGACTCGTCGAGCTGACGCGCCTGCCGGGACTCGGACCCAAGCGCGCCCGCCTGCTGCATGCCGAGCTGGGGATCGACTCGCTGGCAACGCTTCACGCCGCCGCGCTCGCCGGCAAGCTGCGTGGCGTCCGCGGGCTGGGCGCCAAGTTCGAGCAGAGCGTGATCGCGGCGCTTCAAAGTGGAGCCGGCGAGCGGCGCTCGCCGCGACTACTGCTGCCGAAGGCGCTGGCGCTCGGCCGCTCGCTCGCCGATGGGCTGATAGAACGCGGCGGCGAGGGCACGCGGGTACTGATCGCCGGCTCGGCGCGGCGGATGGTGGACAGCGTCAAGGACCTCGACCTTGTGGCGGTCACGACCCGACCCGTGACGCTTGCGCGCAGCCTTGCCAAGCTGCCTGAGATCGAAGCGGTCTCGACGGCGGGGAAGGCCGGCGCGCGAGCGCGTACGCACTCCGGCACGAGCGTGGACCTGCGGATCGCAACGCCGGCTCAGCTCGGCAACCTGCTGCAGCACTTCACCGGCTCGGGCAAGCACAACGCCGCCCTGCGCGAGGCGGCAGTCAGACGCGGCCTGCACGTGTCCGAGTACGGCGTCCTCGACGACGCTACCGGGGCCACGATTGCCTGCGCGAGCGAGCAGGAGGTGTACGGCATGCTCGGCCTCGCCTACATCGAGCCGGAGCTGCGCGAGGATCGCGGCGAGCTGGCCGCGGCCGCCCGCCAGGGCAAGGGTGAGGCGGGCGGGAGCCTTCGCGAACGCCGCACCACCGAACAGGAGCGCCGCGAGCCGTCGGCCACGAGCGGCGAGGGACTGCCACGGCTGATCGAGACCTCCGATCTTCGTGGCGATCTGCACTGCCACACGGTCGCCTCCGACGGGCGCAACACGATCGAGGAGATGGCACTCGCGGCGCGCGATCTGGGCTACGAGTACCTGGCGATCACCGACCACTCCGCCTCGCACGGCTTCGGTGACGAGGTCTCGCCCGAGCAGCTGCGCCGCCAGATCGAGCTGGTGGCCGAGGCCGACGCGTCGATTCCCGGGATTCGACTGCTCGCGGGCAGCGAGGTCAACATCCTCCCCGACGGATCGCTGGACTACGAGGACGAGCTGTTGGCGCGGCTGGACTGGGTGATCGCGAGCGTCCACACCTCCTTCGGGAGGGGCGAACAGGCGATGACAGAGCGGATGATCGCGGCGATCGAGCATCCGCTCGTGGACGCCATCGGACACCCCACCGGCCGTAAGATCGACCGCCGCGAGCCCTACGCGCTCGACCTCGCAGCCGTGATCGAGGCCGCGGCCCGCACCGGCACGATGCTCGAGATCAACGCCAACCCCGACCGCCGCGACCTCAACGAGATCCACGCCCGGGCGGCGGCGCAGGCAGGCGTCCGCATCCTGATCGACTCCGACGCCCACGGCATCGAGCGCCTGCCCGAAATCCGTTGGGGGGTGGCAACGGCGCGTCGTGCCTGGCTCACCGCCGCCGAGGTTGCCAACACGCGCGGGTGGGAGCAGTTCGCGCGGATGCGAAAGAAAGCACTGGCGGAGCCAGGCTAGGCGGCCGCGTGCGCCCGCACAGCGGCAACGACGGAGGCAGCAGCAGGCCTTGTCACGTGAGCAGTCGTGGCAACAGCTCCTCGGCGACGATGCGATCGACCGCCGCGCGGCGAAACGGCGCCAGCGCCGCCAGCGCTCGCTCGGCGTACCCGGGCGCCGGATCGTCCAGCGCTGTGCGCAGCATCCCAGCTAGGTCCCGGCCGACCAACCTGGGGTCGAGCGAGCGAGCCAATGGCAGCGCGGCGTAGGGACCCGGCGCCGGAAGCGTGACCAGCAGGCAGCCGTCGGCCAGCGCCTCGAGCTGGCCGACGCCGTAATCCTCGCGGCGGGCGGCACAGACATAGGTGCGAGCACGACGCAGCAACGCCCGATACTCCTCCGCCGGCAGCACTCCCGTCACGCGCACGCCCTCCTGCGGCAGCGCGCAGCCAAGCCGGAGCAGCTCGTCGCGCGCCACACCTGCGACGTACAGCTCCTCTCCGGGCAGGCGCGCATGGGCCCAGGCCGCCAACAGCAGGTCCAGGCCCTTCTTGTGCGGGTTGGCGGCGTAGGTGATCGCGGCGACGTCCCGCTTGCCAGGGTCGGCGCCCGGCGGCAGAGAGGGCTCGACCGGTACCGGCAGGACGAGCACCCCCGCGTCGCCCGCACGGCACGGCGTGGCGTCCGGCACCTCGACGAGCGCAGCCGCGTCCTGGGGGAGCAGCAGCGTCGTCTGTACCAACCGCCGGCGCTCGAGCGGGCGCTGCCAGAGCCCGTGTCGACCGGGTCGGTTCGCGGCTGCCAGCGCATCGAAGCGGATCGCCCCCCGGCGCGGCCACAGTAGGGCGGCGGTGGTGGTGGAGTAGATCACCGCGCGCGCATCGTGCCCCGCCAACGCCGCACGCGCGGCGCGTCGGGCCGCCAGCGCCCACGCCAGGTCCGTCAGCATCAACGTGTGCACGGGCCGGGGTGGAGTCGCCCGCGCCAGCTCGGCGCCGGCGCCGGCGCGGCGCAGTGAGGCCAACAACTCCTCGTCGACGGTGCGCAGGCCGCCGGTCGAACCGAGCGAGACGATCAGGACGTCGAGCACGCGAGCTCGGCTACGTGGTGGCGCCGTCCATGCGCTGCGGTCGCAGCGACTTGAAGCCCGGCGTGCGGACCAGCGCGATCGAGCGCAGCGGCGAGGAGTGCACGACGTGAAAGCGCACCCCGTCGCGCTCCTCGATCGCCGTCACGGCGCCGTCCTGGCCGCGCCACCAGAATGCGAAGGCGATCGGAAAGCCGGCGCCGATGCCGGGGATCTGGGGCGCAAGGAAGGCAAGGCCGCCGACCACCGCCGTGAACAGGAGCAGTGGCCACAGGCGGTTCAGCAAGGTCGCCCCGGGGCGGTGCTCGGGTAGGGCCGTGCTCGACCGCGCTTCGGAGAGCAGGCGGGCGATCGGCGAATGGACCTCGGCGCGGCGGCCGAGCCACAGGCCCGCAGCGGCGGTCAACAGCCACCAGATCCCCGAGACCGGCACGACCGCCGCATCGGTCAGCGGCGGCGCCGCGAGCACCGTCACGAGCGCCAACGCGGTGGCGGCAGCCGCGTTGAGCAGCACGGTTGCGCGCAGGAAGTCGACGAAGTGCACGCTGCTACAACAGTGCCTCGAGCAGCCCGCGCACTCCCGGCTGCCCGTCGATCGTGACGTCCGCGCTCTCGAGCAGCTCCGGCGGCGTCTCCTCGGAGCGGACCGCGACGCACACTGAGCACTCGAGCGTCCCGTCGGTCGCGAGCGTCTGCAGTGCCCGAAACGCGTCGATGTCGGTGCTGTCGTCGCCGACGTAGAGCGCCGCGCGCACGCCGGCGCCCGGGCCGGCGGCACCCTGCAGCAACGCGGTCACACCGAGACCCTTGTCCAGGGGCACGGGTGGGCGCACCTCGAGCACCTTGCGGCCCCAGTGCACGACCAGGCCCTCGTCCTCGGCGCGCGCGGCGATCGCTCCCACGAGCTCCGCCGCGACCTGTTCGTCGGGCGCCCCGCGCCAGTGAAAGGCGGCGATCGCGTCCTTGTCCTCGCTGCGCACGCGGGCGCGATGCACCTCGGGGGTGTAGGCACGCGCCGCGAAGGCCCGGATGCGATCTGACCACGCGCTCAACTCCGGATCGAGCTCCGCGCGCGTCGCTCCGGGACGCAGCAGCTCGCCGCCGTGGTTGCCAACGTAGGCGATGCTGCCGATCGAGACGATCTGCCGGGCTGTGGCGGCCCGCCGACCGCTCACACAGCCGACCAGACCGTAGCGGCGAGAGATCTCGATCAGCAGCGTGCGCGTGGCCTCGGGCACGTGCGCGTCGGCGGCGTGGCGGACGATCGGCGCGAGGGTGCCGTCGATGTCGAGTAGAATTGCGCTTCTGGGCGGGTCGACGCGGAGCGGCTCGAGCGCCTCCACCAGGGTGGCAGCTGGGGGCACGATCCTTAGTATGGCGGGCTGTGCTGGCGGATCGGAGCTGGAGAGGACCGGAACCTGAGAGCGCCGAGCGCGGCGAGCGCCCGTGAGCTTCGGGTTCCTGGCGGGGGTCGGCCGCGATCGCGCGCTCAAGCTCGCCACGATCGGCACCGCCGCCGGCGCCTTCAGCGGGCTGTTCGGCGTCGGCGGCGGCTCGGTGATGGTGCCGCTGTTGGTGCTCTGGCTCGGCTACGACAGCCGCCGTGCGACCGCCACCTCGCTGGCGGCGATCATCGTGATCGCGGCATTTGCGGCGATCGTGCAGGGGACCTATGGCAACGTCCGCGTCGGCGACGCCGTCCTGATCGGAATCCCCGCCGTGGGGGGTGTGCTGTTGGGCACTTGGCTGCAGCAGCGCATCCGCACGCGCGAGATCTCGCTCCTGTTCGCCGCGCTGCTCGTGGCCACTGCGGTGGAGCTGCTGCTGAAATGATCGGCGCGATCCTGATCGGGGTGGCCGGCGGCGTCATCGCCGGTCTGCTCGGAGTCGGCGGCGGCGTGCTGTTCGTCCCGGGGCTCGTGCTGTTCCTGAAACTCGGGCAGCACCAGGCAGAGGCCACCTCGCTCTTGGCGATCGTCCCGGTGGCGATCGTCGGCACGATCCGCCAGGACCGCTACGGCAACGTCCGCCGCGAAGACGCGGTCGTGATGGGTGCGCTGTCGTTGGCCGGAGCGATCGCCGGAGTGGCGCTTGCCAACGCGCTGTCGGGGCGAGCGCTGCGGATCGCATTCGCGATTCTGATCCTGTTCGTCGCCTTCGAGCTGGTCCGCTCGACGCTGCGCGGCGCCGGCCAGGAACCATGCGAGCGCTCACGACACGGCGCCGCCGGCCACAAGCCAGCCGACCGCTCACAACACACCGGCGAAGAGCCACAGGAGCGCTCAGGACGTAGCGCGGATGGGCACACGAGCGAACACACGCGTGACGAGTGCGATGCGCAGCTGCGGCGGAGCCGCAAAGATCGCCCGCAAGCGTCCGATTCGCCCTAGACTCTGTGCATGGGACTAGACAACCCCTCCCACATACTGCTCCTGTTCCTGCTCGTCCTGCTCGTGTTCGGCGCGCGGCGCCTTCCGGAGATCGGGCGCTCGCTCGGGACCGGGCTGCGCGAGTTCAAGCAGTCGGTCACCGGAGAGAGCCACACCCCGGCGACGCAGCAGACGCTGCCGCCCGCTCCAGCCCAGCCCTCCCAGCAACCGCCCGCTCCGGCCCCGGCGTCTCAGCAGCCGGCGCAGCAAGAGGCCGCGCCAACCGCTCAACAGGCAGGCTCCAACGCCCAGCAGTCGGCGACACAGCCGCAAGACGCGTTCGCGCAGCGCGAGCCGGCGACCGCAGCTGAGCACGAGTCCACGGGGTAAGCGGCATCCCCTACGGGGAACTGCTCTGCGCCGTCGCCGGCCTGAGGTCCGGCCGGCGCACGCGTCGAGCTAGTGTCGCGGCGCGAAAGGATCACGCACAGTTATGCCTTCGTAGCGACGAAAATCGCGGTCGCGCGTATAGATCGTCGCGATCCCGTGCGAGCGCATCAGCGCGACGAGATGGGCATCGGGCACATGATTGCCACGCGTGTCTTCTCCGGCGACCTGCCGGTAGATCCCCCAGAACCTGGCTCCCTCGCCCTCGGTGCGGACGTTGGGACGCTCGAGCAGCTTCGCCACCGTGGCCATCGCTCGCGCAGGGGTGAGCGGGTCGGGGAAGATCGCCGGGTGGGTACCGATCCGTAGGAACCCCATGATCGTCGGCCAGAAGAGGTAGAACAGACTCGGCCCGCCGGCGAGCCGCTCCAGCAACTCGCGCGCATTGAGATGCAACGGGTCGTCGGAGTTGCTGGCGTACAGCAGCACGTTGGCATCGACGGTGACGCTCAAAGGGGCGCCGTTCCCGCAACCAAGACCACTGGGATCCTCACTCCCCCGAGTCGAGAGCGCGCCAGATGGCTTCTCTGTCATGCAGGTCGACCTTGGGCCTGCCCATGTGTGAGGTGGGCCACTCGAACGCCGCCGGCTCGGCAGTCGAGTCCGGCCGAAGCGAAGCAGCCAACCGCTCGGAGGCCACCTGGCCCATGCTCTTGTTCTCCTCACGCGCGCGTTGGCGCAACTGAGCCAGTACAGAGGCGTCGAGATCGAGCGTCGTCCGAGTTATGATGCTTGATGTTATCAGTCCAAGCATCTGATGTCATACCCATACTCATAGGGGCGTCCCGCTGTCTTCCCTTCTCTCGCCACTGAAGATGCCGCACTCATACTCGCCTTACCGCACACTCCCCTCACGCCGACCGCAAACCGCTCACCCCACCCGCCGGATCTGCCCGCTGCGTACCGCTTCGAACGCTGACCCGGGCACGCGCTTGAGCTGGTCCAGGTCTTCGTCGTTCCAGCGCCGCGACGGGGCACCGGTGATGAACCAGGGGGACCCGTTGTCGGCGACGATCAGTCCGTAGCGCTTGAGCGCCCGCAGGATCACGAGCGCCTGGCCGTGAAAGCCGGCCAGGCCGTAACCGGCCTTCAACCGCAGCCGCAACCCCATCGGCGGCAGCGTTGGGTCCGAGCTGGAGGACGCGAAATGCGTCGCTGGATGGACGTAGCCGCGCTGCGTACGCGGCACGGTCACCCGCAGAGCATGGTCGATCGCGCCGGCCCTGACCTCGGGATAGCGTGCCAGCAGCGGGAAGATCGGCAGGCCGGCTGCGTCGGCGGACGTCCAACCTTCATGACGCAGCGCGTTCGAGCGCAGGTCGAACACCGCCCCCGAGCCTGCGTCCCAGCCGGCGCCGACACGATGGGCGTCGTAGAGCTCGTACAGCCGGCAGCTCCCGCTCTGCAGCACCAGCACATGTCGATCGCCTTCTTCGCCCGCCCCCTCGACGGGCGCGTTCGGCGGCACCGGGTAGGGGCCCGGCTCAGATTCCGCTCCGTATTCGGTGAAGTTGATCGGGACCCGCCTCTGATGCGGACCAACCACCACATACGGAATCCCGTAGCTCGGCGGCGTGCCGAAGTCGGCGTGCAGATGGACATCGGCGCCGATGCTCGCGACGTATTGGGAAGAGCGCGGATCGACGGGCGCGTGCGCGATTTCCCGGTTGAGAGGGTTGCTCGCCGGAAAGATCTGGCAGCCGCCTTCGCGCGGAGACGCCGGCTGCGCCCGCGACAGGACGCCCCCAGTCGCAAGCGCCGCGACTAGCGCTGCTGCCAGCAGGAGCTTCACGGCGTCGATGCTAACGCCAGCAGCGTTGCTGCCGTCAAGGAACGACCGCCGCGAGCACGATGGATCTGAGGCGCTCTATTCCACTCTCGATCCTTTTCACTGGGACAATGGAAAGGATTAGGCGGCGCGTGCTATGTCGATATATCGTTTTGCGTATAATCGAAGAGGATGACCGTCCCACGGCTAATCAAGCGAGCGCGTAGCGCCGCCGGGCTCACGCAAAGCCAGCTCGCCGACCGAGCGAGCACCACACAGCCGGCTATCGCCGCATACGAGACGGGCAAGCGCGCGCCCGGCATCCGAACGCTGGAGAGGCTGCTCGATGCCTGCGACCACGACTTGCTGATCCGAGCTAGCCCGCGCACCCGCCGAGGGGCGCTATCGCTGAGAGAGGTCGCGCCTGTCATGGCGGCCGACCTTGTCGAGCACAGGGAGCGCGACGCGCTACGGCTGCTCTACGGGTTCGCCGATGACTTCCGGGGGTCTCCACTTCCCGGCAAGCGAGCACTGCTGCGCGAGGAGCCGCCGCCGACGGGGGATCCCAGATTCGACGCGGCGCTCGCCGGAACCGCCGAGCACTTTGCCCGTGAGGCGGAGATCGCCCCGCCAAGCTGGGTCGAGCGGCCCAGTCGCTTCGTTGAGCCTTGGTGGTTCGTCTCGAGCGCTCCCGCGCTCGACGCGTACGTGCTCGCTCACACACCGGCAGTGTTTGCTCGTCACGGCGTGTTCATCGCCCGCGAGGTGTTCGATCGTGCCTGAGCGCCTGACGCGTGCAACGATCGTGGCGGCGCTGCGCGCCGTGGGCCGCGAGCTCGAGGAAAGGGGCGTGCGCGGTCAGATCTTCGTGGTGGGCGGGGCAGCGATGGCGCTCGCCTACTCCACGCGGCGCGTCACCCGCGACGTCGACGCCGTCTTTGAGCCGAAGGCCGCCATCTATGACGCCGCCGCCAAGGTCGCCGAACAACTCGACCTGCCCGAGGACTGGCTAAACGACGCGGCCAAGGCCTTCATGCCAGGGCCCGACGAGGAACGCAGGCCGCTACCCGAGATCGATGGAATCGAAGTCAGCAACGCCTCGCCGCGCTATCTACTGGCCATGAAGCTGATGGCAAGCCGCGTCGGAGAGGACGACGAGGACATCGAGCTGCTGCTGCGCGAGTGCGATATCGACGAGGTCGAGCAGGCGATGGAAGTTCTCGAGCAGCTGTATCCGAGTCGCGAGCCACCGGTGAAGGCGCGTCTGCTGGTAGAAACGCTGCTCCAGCGCACGGACTGAACTCGAGCTCCACAAGCCCACCGCTGCTCCGGCAGGTAGACCAGTCTTCTCGACCGTCTCGGCCGCTGTCAGCCGACCTGCCCCTACCCCGCCGACGCCCCCGACTGCTCGACCGCCCCCGGGCGCACCTCGCGCAGCAACGGCGCTCCGCAGTGCCAGCAGTAGGCGGCGCCGCGGGAGTGCACCGCTCCGCAGGAGCGGCAGTGTCCGTGAACGACTGCCTCGGCGGCGCCGAGCAGGCGCTGGATCTCGCCGAGCTCGGCATCGGCCTGCTGCAGCTCGGCGGCGCGGCGGGAGAGGACGTCCAGGCGATAGTGGTCGCGCACAGCCATCTCGAAGGTGAGCCCGCCCAGGTCCCAGGTCAGCGTGGCAACGCGCTCGGCCAGCTGCTGGCGGCGGTTGCGCAGGTCGGCCAGCGACGGGCTGGCGGCGGGGGCCAGGCTCATCGGACCCACGCAGGAGGGAGATTTGCGCGAGAGCAGGGCACGAACGACGCACCGGCGTTGCACGTGGGCGACATCAGCCCCCCGTTTCGATCGGTTTGCCGCCGGCGGTCAGCGATTCGATTTCCTTCTGGTGGGCCTTGCCGGTCGATTTCGAGAGCTTTTTCAAGCTCGCTGAGTTGGTCTTTGCCGGCGGCGGCGCCTTCACCGTCGCGACTTCGGCTTCTTTGACTTCTTTCTGTTCCTGCGCTTCGCTGACGGGCGCGGACTTCGTGCTCGCAGCCGTCGGGGTGGCGGCTGTCGAAGTCGTCGAGGCGGCAGCTGTCCCACCGGCTCCCGCCGCGGCCAACGGCGAGCCGTTCGGGAACTCGACCTTTAGCACCTGTGGTCCGGAGGGTGCGCTCGATTTCGTCCAGTGCCCGATCAGCAGCCCGATCAGACCGGTCACGAGCAGCACGCCGACCAGCGCCAGCAGTCCTGAGTAACGTCGCAGCCAGCCGAGCGCGCCGTCGGGCTCCCAGGCCGGCGCGTAGGCCACCGGCGCGGCCAGCACGGTCGTCTGCGCGGAACCGTCGCCCTCGGCCTGCTGCAAGACGTCCAGGAACGGCAGCCGCACCGAAGCGCACGGTTGCCCGCAGGAGAGGCAGTAGCGCTGGTCGGGGACCAGCGCCGCGCCGCAGCTCTGGCAGGTCGCCGCCGCCTGCGGTGCGGTTTGGCTAGGGAGGGCCACGAGACTCATCGTCCGCTAGCCGAACGCGCCCCGCACGTAGTCGCGCGTGCGCTCTGCTCGCGGCGACTCGAACACCTGCTCGGCGGTCCCGTACTCGACAAGGTCGCCCATGTACATGAACGCGACCTTGTCGGCGACGCGCCGGGCCTGCGCGAGGTTGTGGGTGACGATCACGACCGCCAGGTCGCGGCGCAGCTCGCCGATCAACTGCTCGATCGCACCCGTCGAGATCGGGTCAAGCGCCGAGCACGGCTCGTCCATCAACAGGGCCTCGGGGCGCATCGCGATCGCACGGGCGATGCACAGCCTTTGCTGCTGGCCACCGGAAAGACGCAGAGCCGGACGGTCGAGGTCCTCGCGAACCTCCTCGTAGAGCCCCGCCCGTTGCAGGGCGTCCACGACCTGGGGCTCCAGCTCACGCCGTCGCGGACGCTTGCGCGACTGTTCGCGCAGCGCGAAGGCGACGTTGTCGAAGATCGACATCGGAAAGGGATTGGGTTGCTGGAAGACCATCGCCACCCGCGCGCGCAGGTGGGTGTCCTGAAGCGTGTGTATGTCCTGCCCGTCGAGCAGGATCTCCCCCGAGCGAGCCGCGCCCGGGGTCAGCTCGGTGAGGCGGTTGAGCGTGCGCAACAGGCTCGTCTTGCCGCAGCCCGACGGACCGATCAGAGCCAGGACCTCGCCCTGGTGGATCGAGAGCGAGACCCTGTCCACTGCTGGCCGGAGGACCTGCGATCCAGCCCCGCGCCCCGAATGCGGTGCCGATCGGCGATCGGTGCCGTAGTGGATCGAGACGTCGCGCAGCGTCAGCCGCTCCGGCCCAGCGCCGCCCAACCGCGTGCGCACGGCCTCGCGCTGTTGCGGCGGCGCGACCGGCACCGGCTCGCGGTCGAGCACGATCGTGCGCACGGGCGGGACGGCCGCGCGCCAGGGGCAGGTGCTGCTCGACGGCGAGGACATCCACGAGCTTCCCGATACGACGCTGCGCGCGCGTGTGGCGATGGTCTTCCAGCAGCCCAACCCCTTCCCGATGCCGATCTTCGACAACGTCGCCTTCGCGCTGCGCGAGCAGTCGCGCAAGCGCCCGCGCCGGCGCGAGATCGAGCCGCTCGTGATCGACGCGCTGCGCCGCGCCGGGCTCTACGACGAGGTCCGCGACGATCTCGACCGCCCTGCCCTGCGTCTGTCCGGCGGCCAG